>JAEXHR010000076.1 GCA_023449855.1 Pseudomonadota bacterium | reverse complement strand
GCCCCAAGCCATTCACGACGTCCGTCGCGCCGGACTGACGACCCTCTGTGCGGTAGCAATCCGCAGGGAAACTCCGCCGCGCAGTCGATCGCGCTACCGCAGAGGCACGCTCTGAATCATTGCGCCTTGAATCCGTTCGCGGCAATCCCGCCGCTGGATGCCTCTTCCGTCGCAGACCTTGAACGGCAAGGCTGACAACAACTTTACAAGTGAACAGGTAAGCGACTCATTCGCGGACTCTCAGCAGCGGGCGTGAGCCAAACTGCTCTTCAACTTCAGGAAGAGAAAAGTTCACCGCAACAACCTCAGCAGTCCATGCCTTCCGTCAGACAGGAATTTCCCCGGGTCCCATCGTACCGCTTTTGTCGAATGATGTTTCTAAGCACTGTTTTCTTGATGATGTGAATGGCCTCGGCAACGCGTTCTGATAGCCTGCAAATGACGGGCGACGCCAAGATCCGACTGGAGCCGGGATTGTGAGCAAACGATGCACCAAACTATCGTTTGAGTATCGTCAGCGCGCAGCAGAGGTGGGGCTCTCTGCAATGAAGGCGATTGAGGACGCTGAAATGATGCGTCTGCTGCACCAGGCGCTCTCCTGGATTCAGCTCGCGGAGAACGAAGAAACGATCGCAGATGCCGAACACCTCGATCGCATGTCGATCAGCTGAACTACACTTCAGATCGCACTTTTAGAACGAGCATACTAACCTCCCTGGAATGGATCGCGGAGGTCGTGCGCCATACCCAGCCCACCTCGGTCGCCAGAATCCGTTTCTCGGATAAAATCAGGCTCTGACAAATGCCAGATTCTGATTTGGCAGGTTTATTGCCTTGTCCTCCCCTATCGGAGGACATTGAATGACACTGATACCGGCCCGACACAGTCACTTGACGTTCGGTGTGATCCAGTCCGGACTCACCAGCGGCGTATCGTCTGCCGTCGCGAGCGCGGCGTTCTGGCAGGACCGCTCCTTTCTCATCCATTGGCTGTCGGCCTGGTCGCTGTCATGGCTGATCATGCTGCCCATCGTGATATTGGCAGCGCCCGTCATCAGAACATTCGTGCAGAGGATAACGCGCGCCCATTAGCGCACGCTCTTGAGAAACGCATCGCGATTTGCGGAGAAGATGGATCGGACGCTAGATTGCCAGAATCACGGCAAAAAGATTGCCGGCATCCGTGGCCACACCTGCAACGAGCGCAGCTGCTGCAGCCCGGGATTTCTTCAGCACAGTGCAAAGCCATGACATGACGCCCTGCGTCGTCTTCGCCTCGTCGATGACAGCGAAGGATCCCTTGGCCTCGCGCAGCACCGCGAGCGAGCGCCGCGACGCCGTATAGGTCGACACGATGATGCAGCCATCCGGCTTGAGCCACTGCGCATAGCGGTCGAGCGACTGGATGGGATCGTCGAGATAGTACAGCGACTCGTTGAGGACGATCACGTCGAAACGCCCGACAGGCTCATACACATTGCCGTCAGCCTGAGCGAAGCTGGTGCGCGCGTCATTGTGGTGGCGCAGCCTGTCGATCGCGACATCCGAAATATCGATCCCAACATAGCGGTGATAACCAAGTGCCTTGAAGCGCTCGAACAGCACGCCGTCGCCGCAGCCGACATCGAGATATTCGCCGCCGCGCCGGAACGCGTCCATATAGCCGATCAGCGTCCAATAGCGGCTGTTCTCGTGAAGTTGCCCGATATAGTTCCAGCGCCCGTCGCCATATTCGGCATCCCAGGTGGCCTTTGCCTTCGGGCTGTCACCGAAACCCTGCGCAATCTCCCAATCGCTCACGGCGCGTCCCAGCGCATTCCCGAAAGGCATCCGGGCAAGGCCGAAGGCGTAGTATGCAGCACGCACACGCCGCCAAGCGTGATATTGGACGGTGGCAAGCATGGACAAATCCTGTCACCGCCATCCGCCGCTATGCAAGCGTCACAACGCGCATCGACCGCTCCGGGTGACATCATGACGCAGCAACACGTCATGCTGCGCTGAGCGCACCACCCTCCACTACCGACTCTTCGCTTGCCGAGGCGAGCAGAGCCGTCAGCAACCGCCTACACAGGGGGCGGAACCGTTTCAAAACACGCGACCAACATATCGGTGAGCACCCTCACCTTGCGCGCCGGATGCGGGCTTGGTGGACGGATGACATACATGCCTGCCACCGGTGACGGATAGCGTGTCATCAGCGGAACGAGCGCACCGGAAGCAATATGGTCGTCGGTGATACCATGGGGCAGCCAGGCGATCCCGAGCCCTGTCAAAGCCGCTGCCACCAGCGCTGTTGCGTTGTCGGCCTTGAAGCGCCCCTGCGGACGAACCGTCACGATCTTGTCGCCATCCATGAACTGCCAGGCTTCGGTGCCTCGCATAAGGGCCTCATGGGCGGTGAGGTCCTCGGGCTTCTCCGGCGCACCATGCGCTTTGATATAATCCGGACTCGCGACAAGTCTTCCATAGATGGGCCCGACATGGCGCGCGATCAGGTTGGAATCCTGCAGATAGCCAAACCGGATTGCGCAGTCGAAACCTTCCGCGATGAGATCGACGAAGCGATCGCTATAGGCGGTGTGGATGTGAAGCTGCGGATGACGGCGCGCCATCTCCGCCAGCACGGGCGCCAGATGCGTTGCGCCGAACGTCAGAGGCAGCGCAATGCGCAACCGGCCGCGAAGTTCGCCGTCAGGCAGGATCAGCTCCCGTGCGGCGTCCATTTCGGCGCAGGCGCGGGCCGCATGATCCCGAAATATGACCCCGGCCTCGGTGAGCGCAGCGCCGCGCGTGGTTCGTGCCAGAAGCTGGGCACCGAGTTCCGCCTCAAGCCTGGCGAGTTGCCGACTAACGATGGACTTGGAGACGCCAAGCCGGCGTGCGGCAGATGACACGCCTCCCGCGTCGGCGACTTCCACGAACGTCCTGAGATCTTCGATATCCAATTCGGCGTTCCCCGTTCTGCGACACAGCTTGGCAGGAGCGGTCACTATCGCACTACCGACAAGAACGGCAATACGCCCTCAGACAACGTCGCCGTTGGCGCATGTCTCCCGATCCGTCTCACTTACAACGGCAGCAGAGGATGTATTCATGACCTTTCGTAATGGCCTTGCGTCGCTTCTTCGTCCCGAAGACTCGGTCCTCGTTCTGATCGACCACCAGCCGTTCCAGATGGCCGCTCTGAACAGCCACAACCAACAGTCGGTGATCAACAACACGGTGGGTCTGGCCAAGGCCGCCAAGGTGTTCGGCGTTCCCACGATTTTGACGAGCGTGCTCATCGAGCGTGGCGGCGTGCTGTTTCCGCAGATCACCGATGTCTTCCCCGGACAGGAGGTGATCGACCGGACCTGGGTCAACACCTGGCAGGATCCGAAAGTGGTGAACGCAGTGAAGGCGACGGGTCGCAAGCAACTCATCATCGCAGGCCTGTGGACCGAAGTCTGCGTCGCAATGCCCACGATCCAGGCGCTCGGCGAGGGCTGGGACGTCACGGTCGTCACCGACGCGTCCGGCGGCATGTCGCTCGAAGCCCATGAGGTCGCGATCCAGCGCATGATCCGGGCCGGCGCCAACATGATGACCTGGTTCGCGGTGATCGGCGAATGGCAGCGCGACTGGGCACGGCTTGAGACGGTGCAAGGCGTGACGGACATCATGATCCAGCACGGCGGCGGCACCGGCATCGCCTATGTGTGGGAGCAGCAACTGCTCAACACGCCGGTGCCGAAAAGCTAACTGAGCCAAGCGACGGCGTGACCGTGCGAGCACCGCTCATTGCGGTCTCGCCGTCCATCCTCAGCGCAACGGCAACGGCCGAGCGCAGCGGGAACGCGCAGTCCCGTCCAACGATCCGACCACCATCGTCGATGAAAACGCCTGATGATCAAGTTGAGCTTCGTTCTTGCGGCGGCGATCGCCGTGACGACTGCATGCGCACAGGCGCAAGTCGGCACCGATGTCGAGCGTGCACCGACGCTGACAAATGAACGATATCGCGAGGATTGGTCCTATCTCGCTGACCCATCGAAACGGACAGGTCATTGGACGGAGCCATTCAAATACATTCCGCTGGACCAGCAGGGATCGGTTTATCTCTCGACAGGCATGGAAGCCCGGTCGCGCTACGAAGGCTATGCCAATGTCAATTGGGGATCGGCGCCGGATGATCGTTATATCTGGCACCGGTTCATGCCCTATGCCGACCTCCACGCGGGAGATGTGCGGTTTTTCGCCCAGCCTATCCTCTCGTCGATCACAGGCACCAGCCGGCCCGAGCGTCCGGTCGATACGACCGGCGCCGATCTCCTTCAGGCGTTCGGCGAGATCGAAATGAATGTCGGAGACCGCACCAGGCTGCGGCTGTCGGCAGGACGCAAGCTGATGTCGCTGGGCGCAGGCCGTTTCATCGACACCCGCTACGGCCCCAATGTCCCGCAGGCCTTTGACGGCCTCGACGCCATCGTCACCGAAACGGATCGGCAGCTAACTCTGCTGTATGCGCGTCCCGTCGACAACCTTCCGGGCGACTTCGATGATCGTACGTCGCGCCAAAAGTCTGTCTGGGGTGCCTATGCGACGCAATGGCTGCGGGAGAACAAATCGGTCGGTGTCGATGTCTACTATCTCGGTTTGCTGGATCACGATGCGGTTTTCGATCAAGGTCGTGGCAGGGAACTAGCGCATACGTTCGGAACGAGAATCTTCGGCGATACCGGCGCTTGGTTCTGGAATTTTGAAGGCGCCCTGCAGCGGGGAACGTTCGGAACTCATCGCGTGGCGGCATGGGGCATTGGCGGTGAGTTCGGCTATCGTTTCCTGCAGGCGCCACTGCAGCCCGAAGTCCGGTTCATGAGCGATGTGATCTCGGGAGACGACAACCCGAACGATCTTGATCTCGGCACGTTCAATCCGCTGTTTCCGAGGGGCAAATATTTCGGAGCGCTGTCGCCGGTCGGGCCGCGCAACCTCATCCAGGTCCGGCCGTCGATCACGGTCTATCCGCGAAAGGATGTCGCAGTCTCGTTCACAGGTGGCGCCTTCTGGCGACAGAGCACGGCCGACGGGATCTACGGAGTTCCCGGAAACCTCGTGCGGAGCGGCAAAGGCAGCGATGCGCGCTTCATCGGAAATCAGGTCGAGCTTTCCGTGGCCTGGCAGGCTACAGCCGAGCTCAACCTGTCGGCATCATTGAGCGCGTTCGAACCCGGGCGTTTCATATCGGACACCGGACCTGCACAGACCATCACTTTGATCAGCATGATGGCGACCTACCGGTTCTAGCCGAGCAGCGGCCTGATCGGCGAAGCAACCAAGGAGTTCCCATGGAAATCGGCATCGACAGTTTTGCAGCCATCCTCCCCGATCCGGCGACGGGCAAACTCCCGTCGCCAACCGAACGCATGGGCGACCTTCTCGATGAGGTCGAGATTGCCGACCGCGTCGGCCTCGACGTCTTCGGCATCGGCGAACACCACCGCGCCGAATTCCTCGATTCCGCCCCTGCCATCATTCTCGCCGCGGCCGCAGCGCGCACCCGGCAGATCCGTCTCACCAGCGCGGTGACGGTGCTGAGCGCCGCCGATCCCGTGCGCGTGTTTCAGGAATTCGCCACCCTCGATCTGATCTCCAACGGCCGCGCCGAACTCGTTGTCGGCCGCGGCTCGTTCGGCGAGGCCTATCCGCTGTTCGGTATGGACCCGCGCGACTATGACGACCTCTTCGTCGAGAAGCTCGACCTCTTTCGGAAACTCAACGAGAGGACGCATCTCGTCTGGAAGGGCCGCTTCCGCGCCGAGCTCAAGGGCCAGGGCATCTATCCGCGTCCGCATCAGGCACGGCTGCCTTTATGGATCGGCGTCGGCGGCACGCCAGAATCCTTTGCGCGCGCCGGCGCACTCGGCATCCCGCTGATGGTCGCCATCATCGGAGGCACCTTCGAGCGTTTTCGTCCGCTCGTCGATCTCTACCGCGAGGCCGGCAAGAATGCCGGGCATGATCCGGCCACGCTCAAGGTCGGCGTCCATGCCATGGGCTTTGTCGGCGAGACCGATCAGGCGGCAAGGGATGCCTTCTTTCCCGGCTGGGCGCATCTGACGACGAAGATCGGCCGCGAGCGCGGCTGGTCGCCGCCGTCGCGCGCGCAATTCGAGGCCACCGCAGGCCCCGGCGGCGCGTATCTGATCGGTGCGCCCGCCACCGTCGCTGCAAAGATGCGCCATGCCAGCGAAGCGCTTGGCGGCATATCCCGCATCACCTTCCAGATGAGCACCGCCTCGCTCGAGACCGCTGCGATGAAGCGCTCGATCGAGCTTCTAGGCACCGAGGTCGCGCCGATCATACGGGCGGCTCACGCCTAGCCGCGACGCCACGGGCGCGACAGTGCCCCACCTTGCCCGCGACACGTCGCGCAGGCATATGCAACCGAGATGTAAGACAGACCGGACCGAACAGTTCGGCCGATCAACGAAAGAGGCTTCATGGCGGACGCATCCGGTTTCAATCTGGGACACGCAATCGTCCTGCTGGGTGCGGCTACCGTCGCAGTGCCACTGTTCAAGCGCCTCGGGCTCGGCTCCGTGCTCGGCTATCTCACCGCCGGCCTTGCCGTCGGGCCGTTCGGCCTCGGCCTGTTCAACGATCCCGAGACGCTGCTGCATACCGCCGAACTCGGCGTCGTCATGTTCCTGTTCATCATCGGGCTGGAGATGCGCCCGTCGAAACTGTGGAAGCTGCGGCGGCAGATCTTTGGCCTCGGCGCCGCGCAGGTCGTCACCTGCGGCTTCCTGCTCACGCTGGTCGGCATGGCCGCCGGGCTCAAATTCCCCGTCGCCATGATCGGCGCCATGGGTTTTGTGCTCTCATCCACGGCCGTCATCATGCAGCTCCTGGAGGAGCAGGACGAGACCACCTCGCCCGAAGGCCAGCGCGCCATCGCGATCCTGCTGCTGGAGGATCTCGCCATCGTACCGCTGCTGGCGCTGGTCGCCATCTGGGGCGCGGCCGATGCCCCCGCAGCCGCGAATGCGAAGCCGATGTGGCAGAGCGTCGCCATCGCGCTCGCCGGCCTCGCGGCGCTGCTGGCCGCGGGTCGCTGGCTGCTCGATCCGTTCTTCCGCATCATCGCCCGCGCCGGCGCGCGCGAGGTGCTCACCGCCGCCGCACTCCTCGTCGTGCTCGGCTCGGCCGTGTTCATGCAGAGCGTCGGCCTGTCGATGGCGATGGGCGCCTTCCTCGCCGGCGTGCTGCTGTCGGAATCCAATTTCCGGCACCAGCTCGAGGCGGATATCGAGCCGTTCCGCGGCATCCTGCTCGGCCTGTTCTTCCTCAGCGTGGGCATGTCGCTGAACCTGCGCATCGTCATGGACGAATGGATGATGGTGCTGGGCGGTGTCCTCGCCTTCATGATCGTCAAGGCGATCGGCATCTATGTGATCGCGCGCCTGACCAGGTCGGACCATGCCGCCGCCAGCCACCGCGCCGCGCTGTTCGCGCAAGGCGGCGAATTCGCCTTCGTGCTCTATGCGGCAGCGCTCGCCGCCGGCATCTTCGATGCCCGCGCCTCCGCGGTCATGAGCGCCATCGTGATCCTGTCCATGGCACTGACGCCCATCGTGCTGCTGGTCCACGCGCAGATGCGTTCCGCCGCCCCCGTCTCCATGGACGGCGTCGAGCCGGCCGACGGCCTGCGCGGCCGCGTGCTGTTCATCGGCTTCGGCCGCTTCGCGCAGGTCGCGACCCAGGCCCTGCTCGCGCGCAATATCGAACTGTCGCTGATCGAAAGCGATGTGGACATGATCCGCGCCGCCGGCAATTTCGGCTTCAAGGTCCATTACGGCGACGGCACCCGCCTCGACGTGCTGCACGCCTCGGGCGCCGCCACCGCCGAAGCGATCCTGGTCTGCATCGACAAGCCTGAAGCAGCCGACAAGATCGTCGAACTCTGCCGCTCGGAATTCCCGCTAGCAAAACTCTATGTCCGCTCCTTCGACCGCGGCCATTCGCTGCGCCTGATCCATGCCGGCGTCGATTTCCAGATCCGCGAGACCTTCGAGTCCGCGCTACTGTTCAGCGAGGCCGTGTTGACGGGCCTCGGCCTCGACGAGGACGCCGCCCGCGAAGCCATCGCGGAAGTGCGCGAACGCGACGAACAGCGCATCGAGCTGGAATTGATCGGCGGCCTGGAAGCCGGCCGCAAACTGATCCGCGGCAATGCGGAGACGCCGGAGCCGAGCCCGTTCTTCAGGACGAAGGCGGTGAGTGTAGAGAGTTCAGATACGAACGCGTTGGGAGCGGCTGCGAATCCGTAGCCTCGATCGAGCAAGGCGAAACGGGATCCATCTAGACCGACGAGATCAAGCACATTTCTTCCCGTTGCCCGGATGATAACGTGGAGAATGATGCGGACTAGGATTCCCAGAACTTGATCCATTCGACCTCAATCTCTCTTGGCATTACGGCCAGAATAGATGCAGCAGTGATGTCCGCAAAATAGGTTCCGCGCTTCCGAATAGTCAGCACCTCATCTCGCTAGGCGCAGGTTCCTTAACCTCGACCTCCCCTGTGCGTAAGTGACGCACAAGATCGGCTTACCGATAGGAAGAAAAATCGACCGCGAGATACCGTGATTGTTGTCGTGAGTATATGGGCAGCTGCGACTGCGCTATTTCGGTGACACTCGAAGGTCGGCAGCACACCTATGGTCCATACGCTTCCGAAAAGCTTAGGAATCATAGGGGACTGGAAATGAAGAAGGTTCTACTCGGTTCGGTCACGCTGCTCGCGCTGACTGGAACTTCTTTCGCCGCAGACATGGCACCGCGCATGTACACCAAGGCCGCGCCGGTGGTCGCACCGATCTATAACTGGTCGGGGTTCTACGCCGGCCTTCATGCGGGCTACACCTTCGGCGACCGCACCGGAGTTGATACGTCAGGTATTCTGGCCGGCAACATTGCGAACGTCGCTGCTGGCGCTCGCGCGCCTTCGGTCGGAGTGAATCGTGACGGCTTCATCGGCGGTGGTCAGATCGGTTGGAACTGGCAAGCCAGCTCCCCCTGGGTCTGGGGTCTCGAAGCCGATATCTCGTACACCGACGTCAACTCAACAACCAACTTCGTAACCATTCTGCCTCCGGCGCTCGGAGGTGCTGCGGGCGGCTCGCCGCTGAACAATTCACTGTCATCAAGGATGGACTACTTCGGCACGGTGCGTGGTCGCGTGGGTTACGCTTGGGATCGCACCATGGTCTACGCCACCGGCGGTCTTGCCTACGGCCGTATCGAGAATTCGGCGGCTTTCAATAACGCCGCGAACGTCGTGCAGTTCGCTGGAAGCACCCGTGACACCAAGACAGGCTATGCTGTCGGCGGCGGCATCGAACATGCGTGGACAGGGAATTGGACCGTCAAGGCCGAATACCTCTATTACGATTTGGGTCGTAACGATGTCACCGTTGCACTGGTCCCAGGTGTCGCAGGCGCCGGTGGCTACATTTCAAGCTTCAAGAACGATGGCCACATCGTCCGCGCCGGTCTGAACTACAAGTTCGGCGGCATGGGCTGGTAAGCTTCCTCAGCGATGCTCAAAACATCAAGCCCGGCCTGATGGCCGGGCTATTTTGTCGCAAAATGGATAGTGGCGATAAGGAATAGAGATCCGCGCCTCTGACCAAACAGCTTGTTGCCAGCGCTTTCCGTCACTTCGAAAACATTGCGAGCGGAGAAGGGAAAAGGGGCGACCCCGGCTTCCAGCGAGGTGCGCTCGTCACTCATGAGCAAGAGGCGTGTGTCTCGCCCGAACAAAAAAACCCGCAGCATGACCGCGGGCTTTTGATACACATCTAGCAGCACCAGTCCAAAGAGCCTCAGCCCTCCGCCACCGGCGCCTCGCCGCCCGCTTCAGGCTCCTCGCCCTCGCCGGCCTCGCCAATATGCTCCACCGAGACCACATGCTCGTCATCTGCCGTGTTGAACACGATGACGCCCTGGGTCGAGCGGCCGGCGACGCGGATGCCTTCGACGGGGCAGCGGATCAGCTGGCCCTTGTCGGTGACCAGCATGATCTGGTCGCTGTCTTCCACCGGGAAGGAGGCGATCAGATTGCCGTTGCGCTCGTTCACCGACATGGCGACGATGCCTTTCCCGCCGCGGCCGGTGGTGCGGTACTCGTAGGACGAGGTGCGCTTGCCATAGCCGTTGATAGAGACGGTGAGCACCACCTGCTCCGCCGCGCCAAGCTCCGCATAGCGTTCCTGCGACAGCTGCACCGCGCCTGACGTCTCTTCACCTTCGACCTCGACCGCCGGCTCTTCAGCCACAGCCTCGCCCGCCACCGCGCGGCGCATCTTGAGATAGGCTGTGCGTTCGTCCGAGGTCGTCTCCACATGGCGCAGGATCGACAGCGAGATCACCTTGTCGCCTTCGGCGAGCGCAATGCCGCGCACGCCCATGGAGCTGCGGCCCTGGAATACGCGCACGTCGGTGACCGGGAAGCGGATGCACTGGCCGCCGCCGGCGGTCAGCAGCACGTCGTCATGCTCGGTGGCGATCTGCACGTCGACGATGGCCTCGCCATCATCCAGCTTCATGGCGATGATGCCGGAACGGCGGACATCGACGAAGTCCGACAGCTTGTTGCGCCGGACATTGCCGCCCGTGGTCGCGAACATCACGTCCAGCGTCTCCCAGGTGCTCTCGTCCTCGGGCAGCGGCATGATGGTGGTGATGCGCTCCCCCTGCTCCAGCGGCAGGATGTTGATCATCGCCTTGCCGCGGCCGTTCGGCGGCGCGATCGGCAGGCGCCAGACCTTTTCCTTGTAGACCTGGCCGCGCGACGAGAAGAACAGCACCGGCGTATGCGTGGACGCCACGAACAGGCGCGACACGAAATCCTCGTCACGCGTGGCCATGCCGGAGCGGCCCTTGCCGCCGCGGCGCTGCGCCCGATAGGTCGAGAGCGGCACGCGCTTCACATAGCCATGATGCGACACCGTCACCACCATGTCCTCGCGCTGGATCAGGTCCTCGTCCTCGACCTCGCCTTCCTGCTCGATGATCTCGGTCTTGCGCGGCGTCGCGAATTCGGATTTCACCGCGCCGAGCTCGTCCTTGACGATGCCCTGCACGCGTGCACGCGAACGCAGGATGTCGAGATAGTCGGCGATCTCGATGGCGAGCTTGTCGAGCTCGTCGGAAATTTCCTCGCGGCCGAGGGCCGTGAGGCGGGCCAGACGCAGATCGAGAATGGCCTTGGCCTGCTCGAACGACAGGCGCGCGGTGCCGTCTTCTTCGAGACGATGGCGCGGATCGTCGATCAACGTGATCATCGCCGCAACGTCTCGCGCCGGCCAACGGCGTTCCATCAATATGTCGCGCGCGGTGGTCGGATCCGGCGATGTACGGATCACGCGAATGATCTCGTCGATATTGGCGACTGCGATCGCGAGGCCCACCAAAATATGTGCGCGGTCGCGCGCCTTGTTGAGCAGGAATTTAGTGCGGCGGGTGACGACCTGTTCGCGGAAACCGACGAAGATCGTCAGCAGGTCCTTCAGGTTGAAGACCTGCGGACGGCCGCTGTCCAGCGCAACCATGTTGGCGCCGAAATTCGTCTGCAGCGGCGTGAACTTGTAGAGTTGGTTGAGCACGATGTCCGGCACGGCGTCGCGCTTCAGCTCGACGACCACGCGATAGCCATCGCGGTCGGACTCGTCGCGCAGATCGGAAATGCCTTCGATCTTCTTCTCGCGTACCAGCTCGGCGATGCGCTCGACCATGGTGGCCTTGTTCACCTGATACGGCACTTCGGAAATGATGATCGCCTCGCGATCCTTGCGGATCGGCTCGATCGACACCTTGCCGCGCATCACGATGGAGCCACGGCCGGTGTGATAGGCAGTGCGGATGCCGGCGCGGCCGAGAATGATGCCGCCGGTCGGGAAGTCCGGCCCCAGAATGATCTTGTTGAGATCGTCGATGGTGAGGGAAGGATCGTCGATCAGCGCCACGCAGGCGTCGATGCATTCGCCGAGATTGTGCGGCGGAATGTTGGTCGCCATGCCGACGGCGATGCCGCCGCCGCCATTGACCAGAAGGTTCGGAAACTTCGCCGGCAGGACCTTCGGCTCTTTTTCGGAGCTGTCGTAGTTGTCCTGATAATCGACGGTGTCCTTGTCGATATCGTCGAGCAGCGTCTGCGCGATCTTGGTGAGGCGCGATTCCGTGTAACGCATCGCGGCCGGCTGGTCGCCGTCGATGGAGCCGAAATTGCCCTGGCCGTCGATCAGCGGCACACGCATGGAAAAGTCCTGCGCCATGCGGACGAGCGCGTCATAGACCGACTGGTCGCCATGCGGATGATATTTACCGATGACGTCGCCGACGGTGCGCGCCGACTTGCGGAACGGCTTGTTGTATTCGAAGCCGTTCTCGTACATCGCATAGAGGATGCGCCGGTGCACGGGCTTGAGGCCGTCGCGTGCGTCGGGCAGCGCGCGCGCCACGATCACGCTCATCGCGTAATCGAGATACGAGCGTTTCATCTCGTCGAGGATGGATACGGGACGGATATCCGAGGGAACCGGCGGCTCCCCGGGCTTCTGGTCTTCGTTGTCGGACAAGGTTGTTTCCGGTCAGATTCGGGTGCGACTCATATAGCGCAAAGCGCTAGCGCAAGCCACCCCGACGCCGCCAGCGAACGGCTATTTTCCACCTTGTTTTTCAATCAGTTACAGCACCAGCCACAAGACTGCCGCAAGACCGCGGATCGGCACGAAGAGCGCGGAAATCCTGCGGCACTTCAGGGGCGGCACGGCGGCAGACCAGAGGCAGCCAATTTCGCCCATCATGGTCAGTCCGCCACCCGGGCGGGCGAGATCGGCGGCTGAATATCCGGTGTGCTCAGGCTCCACATGGCATCAAACAGCGAGGCCTGGAAGGCGGCGAATTCGGCGCTGTCGATGATCATGCCATAGCTCTCCCGCGCCGACGAAATCAGGCAGACCTTGTTGCCATAGACGAAGCACGTCATCGCCAGCGAGTGATTGGCGGGCGCATAGCGGAGCTCGCGCCGATGCTCCTGGCTCGATGGCCAGATCGGCGCGATGTCGCGCTCCACCGAGCGGATCACCCGCAGCCAGATGCCGCGCCGCGCCCGCTCGAGCAGATAGCGCTCCATCTCCTCGAGGCCGGGTTCGGCCATCAGCTCCTTCATCGACAACGTCGCACGCAGCACCTTGTCCCCGCCAGACAGCGTATCCCACAGCGCCGTGCGGATGCCTTCGGGCCCGGGATGAAAGCGCACGCTCGGCTGGCCACTTTCGTGGTGATACATCGAACGCAGCACCGGCATCACATCTTCGAGCATCTGCCGGCGTGCCTCGATGCGCTCCAGCAGAATGCCGGGATCCCGGGCGACCACGAAGCGGCGCTTGCCCTGATCGACGAACTTGACGAGGCCCTCGGCCTCCAGCTTGGCAAGCGCATCATGCGCCGTGGTGCGCGGCAATCCCGCTTCCGCCGCAACCTCCGTCACCGACGCACCGCCGAGGCGCACCGCCGTCAGGAACAGTTTGTAGAGCGTCCCCGTGATGCCGATCCGGGCCAGCTTCTCTTCGATATCCACCATCGTCTCCTGACGGGATTCAAATGACCGAACGCAATCCCGTTGCCAGAGACTAATCGTCGGTTTCAGCCGACACAACCTCTACGAAATTCGCCCAGTTTGACGGCAAGTGGCCAGCATATCAGCATCGATATTGCGGATTTAGCCTGATTTATCATCAGCTTTGCTCGCACCAAACATTGACGGAAATTTCCGACATACCTAGCCTTTTCGATAGCTCCAACGCCGGAGCGAACGATCCGTTTTGCAACGAGGAGCCATTCATGGAAGCGAAAGCCGATGCCGGTCCGATGCCGCTCGAAGTCGCCAAACCAAGCCATGGAGGTCTCTCGCGCGCGCTGAAAGGGCGCTCGGTGCGCGCCGCGATCGGGCTCGCTGCTTTCTTCGCATTCTGGCAGGCCGTCACCGGCCTCGGCATCGTCGATGGCTTCCTGCTGCCCTCGCCGGTCGGTGTTGCGGAGGCGCTGTGGCAGCTCGCACTCGATGGCTCACTGTGGGTGCATCTTGGCGCCAGCCTGCAGCGCGTGGCGATCGGCTTCGCGCTCGCCTGTATCGTCGGCCTCGTGCTCGGCCTGGTCTGCGGCTGGTGGCGAACGGTGTCCGACTTCGTGCGGCCGGTGGTCGAAGCGCTGCGTCCGATTCCGCCGCTGGCCTGGATTCCGATCACCATTCTCTGGTTCGGCCTCGGCGATGCCGCGTCCTACTTCCTCGTCTTCCTCGGCGCCGTCTTCCCGGCTTTCGTCGCGACCTACACCGCGGTGCGCGGGCTCGATCGCAACCAGATGAATGCCGCACTCTGTCTCGGCGCCAGGCCGTGGCAGCTGTTCACCGACGTGCTGATCCCCGCTTCGCTGCCGATCATCCTGCCGGGCCTGCGCATCGCGCTCGGCGTCGGCTGGATGTGCGTCGTCACCGCCGAGCTGATCGCGGCCCAGACCGGCCTCGGCTACCTGATCCAGCAATCGCGCATGCTGTTCCAGATCAACAATGTGGTGGCCGGCATGGTCACCATCGGCCTCGTCGGCTTTGCGATGTCCGCGATCCTCGAGCGGATCGAACGGCGCGTGAATGCCTGGGCGCCATCCGAGCGCAATTAAGGAGACCAGCGATGACCACGAGCACTGCTCTCCTCGACCGCCCGGCTCCGGCACAAGCGTCCGAGATTCAAATCGACATCAGCAATGTCGGCAAGGTCTATGACTCCAGCACGTCGGACACGCCCGTCGTCGCCCTCGACGGCGTTTCGCTGAAAATCCGCCGCGGCGAATTCATCTCGCTGCTAGGCCCATCCGGCTGCGGAAAATCGACGCTGCTGAATATCGTTGCGGGTTTCCAGTCGGCGACGTCAGGCAAAATTCTCCAGAACGGCCGTCCGATCACAAAGCCCGACGCCTCGCGCACCGTGGTGTTTCAGGATTATGCGCTGTTCGGCTGGATGACGGTGCAGCAGAATGTCGAATTCGGTCTCAAGGCCAAGGGCATGCCGAAAGCGGAGCGCGCCGAGATCGCGCGTTCGCTGATCAAGACAGTGCAGCTCTCCGGCTTCGAAGACAAGTTCCCGCATCAGATGTCGGGCGGCATGAAGCAGCGCGCCGCCATCGCCCGCGCGCTCGCGCCCGATCCGGACATTCTCCTGATGGACGAGCCGTTCGGCGCACTCGATGCGCAGACGCGCGTGCTGCTGCAGGAAGAGATCGCGCGCATTTCATCGGAAGCCGGCAAGACGGTGATCTTCGTCACCCACGGCATCGACGAAGCGGTGTTCCTCGCCGACCGCGTGGTGGTGATGAGCCCCCGCCCCGGCCGCGTGCGCAACGAGGTCGTGGTGCCGCTGCCGCGGCCGCGCACGGCCGAAATGCGATCCGATCCCTGGTTTGTCTCCACGGTCAAGGACCTGTGGGAGACGCTGAAGCCTGAATGGCAAAAAGGAGAATAGACTGTGACATCCACGATCTCTCGTCGTCGCTTCGGTCAACTCGCGCTCGGCGCCGCCGCTACTCTCCCCCTCGGCATGCCATCGATCCTGCGCGCGCAGGAAGGCGACGTGGTCAAGATGTGCTGGTTCAACACCACCACCGTCTCGGCCCAGATCGCCCATGTGCTGATGCGCACCGACATCGCCGCCAGGAACGGCCTGAAGATGGAGATGATCCAGCTTGCCGCATCGCCTGCGATCACCGAGGCGCTCGTCTCCGGCGCCAGCGATGTCGGCACGCTGTCGGACTTTGCGGCGGTGACCACCATGGCGATCGGCGCACCGGTGACGACCGTCGCTTCGCAGGCGCTGTTCCGCTCTGCCGTGCTCACCACCAAGAAATCGGGCATCACCGACATCGCGGGCCTCAAGGGCAAGCAGGTCTACGGCACCTTCGGCATCA
The DNA here is from genome assembly GCA_023449855.1 of Pseudomonadota bacterium. Lineage (GTDB taxonomy): Bacteria > Pseudomonadota > Alphaproteobacteria > Rhizobiales > Xanthobacteraceae > Tardiphaga. The sequence goes on along the minus strand of JAEXHR010000076.1, from coordinate 12,915 downwards.
CCGCGTTCCAGAACGCGCAGGAAGCGATGATCAAGGCCGGGCTCACGCCGGGCAAGGACATGACCTTCGTCAATGTCGGCCCGGCCGAACTTGCGGATGCGGTCGGCGCGCAGCGCATCGACGCCTTCTTCACCTACGATCCGTTCGTGTCCTTCTTCGAGAACTCGGGCGCGGCGCAGGTGGTTTCGCAGAACGTGACGCCGGTGATCGCGCTATCGGCGAACAACAAGTTTTTCCAGCAGAAGCCCGACGTGCTGAAGCGCTTCCTGCTCGCCAATTCGCAGGCGCTGTTCTTCGCCAGCCAGAACCACGATCTGGTCAATGGCTGGTTCCGCTCGCTGGAGCCGGCAAAGAACATTCCGGTCGAGGTGCTGCAGAAGGCATCGAGCTACGATCCGGCGTGGAGCGCAAAATCCTTCACCGACATCAAGGCCACGCTGTCTGCGGCGCAGATCGCCAAGATGGAAGCATTGGGCAAGTGGGGCGTCGAGGCCAAGCTGCTGCCGAAGCTGCCCGATGTCTCGAAATTCGTGGACACCAAGATCGCCAGCGCCGTGGACAAGGAAGCGGCCGAAAAGGGATTTGATCCGAAGACCGTGAAGATCACCCGCGCCTGATCGTATCGCGCTCGATCCCTCGACCAAGGCACTCACGGCAATCATGCCGTGAGTGCAGGTTTATCAAGCCTCCCACACGTCATGTTGTCATTGAACACGCGAGAAAATGAAGCGACGCCGACGACGCGTCATTTCGATTTTGCAGCAATGCCTGGTGCGGATCGCTATCGGCTGCTCGCATCCACGATCATGCCGCGTCCGATCGCCTGGGTCGTGACCTGCGACAGTGAGGGCGTGGTCAATGCCGCCCCCTACTCGTTCTTCAATATGTTCGGCGCCGACCGGCCCGTCATTGCATTCGGCGTTCTGGCGCGGCCGGACAATCCGAAGGACACCGCAGCGAATATTCGCGCCACCGGCGAGTTCGTCATCAACCTCGTGCCATTCGCGCTGGCAGAAGCCATGAACATCACCTGTATCGATGCGCCGCCCGATATCGATGAACTGGCGCTGGCTGGCCTGACAACGCTGCCGAGCCTCGCAATCCGGCCGCCGCGCATCGCCGCGTCGCCCGTGGCCTTCGAGTGCCGGCAGACGCATCTGCTCGACACCGGCCCCGGCCAGTTGCTGGTCGTCGGCGAAATTCTCCACGCCCACTATGCCGAAAACGTGCTGACCGGCGATCCCGCGCGGCCGCGCGTCGATCATGCGGCGCTCGATCTCGTCGGCCGCATGCACGGCGCCTCCGCCTATATCCGCACGCGTGACAGCTTCGATCTCGTCCGTCCGCTCTGGCCGGACGTGCAAGCCCTCACATACAAAGCACCGAACAGGGAATAGCCGGGATGGCCGAGCTCAGGATGTAGACGAGCGCGATACATCCATTGATTTCATCCGATTTCAGTGGTACTAAAATTCAATGACCATGTTCTCGCGCATCATGAATCGTAAACACGCCCGCCTCTGCTGGGCCGTGAAAGGATTCGTGCGCTAGGACTTCAACGACGCGATCTTTTCACCAGGCCCCGCCGGCATCGGACGGGGCCTTTTGTTTGGCCTTTTCCTGCCGTGCGCAACAGCAGGAGCAAGCCAATGCCAACTCCACCTTCGACGCCCCTACCCGAAATCGGAAGCGCTGCCGCGCCTCTCGTTCCTGATCTTCCGATTACATTTGTAAAGAACGTCACGGCCTTCGCACTGCCGGATATGGACGCTGCCGAACAACCGGCGTCAGCACTCCAGCGTACCCTCTGCCTGCTGAAGCGAGGCTGGCGCGTGCTTCAGCAGCAGCAGCAACGTCATCGACTGCGTATCGCGCTGCTCCGTATGAACGAGCGACAGTTGAAGGATATCGGCATCACCGGTGCCGATGTCGGATACATCGCCGCTCATCGCAACATCGAAAGACTGCGCGATGGCACGGTGTATCCATGGATGCGCTGAACAGCTACCGACTGGCAAACACCACGTTATGCATGATGCGTCCGGGGACCAGCGTAAACACGCCGGCGATCACCAACGCGCCGATGAAGATCGACACCATGGTGATCGCATGCGCGCGAATGCGATGACGACGCGCGCGCATCACGCCGATGACGAGCATGATCGGCACGAAGACTGACAGGAGATGGATCGGCCCGAAGCCGCGCCACAGCCTCAAACCATGGCCGTGAATCCAGAACGAGCTGATCGCCGTGACGGCGAGGAGCAGCACCCAGATCCAGCCAAATATCCGATGCGATAGCATCCCCTTGGGCGCGATCAGCTGAATGACGCCAATCACAAAAGCCGCCATCGCCACGAAGGCATGGAGCGGAATCGGCGCGGCGGATTCGAGCAGAGGCTGCAACGACATCGCTTTTTTCCCGAGACTGAGGAGACAGCGTCAGCCTATAGTCGCACATATCTTTCCATTGTAAAGATGATGAATGCGCAGACTTGTCCGGACTGATGTTGCAGTCGGAGACCCCCGCTGAACGGCAAACGCCCAAAAAGAAAGCGCGCCACGATCGGACGTGGCGCGCTCGAAAATGTGGAGACTGAGACGTTCGATCAGAACGGGATATCGTCGTCCATGTCGCTGCGACCACCGGCCGGCGCGGCTGCGACGCGGCGCTGCGGCGGGCTCGACTGACCGCCGCCAAAGCTCTGGCCGCCACCGAAGTCACCGCCCATGTCGTCGCCGCCATAACCGCCGCCGCCACCCGAACCACCACCACTGCGGCCGTCGAGCATGGTCAGGGTCGCGTTGAAACCCTGCAGCACGACTTCGGTGGAATACTTCTCGACGCCGGACTGGTCCGTCCATTTGCGGGTCTGCAGCGCGCCTTCGATGTAAACCTTGGCGCCCTTCTTGAGATACTGCTCCGCCACCTTGGCGAGGCCTTCGCTGAAGATCACCACGCGATGCCACTCGGTCTTTTCCTTGCGCTCGCCCGTGCCCTTGTCGCGCCAGGTATCCGAGGTCGCCACCGTGAGATTGACCACCGGATTGCCGTTCTGCATGCGGCGAACTTCAGGATCCTTGCCGAGATTGCCGACCAAAATCACCTTATTGACGCTACCCGCCATGCCACTCTCCTAACTCTCGAATCTGAATTGCTGATCGGATGCCGACATCAAAGCCCGCCACAAAGTGTCGGACTGCGCGCAACCGTTGCCGGGGTCGACCCTATACGGTCCACACGAGCCGGACGTCCCCAGACAGCGGGTTATCCACCACGACGTCACCTTAGCGTCAGCCACCCTAGCAAGTTCCCTTTATGTTCTCAAGCCCTCACCACAGCCACGGATGCGGCGGTAACCGGACACATCTGGAGGTCGGTGCCTCGTGGCGCGGATCGCGGTTCCGTCGCACAACCGACATAGCCGCCTGTTCTTGCTTACCTTTTGTTAAACCTGAAAGCCTCGAACAACGTATGCGAGTGTGGCTTTCAGGTGACTGCTTTTTGAGCGGACTCGCGTATATTTCGGTCATCGAATGAATTTGGCGCTCGCGCCGGGGAATGGCTTCGCACGAAGCCGACGACTGGGGAGTTCTCCTATGAAGAAGATTTTGCTGGCCTCTGCCGCTTTCGCCATTCTCGGCGCAGCCTCGGCTTCGGCCGCTGACCTCGCCGCCCGTCCCTACACCAAAGCTCCGGCTTATGTCGCTGCCCCGATCTACAACTGGACCGGCTTCTACATCGGCGGTCACGTCGGCGGCGCCTTCAACGGCAACAGCGGCTTTGGCGGCACTTCGGACAATTCCGACGGTCGCTTCCTCGGCGGCGTGCAGATCGGCGCTGACTACCAGTTCGCTCCGAACTGGGTGATCGGTGTTGAAGGCCAGTACAGCTGGGTCGGCAACAACAACACGACCGTTGTGTTCGGCGGCACGGGCTACTCGTACAACCTGAACCAGAAGGGCCTGGCCTCGGTTACCGGCCGCATCGGCTACACTTGGGGTCCGGCACTGCTCTACGTGAAGGGCGGTTGGGCTTATCAGGACGCTACCGAAACCCTGTTCGTCGCAGCTCCGGCTGTGAACGTGGGCTTCGACACCACCACCAAGTCGAGCGGCTACACCGTCGGCGCCGGCCTCGAATACCTGTTCACCCAGACCTGGTCGGGCAAGGTCGAGTATCAGTACTACGATTTCGGCAACACCACGATCAACACCCCGGCTCTGTCGGCTGTCTATGGTTCGTCCAAGAACGACCAGCACACCGTCAAGGCCGGCCTGAACTACCGCTTCAACTGGGGCGGTCCGGTGGTTGCCAAATACTGAGTTTCCAGAAGACCAACTTCGAAAGGCCGGCAGCGATGCCGGCCTTTTTTCTTTGGCTCCATTTCCTTGTCCCCGGCCCTTCTCAAACCCGCGCCTCCGTGCAACCCCATCGCCAACAAAGTGTTGGAGATCGGGGAGCGAGCACTGGAAATCCGGCGCCGTTCTTCCTATGTTCCAGCAATACTCAATTCGGCGTTGATCCCGGTGCCCCGGCGAGACGCGCCCGCATGTGGCGCGCGCGGCGTGCCGGGGAATGCATTGCGATGGATGAAGTCATCAAGGCGAGGCGGCAACAGGCTGCCGCGAATATGCGCAGCATCACCATCCGCGGCGCGCGCGAGCACAATCTCAAGAATATCGACCTGACCATCCCGCGCGACAAGCTCGTGGTGTTCACCGGCCTGTCCGGCTCCGGCAAGTCCTCCCTCGCCTTCGATACGATTTATGCCGAAGGCCAGCGCCGCTATGTCGAGTCGCTCTCCGCCTATGCCCGCCAGTTCCTGGAGATGATGCAGAAGCCGGATGTCGACCAGATCGACGGCCTGTCGCCGGCCATCTCCATCGAGCAGAAGACGACGTCGAAGAATCCGCGTTCGACGGTCGGCACCGTCACCGAGATCTACGACTATATGCGCCTGCTGTGGGCGCGCGTCGGCATCCCCTATTCGCCGGCCACCGGCCTGCCGATCGAAAGCCAGACCGTCTCCATGATGGTGGACCGCGTGCTGGCGATGCCGGAGGGTACGCGCCTCTATCTGCTGGCGCCCGTGGTGCGCGGCCGCAAGGGCGAATATCGCAAGGAATTCGCCGAATATCTCAAGAAGGGCTTTCAGCGCGTGAAGGTGGACGGCGCCTTCCACGAACTCGCGGAAGCACCGACCCTCGACAAGAAATTCCCGCATGACATCGATGTGGTCGTCGATCGCATCGTGGTGCGCCCGGATATCGGCCAGCGCCTTGCCGAAAGTTTCGAGACCGCGCTGAAGCTCGCCGAGGGTCTCGCTGTCATCGAATATGCTGATGCGCCCGCTGCCGCCGCTGACGAGCCGGCCAAGGACAGCAAGAAGAAGGTCGCAAAAATCCACGACAAGACAGGCGCCGAGCGCATCCTGTTCTCGGAAAAGTTCGCCTGCCCGGTGTCCGGCTTCACCATTCCGGAAGTCGAGCCGCGGCTGTTCTCGTTCAACAATCCCTACGGCGCCTGCCCGAAATGCGGCGGCCTCGGCATCGAGCAGACCATCGATGCCGATCTCGTCATTCCCGACAAGGAGCTGACGCTGCGCAAGGGCGCCATCGCGCCCTGGGCGAAGTCGTCATCGCCCTATTACCTGCAGACGCTCACCGCGCTCGGCAAGCATTACAAGTTCACGCTCGACACCAAATGGAAGGACCTGCCGAAGAAGACGCAGAGCGTCCTGCTGCATGGCTCCGGCGACGACGAGATCAAGTTCTCCTACGAGGACGGCGTCCGTTCATACGACACCAAGAAGCCGTTCGAGGGCGTGGTCACCAATATCGACCGCCGTTTCCGCGAAACCGAAAGCGAATGGGCGCGCGAGGAGCTCGGCAAGTATTTTTCCGACGTGCCCTGCGACGCCTGCAACGGCTATCGCCTGAAGCCGGAAGCGCTCAGCGTCAAGATCGGCGGCATGCATATCGGCAATATCTCCGAACTCTCGGTGCGCAAGGCCGGCGACTGGTTCGAGACCGTGCCCGGCCTGCTCAACAAGCAGCAGAACGAGATCGCCGTCCGCATCCTGAAGGAGATCCGCGAGCGCCTCTCCTTCCTGCTCGATGTCGGCCTGAACTATCTCACCCTCGCCCGCTCCTCCGGCACGCTGTCCGGCGGCGAGAGCCAGCGCATCCGCCTCGCCTCGCAGATCGGCTCCGGCCTCACCGGCGTGCTCTATGTGCTGGACGAGCCGTCCATCGGCCTGCATCAGCGCGACAATGCGCGCCTCCTGGATACGCTGCGCCGGCTGCGCGATCTCGGCAACACTGTGATCGTGGTCGAGCATGACGAGGATGCGGTCATCGCTGCAGACTATGTCGTGGACGTCGGCCCCGGCGCCGGCACACATGGCGGCAATATCGTCGCCCAGGGCACGCCCCAGGAGGTGATGAAGAATCCGAAGTCGCTGACCGGCAAATATCTCACCGGCGAGATGTCGGTGCCGGTGCCCGAACGCCGGCCGCCGAACCATCGCCGCACCATCAAGGTGATCAATGCGCGCGGCAACAATCTGAAGAATGTGTCGGCGGAGCTGCCGCTCGGCCTGTTCACCGCCATCACCGGCGTCTCCGGCGGCGGCAAGTCGACGCTGCTGATCGACACACTCTACAAAGCCATCGCGCGAAAACTCAACGGCGCAAGCGAAGGCGCCGCGCCGCATGATCGCATCGAAGGCCTCGAGCATATCGACAAGATCATCGAGATCGACCAGTCGCCCATCGGCCGCACGCCGCGCTCCAATCCGGCGACCTATACCGGCGCCTTCACGCCGATCCGCGAATGGTTTGCCGGCCTGCCGGAATCGAAAGCGCGCGGCTATGAAGCCGGCCGCTTCTCCTTCAACGTCAAGGGCGGTCGCTGCGAGGCCTGCCAGGGCGACGGCGTCATCAAGATCGAGATGCACTTTTTGCCCGACGTCTATGTCACCTGCGATACCTGCAAAGGAAAACGCTACAATCGCGAGACGCTCGAAGTCCTGTTCAAGGGGAAGTCCATCGCCGACGTGCTCGACATGACCGTCGAGGAAGCCGCCGACTTCTTCAAGGCGGTGCCGCGCGTCCGCGAGACGTTCAAGACGCTGCACCGCGTCGGCCTCGACTACATCCATGTCGGTCAGCAGGCGACGACATTGTCGGGCGGCGAAGCGCAGCGTGTGAAGCTGGCGAAGGAATTGAGCAAGCGCGCCACCGGCCGCACGCTCTACATTTTGGACGAACCGACCACCGGCCTGCATTTCCACGACGTCGCAAAACTGCTCGAAGTGCTGCATGAGCTGGTGGAGCAAGGCAACACCGTGGTGGTGATCGAGCATAATCTCGAAGTCATCAAGACCGCCGACTGGGTCATCGATCTCGGCCCCGAGGGCGGCGACGGCGGCGGCGAAATCGTCGCCTGGGGCCCGCCGGAAGATATCGTCAAGGCACCGCGGAGCTATACGGGGCAGTTCCTGAAGCCCGTGCTGACAAAAGCGGGGAAGCCGAAGAAGCGGAAGGTGACGGGCGAAGCGGCGGAGTAGACGTATCTGCTCCTCCGCTGTCATCGAACAAGACGCTGCTAATTCGTAAGTTCGACGATCGTGTCACCGCGCTCGATCGCTGAAACAATTTTAGGGAGCGCGTTCATGATAGTTGCGATCAACATTCTGTTGCCCATGTTACCAAGGCGGATCCAAACAATAGCCCGGCCTCTACGTCTGGCGGCTCGAAGCAAAGTAAAGTCACGGTCCTTTGTCATCAGAGCTGCCGAATGCGCGATAGCCTGATCCCAGACAATCGTATCGCTGGCAGCCAACAGATCGAGATCAACCGCGTGAATGGCATCGTGCCCCTGCACACGCAACGCTTCTGCAAGGGAGGGCGGAAGCTGTGCATCGACCAGGAAGCACAAAAGTTACTCCGCTGCGATAATTGACCGATCAGCGAGGTTTGCAGCGTAGGCTAAAGCAGCGTCGATGTCCGCATTTTCCAAATAAGGATAGTCGGCCAATATCTGCTCGCGGGTTTCTCCCGCCGAGAGCAGTGAAAGAACATCCGCAACGGTAATGCGCAAACCACGGATGCATGGCCGCCCGTGCATCAACTCAGAATCAATGGTGATGCGTTCAAGCAAATTCGACATGAGGCACCTTTCGGGTAAGGATATCAGGCAACTGACGGGATGTCATTGGTGAATAAGCCAGATCGGTGGCGACAGTGACAGTCCATGCACCCTTTCGTCGCGGCATCGCGACTTGATGGCGTCATCCAATCCGGTCATGCTGCTCGCAGCCGGCGGCCTCGATTCCACCGCCTTTTGATGACCAGTTTCGCGGAGATTTCCCGCCTCGCCTCTCGGTGACATGCCTTACAAACTTGCCATATTCGACATGGACGGAACGCTGTCCGACAGTTTTCCGTGGTTTCTCAGCGTCATCAATCAGGTGGCTGACAAGCACAGGTTTCAGCGCGTCACCGAGGATCGCATCGACGAGATGCGCAGCGTCGGCGCCGGCGAGCTGGTGCGGATGCTCGGCGTGCCCAAATGGCGGATACCGCTGATCATCCGCGACATGCGCAAGATGAAGGCCGAGCAGATCGACCGCATCGCGCTGTTTCCCGGCGTCGATCGCATGTTCGACGAGCTGAAGGCGCGAGGCGTCACCATCTGCGTCGTCAGTTCGGACAACGAGGACAATGTGCGCCAGGTGCTGGGCGCGCTCGACGACCGCGTCTCCTATTTCGCATGTGCCGCCGGCCTGTTCGGCAAGACCGCCAAATTCCAGCGCATCCTCGAACTGACTGGCGTCTCGGTGGATGACACACTGTCCATCGGGGACGAAATCCGCGACATCGATGCGGCCCGCGAGGCCGGTGTCGATTTCGGCGCGGTGTCGTGGGGCTATACGAGCGCAGCCGCGCTGAACGCCCGCGCGCCGAACTTCATGTTTTCGCGCATGGACGACATCACCGTGGCCCTGACGACGCCGCGGGTCTGACCGGCATCGGGCCGCATTGCTTGCGCATATCCACGTGTCTACGTTTCCGACAGAGCCTTGACGACTGATCGGAACGCCAACATGACCGACACCCTCGCCGCCTCCGCAGTTCGCGACAACACAAGCGCCAGCCGTTTCGAACTCGCGATCGACGGCAGCATCGCCTTCGCCAATTATCGCCTCGCCGGTGATCGCGTGATCATCACCCATACGGAGACGCCGCCCGCGCTGCGCGGCCGCGGCATCGCGTCGGAATTGATCAAGGGTGCGCTGGGATTGATCCGTGCGGACGGCCGCAAGGTCGTGGCGGGATGCTCTTTCGTGGTCGACTATCTGGAGCGGCATCCCGAGTATACGGATATTGTGGGCTCGTAGCGCCTCGTCATTGCGAGGAGCGTAGCGACGAAGCAATCCAGCCTTCTGCGACTTGGCTTTCTGGATTGCTTCGCTGCGCTCGCAATGACGACTGATGGTTTGGCGCCGCGCCTTAAACGATCTTGATCGACATGTCCGGCAGGCCCTGCAGCTTGCAGAGCAGCACGTCGCCCTTCACCACCGGGCCGACATTTTCCGGCGTGCCGGAATAGATGATGTCGCCGGCCTTCAGCTCGAAGGCTTCCGACAGTTTGGCGATCTGTTCGGCAACGCTCCAGATCATCTTGTCGAGATCGGAGCTCTGCTTCACGGTGCCGTTCACCGCGAGCGAGATCGGGCCCTTGGTCATGTGCCCAGTCTTCGCCACCGGATGAATCGGGCCGATCACGGCGGCATGATCAAAACTCTTGCCGATCTCCCATGGCTTCTTCTCGTCGCCCATGGCGCGCTGCAGGTCGCGGCGGGTCATGTCGAGGCCAAGGGCGTAGCCATAGACATGGTCGAGCGCCTTTTCGGCGGGAATATTGGTGCCGCCGGATTTCAGCGCGGCGACCAGCTCGACCTCGTAATGATAGTTCTTCGTCAGCGACGGATAGGGATGATCGGCGACCTCGCCGATCTTCACATTCTGGATCGCGTCGGTCGGCTTCTGGAAGAAGAATGGCGGCTCGCGGGTGGGGTCGGAGCCCATCTCACGCGAATGCGCTGCATAGTTGCGGCCGATGCAATAGATGCGGCGAACCGGGAAGACGTCGGTCTCACCGACAATCGGAATGGTCACCGTATCGACCCTGAAAATGCTCTTGGGGCCGGCCTGCGCCTGCGCGGCCTCGCTGCCGATGGCAGTTGCGGTGAGCGCGGCGGCCCCGCCGGCGACGAGTGTCCGGCGATCGATCAGATCCATGGTGGTCCTCCCAGTATTGGCTCTTGGATGAGCGCTTCTTGTCCACTGGCATACCACAACAAAAAGGCCCGCGCGAGCGCGGGCCTCTGGTTTCGCGATGGTGCTGCGATCAGTGCTTGAGATCGTCCGGCAGCTTGCCGCCATTGGCGGCGAACTTGGTCATCACCTGCTTGTGCAACCAGATGTTCATGCTGGCGCTGTCATTGGTGTCGCCGGTATAGCCGAGTTCCTTGGCCAGCTCCTTGCGGGCGCTGAGGCTGCTGTCGATATCCAGCGCCTTCATCAGATCGACGATGGAGGTGCGCCATTCCAGCTTCTCGCCCTTGGCTTTGACAGCCGCATCGAGAATCGGCGCCACATCCACGGTGGCTGCGGGTGCTGCGCCTCCGGCCGGAGCCGCGGCGCCACCGGCGGCGGGCGCAGCGTCGGGAGCTGCAGCGCTGGCGCTGCTGCCGAAAATCGCGCTCATGATCTTACCGAAAATGCTCATTTGGTCGCTCCCAATGACTTTGATGATGGCCTTAAGAATTGCCGCAAGACGTGACGGGCGAATGACCGCCCGATAGCAGTATGTCCCCGCCGGCCGCCGCTGCCAATGCGGCACCGGCGACAGACAACGAGACTCGCTCAAAGTCAGTTCCAATTGCGGCAAAAGCCGGACTGCACTGCAACGCACCGTTATCACGCGCTGCACCCTCACCCAAGCGTGAGAAACGGCACCTGCGCATCAGCGCTAGGATGGCGGCACAGGTCGCGGCAACCAGTCTCCTTGCATGCGCGTCTGGCTTGATCGTGATCGTTTCCGAGCGGCTCCCGCGCTCTTGGCGCGTGCGAAGGCTGCGCACAGAAGGGAGCAACGACCATGGCCCTCTCCTATCCCGGCAATGCCAGCGGCATCGCCCACGCCGACAGCGTCAGCGTGGCGCCGCGAATCTACAGCCTCACCCCATCCGACCTCGGCGATGCGCTGCGGCTCGGCTGGGATGACTTCAAGGCGGTGCCAAGCCACGCCATCATGCTCTGCCTGATCTATCCGGTGATCGGCATCGTGCTCGCGCGCACGGTGCTCGGCTATTCGATCCTGCCCTTGCTGTTTCCGCTCGCGGCCGGCTTCGCGCTGCTCGGCCCGTTCGCGGCCATCGGGCTCTATGAGCTCAGCCGTCGCCGCGAAGCCGGCGAGGACGCATCGGCATGGCATGCGCTGGACGTGACGCGATCACCGTCCTTCGGCGCCATGCTCGCGCTCGGTCTCGCGCTGCTGGTTCTGTTCCTGACCTGGATCGCAACGGCGCAGGCGATCTATGTCTCCACCTTCGGCAACGCCCCGGCTGCGGAGATTCCCAGCTTCCTGTCGCAGGTGCTGACAACGCCGCAAGGCTGGCAGCTCATCGTCGTCGGCTGCGGCACCGGCCTGATGTTCGCGCTTGTCGCGCTCTGCATCAGCGCCGTGTCGTTTCCGCTGATGCTCGATCGACATGCGGGCGTGATGGACGCTATCACCACGTCGCTGCGCGTGGTCGCGCGCAATCCGGTGATGATGGCCACGTGGGGCTTCATCGTTGCCGCGCTGCTCGTGCTTGGCTCGCTGCCGTTCTTTCTCGGCCTCGCCGTGGTAATCCCGCTGCTCGGTCATGCCAGCTGGCATCTCTATCGCAAGGCGGTGGAGCGCAATCCGAATCCGCCGATGATGCCGCCGCCAAGCCCGACCAAGCGCTATGCGGCCGACTTCCCCGTCTCTCTGTTCCAGGGACGCCGCCGCGACTGAGCAACCGGCGCCGCTCGATCATGCACCATCCCGAAGTTGGGACAGTGCATGATCGAGTTCCCAATCGGAACACCATTCAGTTTTTGCAACACCACACGTTTGCAGCGATCCGTTGCCAGCAAGACAATCTAGGCGACGCAAAGACGACGCATCTGGTGCCGGAACAAAGCGGGAAATCATTCTGCCGGCCGGAACCAAACTGACATACATCCATACCCCGGAAAGCCACTCTCGAATGTGAATAATAATTCACTTCTATTGTTCGTATGCGATTCGCGCATGTCTAGAGGGTCGCCGTTAAGGGCCCCAAGAGCGCCGCCAGCATGCGGCCACGGCGGGATCATGTTTTGGCCATGAGGGCTGGAAACGCTTTAAAACAGTGATTTAAACGACTAACTAACCCTCATGCTCCCAGATCCGGTGTCCGGATACGCACCCTGCCCGGACAAACATCACCCAGCGCCGAAAGGTTAATCAGTTCTTGCGCGAGGCATGCATAAACCGCCTAGCTGCATCGCAACATCTGAACTGCTGCACTGCGAAGTGGTCATCTATATTCACTTCAACAGCGATGCACTCTTCAAGAGATGAATCGCAGACTGTGAAGGAGAAAGAAAATGCTGCTCTCGCTTATCCGTATGATCCAGGCTTTCCGTGACTATCAGCGCAACGTTGCCGAGCTGTCGCAGCTCAGCGATCGTGAACTGTCCGACATCGGCCTCGACCGTTCCGACATTCCGCGTGTTGCTTCCGGCGCCTACAACGGCTGATCCGTCCGGACGGCCAATCCGTCCGCGACGTTTCACGAATTGGGGGCCCGCGGCGCGGGGGGGGGGGGG
>JAEXHR010000068.1 GCA_023449855.1 Pseudomonadota bacterium | reverse complement strand
GTGCCCGGCCTCGGCGAGGTGTTGATCGAGGTGGCAGCAGCGGGTGTCAATCGTCCGGACCTGATGCAGCGCAGCGGTGCAGTGCCGCTGCCGCCGGGCGTCACCGATGTGCTCGGCCTCGAAGTCGCAGGCCGTGTGATCGGCGGCGACGTCGCACTGCAGGGGCAGACAGTGATGGCGCTTGTGAAGGGCGGCGGCTATGCGCGCTATTGCGTCGCCAAGACGTCGCATTGCCTGGCGATCCCCGAGGGGCTCGGCATGGAGGAGGCGGGGGCACTGCCCGAGGCGCTGTTCACCGTCTGGCACAATCTGTTCGAGCGCGGCAGATTGTCGAAAGGAGAGATCGTGCTGGTGCATGGCGGTGCCAGCGGCATTGGTATCATCGCGATCCGCATGGCGATTGCCCGCGGCGCAACGCCGATCGCAACCGTTGGCAGCGATACGAAGAAGAAAGCTGTGGAGGCGCTCGGCGCGATCGCCATCAACTACCGGACCGATGATTTTGTGGCCGCCGCGCGCGACGCCAGCGGCGGACGCGGCGTCGATGTGGTGCTGGATATCGTCGGGGGCTCCTATGTTGCGCGCAATCTCGAGGCGCTCGCGCCGGGTGGTCGGCATGTCAGCCTGTCCTTCATGGAAGGCGGTCTGGTGCCAATCGATCTCGGCCTGGTGATGCGGAAGGGGCTGCATCTGACATCGTCAACGCTAAGGCCGAAATCGGATGACGAAAAGTCTGCGATCGCGGCGGCACTGCGCGCGGAGGTCATGCCGCTGGTCGCGTCCGGGGAAGTACGCCCGCAGATCTGGCGGACATTGCCGCTTGGCGAGGCCGCGCAGGCCCATCGTATTCTGGAAGCCAATGAGAACATCGGCAAGGTTGTGCTGTTGCCCGTCGCTTGATCGGTGACGACGTTCAACGAGGTGCCGAACAACACCGGAGCATTGCCATGGCAACAACGAAAGCCTCTCTTAAATTGACCCACGAAGGCGCCCTCAAGGCTTTGGCTGGCGCCGTGACCAAGGCGGAAGCGCTCGGCGTTCCACAGAACATCACCATTGTGGACGACGGCGGCAATCTGTTGGCTTTCGTCCGGATGGACGGCGCCAAGATGCTGTCGCGAGAAACCTCGATGTCGAAAGCGATCACCGCCGCATCGCATCGCCAGCCGACCTCGCGGCTGAATCCAGCCGACGAAATCAAGCTGGCCATTGCCGGCGGCGGCAGGCTCACCAATCTCGAAGGCGGATTGCCGATCGTGATTGATGGGCAATGCATTGGCGCGGTCGGTGTCGGATCTGGCACCGGCGCGCAGGACGTCGAAGTCGCACGCGCTGCGCTGGCGGCGATCGATGCCGAGGATCAGAAGCCATGACCGACAAGATTGAACTGTTCTACGCCCCGACCTCGCCTTACGTCCGCAAGGTGATGGCCTGCGCTATCGAAGTCGGGCTCGCCGAGCGCATCGTGAAACTGCCCAGTGCAGCGCATCCGCTTAAGCGCGATGCGCGAATCGCGGGCTTCAATCCGCTGGCCAAGGTACCGGCTGCCAAGCTCGCAGACGGAACATTGCTGTTCGATAGCCGCGTCATCTGCGAATATCTCGACGACCTTGGGCACGGCGCGCTGTTCCCGCGTGGACCGGAGCGGTGGCGGGTTCTTACCGAACAGGCGCTTGGCGATGGCTTGCTCGATGCTGCGTTGTTGATCCGCTATGAGAACACCTGCCGCAGCGACGATATCAGGTCGCAGGAATGGATCGACGGTCAGATGGCGAAGATCGCCGCAGCGCTCGACCAGATGGAGAGCACCGTCGCTGTGTTCGGTAACCGCATCACTGTCGGCAGCCTCACCATTGCCTGCGCACTTGGCTATCTCGATTTCCGCTTTGCGTCCTATGACTGGCGATCGTCGCACCCGGCGCTTACGAAGTGGTTCGCGATCGCGTCGCAGCGACCGTCCTTGCAAGAGACCGCTCCAGCAGAGTCATGATGTGACCACAGCATGAAACATGCGGGTACCCTATCTCATATTTGTCGGAGCGGGCGTTCCTTGACGGTCTGAAACGATGGCCGCATGAAAGCCGGATTGTTCCTGGCGCAGAGCGGACATCCGGCACGCTATTGACGTCTCTTACGACTGCAGAGAGAGCCGTGCTCGCCGCAGTGTTTCTGACGGCAGTTCGGTGAAGTGGCGTTTGTAATCGAGCGAAAACTGGCTGAAATGCCAGAAGCCCCATTTCACCGCGATATCGTAGACGCCGATCCGCTCATCCATGCATTGCTTGAGTTCGCGCCGGACGCGGTTGAGGCGCACGGCGCGCAGATAGTGGATGGGGTTGCTGCCGAGCACGTCCTGGAAACAGTAGTTCAGCTTGCGGCGGCTGGCGCCGACGCCCTTGCAGATGTCGAGGATGGACATCGGCTGTTCCGGTGCGGACAGCATCAGGGCGCAGGCCCGGTCGACGAGCCGTTTGCGGACGCCGCCACCGCGCAGGTCGTCGCACGGCTCCAGGCTGGGCAGGAGATCGATGACCTCGGTGAGCAGATTGTCCTCAAGCTGCTGCCGCGCTGCGGGATTGTCGAGGATCCCCGGATTGTCGTCGATGATCTCCTGAACATATTCGAGAGAGTGACGGAGGCGCCGTGCGGCGATCGGATCCGTACGCAATTCCCGCAACTGGTGCCAGATGCCCTCGGGCAGCGCGATCTGCAGGTCGCGCAGCGTGTCTTCCAGCAGCCGGGCGTCCATCACCACGCCGCGGAGCTCGAATTCGGGCGGTGTGCACATGTCGACTTCGGCATCGAAGCAGGCAATCACATTGCCGGACGACATACAGGCGCCGTTGAAGTTGATGTCACCGGCGCGCCAAGGGAGCGCGATGCCGAAACTGTCGACGCCCAGATGTCCGTATTGGCGGACCCGCTGGCTGGTGGTCTCACGGAAGACCTGGATACCCGGTAGCCGCAGCTCCGTGAAACTGCCGCGAAACGCGCCGGCGCTGATCTGATCATAGTCAAGCCGCCACCGCCCGAGATTGGCGCAGTGTGCATCGACATCGTCGCTCGATGCGGCAAACAGCCAATGATCCGAGGCGCTTAGCAACATGCATCCCTCTGAACGGCGGCTGCCTGGGCAGCACCAGCCAAAGATTGAAACGTCATGGCTCCGGTTTGCAAGCGATGTGCCAGAGCGTGCACACGCGGAGCGCTCAAGAATTTGCCGATTTTTGATAACGGTCAATTCGCCTGCTCGCCGATGATCGCGCGTCCGGGGTCAGTGCCGACGCCGAACATGGACATGGTTCTGCGAGGTCGCGATGAAACCAAGTGACGTCATGAAAGGCGCTCCGCCCTCCGCCGAGGCGCTCGTGACGCGGTTCAACTGGCGTAAATATCCCTACAGCCAGTGGAGTTTTCGCAATGTCCGGCAGGTGCTGCCGACCGCCGATATCCGGCGCGGTGTGACACCGAGTCCATTGCCGGCGGCATTTCGCGATCTCGGCGCCCTGGCGTTCTCGTACGGGGAAGGGAAGCCGACGACGCTGGCCGAGACACTGGCCGAAACCTTTGCCGATGGCCTTATCGTGATGCAGCGCGGCAAGATCGTCACCGAATGGTACGGCGAGGGTATGACCCCGCACACGCCGCATCTGATCTGTTCGGTGAGCAAGTCGATCTGCGGCACGCTCGGCGGCGTCCTGGTCGAGCGCGGCCTACTCGATCCCGACAAGCCGGTTACGCACTACGTTCCGGACGTGGCTGCGTCGGTCTATGGCGGCTGCACGGTTCGCGATTTGCTCGACATGACCGTCGCCATCAAGTTCGACGAGGACTACGACGATCCAGAAGGGGACGTCGTCAAATATCGTCTGTGCAATGGCTGGGACGTGCTGCCGAATGGTACGGCGCAAGGCGACCAGCGCAGCTTTCTCGCCACGTTGCGACCGAATGGCGGGCCGCATGGCAAGGTCTTTCATTACGTCTCAACCAATACGGATGTGCTTGGCTGGGTCTATGAGAAGGCCTGCGGCAAACCCTATGCGCAGATCCTCTCCGAAAATATCTGGGCGCCGATGGGGGCGGAGGACGACGCCTATATCACGCTGGATACCCATGGCGCGTCGCGTTCCGCCGGCGGCATCTGCGCGACGGTGCGCGATCTCGCACGGTTCGGCGAGATGATCCGCCAGCGCGGAATCGCCAACGGCACGCAAGTGGTGCCGGGCGCATGGATCGACGACATCCACCGCAATGGCAATGAACAGGCTTGGCAGGACGGCGATCTCGCTTTCGTGTTTCCGAATGGCCGCTACCGCGCCTGCTGGTACACGATCGATCCCGCGCGAAACGATCTTGCGGCGGTCGGCATCCATGGCCAGTGGATCTACGTCGATCCGACGACCGATACGGTGATCGTCAAGGTAGCTGCACAGCCCAATCCGATGGACATCGCGATCGATCATCGCTGGCTCGCGGCCTTCAGGGCCATCGGTGCGCATCTGGCCGGATAGCTTTCCCGACATCGTCTTTCTCGCACTCAGTCCTTATTGCCCGGAGATCGTCATGTTCAATGATTTCAGCCGTCGTTCGTTGCTCAAGGCCGGTGCTGCAGGTTTCGCTGCGGGGATGATGCCGCGTATTGCACGTGCGCAGTCGGGCAAGGTCATTCGCGCCGTGATGCATGCGCCGCTGCGTGCCACCGATCCGGTGATCAACACTGCCTGGACCGGACGCAACCACGCGCTGAACATCTACGACACGCTGTTCTCGACCGACTCCAAGTTCCAGATTCGCCCGCAGATGGTCGATGCTTATGAGGTATCCGCGGACAAGCTGACCTATACGTTCAAGTTGCGCTCCGGATTGAAATTTCACGATGGCGCGCCGGTGACGTCTGCGGATGTGATCCCTTCGCTGCAGCGCTGGGCCAAGCGCGACACCATGGGCGCGCGGATGATGACCTTCGTCGCCGAGCTCAAGCCGATCGATGAGCGCACCTTCCAGCTCGTGCTGAAGTCGCCCTATGGCCAGGTGCTGCAGACGCTCGCCAAGCCGTCCAGCATCATGCCCTTCATCATGCCGGCGCGTCTCGCGGCGCAACCGCCGGAACAACCGGTCACGGAATTCGTCGGCTCCGGTCCGTTCCGCTTCATCACTTCCGAATTCCGGCCGGGCAGCCGCGCCGTCTATGAGCGCAATCCCGACTATGTCTCGCGCGACGAACCGTCGGACGGCCTCGCCGGCGGCAAGATCGTGAAGATCGACCGCTACGAGTGGATCAGCATGCCGGACTTCCAGACGGCGGCCAATGCGCTGATCAACAAGGAAATCGACTTCCTCGAAGCGGCTCCGCACGACATGCTGCCGTCACTGATCGCGGCGAAGGACGTCACCGTCGCCGACTACAATCCGCTCGGCTTCATGTCGGTGGTGCGCATGAACTGGCTCACCGAGCCGTTCAACAAGCAGGAAATACGCCAGGCCGTGATGTATGCGAGCGACCAGGCCGACTGGCTCGACGCACAGGTGGGCAATCCCGAATACTACCAGGCTTCAGCCGCGATGTTCGGCGTCACCACGCCGCTGGCGAGCGAGATCGGCTGGAACACCAAGCCGGACATCGCGCGCGCCAAGGATCTGCTCAAGAAGGGCGGCTACAGAGGCGAGAAGGTCGTGATGCTGCAGGGCACGGACTCGCCCCTGCTGTCCGGTTCGAGCACCGTTACCGCGCAAAAACTCCGTGCGATCGGCATGAATGTCGAAGTGCAGACCATGGATTGGGGCTCGTTGCTGGCGCGCCGAGTCAAGCAGGATTCGACCGCCAATGGCGGCTGGTCGATGACCCATTGGGTCACAACGACCACGGAGCTGATGAATCCGCTCGCCAGCACGGTCCTCGATACCCGCGGCAAGACCGGCGGCTTCTTCGGTTGGCCGGAGGACGCCGAGATCGAAAGCCTACGCAACAAGTTCGCGCTGGAGCCCGAGGCAGCAGCGCAGAAGACGGTGGCCGAGGCGATCCAGAAGCGGGCCTATGAAGTCATGACCCACATTCCCGGCGGCCAGTTCCGGCAACCGGTATCGCACAGCAAGGCGCTCAAGGACATCGTCAGGGCGCCGGCGCCGCTGTTCTGGAACGTCGAGAAGACGGCGTAAGCTGATGGCTGTCGCCGGCGTCCTCCTGAAACGAACGGTCTCCGTCATCCCCGTGCTGGCGGTGGTGGCGTTGATCGCCTTCCTGCTGCTGCGCTTCGCGTCGGGCGATCCTGTGGCGCAGCTCGCCGGCGACAATGCCGATCCGGCGGCGATCGCGGCGATCCGCGCGCGACTCGGCCTCGACCAGCCGCTGGCGATGCAGTTCCTGAACTGGCTGTGGCGCATGCTCCATGGGGATCTCGGCACCTCGATCGTGTCCGGCCAGCCGGTGACGGCGCTGATCGCCCAGCGCGTCGGCCCGACAGTGGCCGTGTCAATCACAACCATCGTGTTCTCGGTATTGGTCGGCGTGCCGATCGGCGTGCTCGCCGCATGGCGACGCGGCGGGTGGCTCGACCGGTTTGCGATGTGGACATCGGTGACGGGCTTCGCGGTGCCGACCTTCGCCATCGGTTACTTCTGGATCTACCTTCTGTCGATGCAGGCCGGACTGTTCCCGGTGCAAGGCTATGCGCCGTTGAGCGATGGGATTGGCCGGTTTCTCTGGCACCTGACATTGCCGACGCTGACGCTCAGCCTCGTTTATGTCGCGCTGATCGCGCGTGTCGCCCGCACCAGCATGCTGGAAGTATTGTCCGAGGATTTCGTGCGCACTGCCCGCGCGAAAGGGCTGCCGGAGCGGATCGTGGTGTTCAAGCATGCACTGCGCAATGCGGCAGTGCCGATCGTCTCCATCGTCGGCATCGGCATCGCTTTGTTGATCGGTGGCGTCGTGGTCACCGAGAGCGTGTTCAATCTGCCCGGCCTCGGTCGTCTCACGGTGGATTCGGTGCTGGCGCGTGACTATCCGGTGATCCAGGGCGTCATCGTGGTGTTCGGCGGCGCCTATGTGGCGATCAATCTGCTGGTGGATCTCAGCTATTCGTTCTTCGACCCGAGGATCAGCCAGCAATGAGCGTGATCACGGTCGCCACGCCAGCATCCTCAGTCAACATCCGTACATTCGCCGGCAAGCTGCTGCGCAACAGAACGGTACTGTTCGGCCTCTGCATTCTGGCATTGCTCGCGCTGATGGCGATCTTTGCCAGCATGTTGTGGACGATCGATCCGGCTGCCATCAAGCCACGCTTGCGGTTAAGGCCGCCGAGTGCGGTGAACTGGCTCGGTACCGATAATCTCGGCCGCGATATCTGGAGCCGGCTGGTCTATGGCAGCCGGGTATCGCTCATTGTCGGTGCGGCGGTAGCGTTCATCGCGGTGATGCTGGGCAGTCTGCTTGGCCTGATTGCCGGGATGGTGTGCTGGATCGACAATGTGTTGATGCGCATGATGGATGGCATGATGGCGATCCCCGCTATCCTGCTGGCGATCGCATTGATCGGTGGTCTCGGCCCCTCCATCACCACCATCTGCATCGCCATCGCGATCCCGGAAATTCCGCGCGTCGCCCGCATGGTGCGCAGCGTGGTTTTGACGGTGCGCGAGGAAGCCTATGTGGAGGCTGCGGTCAGCATGGGCACGCGGCTGCCGGTGCTGATGTTCCGGCACATCGTGCCGAATATCCTGGCGCCATTGATCGTGCAGGCGACCTACATCGCCTCATCCGCGATCCTGATCGAGGCCTCGCTGTCCTTCCTCGGCATCGGCATGCCCGACGAGATACCGAGCTGGGGCAATATGATGTCCGATGCGCGCCTGTACTTTCAGGTGAGACCCGGCCTGATGCTGTTTCCCGGCATCTGCATTGCGCTGACCGTGCTTGGCATCAATCGGCTCGGGGATGGTTTGCGCGACATGCTTGATCCGCGGCTGGCGCGATCGGTCGGAGGCATCAAATGACCGATGCTGTTCTCGATGTCAGAGGTCTGACGGTTGGGCTCGCGAATGGTGCGGATGTGCGCCGTATCATTGGGAATATCGATATCACGGTGCCGCGCGGCGAGATCGTGTGCGTGGTCGGAGAGTCCGGCTCGGGCAAGTCGGTCACGGCCTTCAGCGTGATGGGGCTGCTGCCCGACGGATTGAAGACCGTAGGCGGTTCGATCAAGTTGCTCGGCGAGGAGCTGGTCGGCGCACCGGATGCGCGCATGCGCGCGCTGCGCGGCAGCCGCATCGGCATGATCTTCCAGGAGCCGATGACAGCGCTCAATCCCGTAATGACGGTGCGCGAGCAGCTTGCCGAACTGATCGAATGGCACTCCGATGTGCGGCCCAGCAAGAGCGAGGTCAACAAGCGGGTGCTGGCGGCGCTGGAAGACATGCTGATGCCCAATGCCGCGCAGATGATGCATGCCTATCCGCACCAGTTGTCGGGCGGCCAGCGCCAGCGCGTGATGATCGCCATGGCGATGCTGCTGGAGCCGGTGCTGCTGATCGCGGACGAGCCCACCACTGCGCTCGACGTCACCACCCAGAAGCAGATCCTGATGCTGATCAAGGATCTGGTGAAGCGCAAGAATATCGGCGTTCTGTTCATCACGCATGATTTCGGCGTCGTGGCCGATATCGCTGACAAGGTCGTGGTGATGCAGAAGGGCGCGGTGGTCGAGAGCGGCAGTGTCGGCGCCATCCTCGGCAATCCCGCGCAAACCTATACGCGGCTGCTGATCGATTCGGTGCCGAAAGGCATTCACATCGCCGAGCCGACGCGCGAGCCGACATCGGACGTTCTGGCGGTGAAGGGATTGAAGATGACCTATGGTCATCGCGGTCTGTTCGGCCGTGGACGTGTCACCCATGCGGTGCGCGATGCCGGCTTCACGCTCGGGCGCGGCGAAATTCTCGGCGTGGTCGGGGAGTCCGGTTCCGGCAAATCCACTCTCGCACGCTGCGTGGCCCGTTTAATGAAGCCGACCTCGGGAGAGATCAATCTGCTCGGTACCGATATCGCGTCGGTGTCCAACGAAACCCTGCGATCGCATCGACGCTATGTCCAGGTCGTGTTCCAGGATCCGTATCGTTCTCTCAATCCGCGACTTTCGGTGGGGCAATCGATGATCGAGGGTGTCGTGAATTTCGGCGCGTCGCTGCAGGTGGCGCGCGAGAAAGTGGCGGCATTGCTCGAACTGGTCGGCATGGATCCGCATGTGATGCACCGCTTTCCGCATGAATTCTCCGGCGGCCAGCGGCAGCGGATCTGTATCGCTCGCGCTCTGGCTTCGGAGCCGCAAATCCTGATCGCCGACGAGGCGGTTTCGGCGCTGGACGTCACCGTGCAGGCGCAGGTGTTGAAACTGTTTGCGGACCTGCGCAGCCGTCTCGGTCTCGCGATGCTGTTCATCACACACGATCTGCGCGTCGCCGGCGAACTCTGCGATCGCATCATGGTGATGAAATCCGGCGAGATCGTCGAAAGCGGCTGGACGGCGGAGATCTTTGCCAATCCCCAACACGCTTACACAAAGGCGCTGTTCGCCGCGGCGCCGGGCCGCGAACGTCTTCAATAGTCTCTGGATACAATGGCGCGTTGCGCTTCAGGAGTTTCGTTATGACGGTGGTGCAGAAAATCCAGGATGGTGCAGTGTTCGCCGCAGTCCATCCGCTCGATCCGCTGACGCTGGAGGAAATCGGTACGGTGTGCGATCTGGTCAAGGCCAATGGCAAGGTGACGCCGCGATGCCGCTTTCCGGTCGTGCGGCTGGAGGAGCCGAGCAAGGTGGAGTTGCGCACGCATGCCAGTGGCACGCCGTTGCCGAGGCTGGCCTTCGTCGTGACACTCGAGCCCGAAACCGGCGCCGCTACCGAATTCGTCGTCGATGTCACGGCAGCGCGCATCGTCAGTACGAAGCTGCTGCCGAATGCCGAGGCGCCCTATGGGCAGCCGCCGGTGATGGTCGCCGAATTCATACTCTGCGAGCAGATCGTCAAGGCAGACGAGGGCTGGCGTGCCGCGATGCGTCGTCGCGGCATGTCCGAAAAGGACATGGAGATGGCGCAGGTCGATCCATTCTCGTCGGGCTTTTTCGATCGGGACTTCGAGCGTGGACGACGCATCGTACGCGCGGTGACCTTCTTCCGCGAAGATATCAAGGACAATGCCTATGCGCATCCGGTGGAAGGCGTCGTCGCCGTCGTCGATCTGATCAAGCAGGAGGTCGTCGATCTGCTCGATGATCCGAAGACGATCCCGATCCCGAAGAAAAAGCGCAATTACGGCGCCCACGAGAACACCAATCCACGAACGGATATCAAGCCGCTCAATATCGAGCAGCCGGAAGGGCCGAGCTTCAAGGTCGATGGCTGGAATGTGGAATGGCAGAAATGGAATTTCCGCGTCGGCTTTACGCCGCGCGAGGGACTGGTGCTGCACCAGCTCGCTTACCAGGACGGGGAGCGCAAGCGCTCGATCATTCATCGCGCGAGCGTCACCGAGATGGTGGTACCGTATTCGGACCCCAGGGCCAATCACTACTGGAAGTCAGCCTTCGATGCCGGCGAATACGGTCTCGGCATGCTCGCCAATGCGCTCGAGCTTGGTTGCGACTGTCTCGGCAATATCCATTATTTCAACATTCCGGCGGCGGATGAGAAGGGCCAGCCGTTCGAGATGAAGAATGCGGTCTGCATGCATGAAGAGGACTACGGCATCCTCTGGAAGCACTATGAGTTCCGCAACGGCCTGTTCGAGGTGCGTCGCTCGCGCCGTCTGGTGATCAGCTTCTTCGCCACCGTCGGCAATTACGATTACGGTTTCTACTGGTATCTCTACCAGGACGGCACGATCCAGCTCGAAGCCAAACTCACCGGCATCATCCAGACGGCGGCCGTCATGCCCGGTGAGACCTATGCCTGGGGCGGCATGGTCGACGACAATCTCGGCGGCCCGACGCATCAGCATTTCTTCAATGTGCGCATGCATATGGATCTCGATGGCGGTGGCAACACCGTCACCGAACATGAATTCGCCCAGCGTCCGTGGGGAACCGACAATCCCTACGGCAATGCGTTCGACCTGAAGAGCAGGACGCTGTCGCGGGAGCGCGATGCGGCGGCCATCGCCGACGGTGCCAGCGGGCGCTACTGGAAAGTCATCAATCCGAACAGCAAGAACAGCGTCGGCAATCCCGTCGGCTACAAGCTGATCGTGACTCCGACCCCGGTGATGCTGGCCCAGGAAGGCAGCTTCGTCCGCAAGCGCGGCGGCTTCGCCACCAAGCATGTCTGGGTGACGCCCTACGATCCCGCCGAGAAATATGCGAGCGGCGACTATCCGAATGTGCATGCCGGCGGCGACGGTCTGCCGCGCTACATCGAACAGAACCGCAATATCGAGAACACCGATATCGTGCTGTGGCATTCATTCGGCCACACCCATGTCTGCAAGCCCGAGGATTTCCCGGTGATGCCGGTGGAATATGCGGGTTTCATGCTGAAGCCGAACGGCTTCTTCGCCGCCAATCCCGCCAACGACATTGCGCCGGAGCGCAACGGGCGCAGCGTGCTGAGTTCGGATGGCGCCGGCACTCCAGCGGCACACTGCTGCGGGAAATCCTGACCGGGAGTGGTGCATGGTGATCTGCTGCCTGCTGGCACTGCTGGCCGGACTTCCCGGGGTGGCGCTGGTCCGCCGCAGACGGGCCGGCTGCGACGGACGGAGCGATTGCGGCGCGCTGCGCGCACATGGTGCGGGCAGGGACATTGCGGCGGCCATGATGGCCGCCGGCATTCTGGTTGGCACGGCGGCTGCCGTGCTGGCGATGCATCACCAAGGTCACCCAACCGCCGACTATCCGTTCGGGCCGATCTGCTCGGCGTTCAACCGCGTCGCTTCCATTCGCTGAGCGCGCCTCGCTCGACTGTTTTCGATTCACAAGGGATCATCATGCGTGACTTCATGGCTGTGGGCCGCTCCGTTGCCGTTGCCGAACGCGGTATGGCCGCCACCTCGCATCCGCAGGCGACGCTCGCCGCGGTCGAGATGCTCAAGGCCGGCGGCAACGCCATCGACGCCGCCCTCGCAGCCGTCGCCGTGCAGGGGGTCGTCGAACCGCAGATGACCGGCATCGGCGGCGATTGCTTTGCATTGTATTCGCGCCGGGGTGGCGTACCGGTCGCGCTCAACGGATCCGGGCGCACGCCGGCGAAGACCGATGCCGGCCGATATGCCGACAGCAGCGGCCTCGACATTCCGCCGACCTCGCCAGAAGCCGTCACCGTGCCCGGTGCCATCGATGCCTGGTGCAGATTGAGCGAGGATTACGGTAGCAGGCCGCTGTCGGAGGTCTTTGCGGCTGCGATCGATGCGGCGGAGAACGGGTTTCGCGTCACGCCGCGTGTCGCGGCCGACTGGGCCGTGTTCCGGAGCCGCGTCGAAAGCCTTCCCGACACCGCGGCGCAATTCCTGCCGCGCGGAGAGGTGCCGGCAATCGGCGACAAGCGCGTCCAGCCCGCACTCGCGGCGACGTTTCGCAGGATTGCACGCGAAGGCCGCGCCGGCTTCTACGAGGGCGAGGTGGCCGATGATATCATTGCCACCTTGCGCGCACTTGGCGGCGTGCATGAGGCCGACGATTTTGCAGCCCAACGCTGCGAATATGTCACGCCGATCTCGGCGTCCTATCAGGGCCACGACGTGCTCGAATGTCCACCGAACGGGCAGGGGCTGGCGGCGCTGATGATCCTGCGTGTGCTGGCCGGCTGGGATGTCGCCAGCCTTTCGGAGGCCGACCGCATCCATCTGCTCGCCGAAGCCACCAAGGCCGCCTATCGCGCCCGCGACGGTTATTTTTGCGATCCGGCGACCGGCAATGTCGATGTCGGGCACTTCCTGTCCGACGGCTACATTTCCGCCATTCGTGCCCGCGTCGACATGAAAACAGCTTCGGCACCTGAAAGCTGGGACGATATCGAACATCGTGACACCGTCTATGTCACCGTGGTGGACCGCGACCTGAACGCGGTGTCGCTGATCAACTCGCTTTTCTATCCGTTCGGCAGCGGCATCTATGCGCGCAAGTCCGGCGTGTTGCTGCACAATCGCGGCTGGAGCTTTCGCGCCAGGCCGGGGCATCCGAATTCGCTGGGGCCGCGCAAGCGGCCGATGCACACCATCATTCCCGGCATGCTGATGAAGAACGATCGTGTCGTGATGCCATTCGGCGTGATGGGTGGGCATTACCAAGCCTGCGGCCATGCCAATTTCCTGTCCAACGTGCTGGATCGCGGGATGGATATCCAGCAAGCCGCCGAAGATCCGCGCTCATTCGCGTTCGACGGGGTGTTGCAGCTCGAAACGACGATTCCGGAATCGGTGAAGGCTGAGCTGCTTAGTCGCGGGCATCACGTGAAATGGGCCGATGCGGGCATCGGCGGCTGTCAGGCGATCCAGATCGACCACGAGCGCGGCGTCTTTCTCGGTGCGTCCGATCATCGCAAGGACGGTTTGGCGCTGGGATTTTGAAAACAGGATCGGTCGCAGGTTTCGGTCGCGTGTCGACTGACGCCGCCGCGCGTATCCAGCATCGGCGCGATCATGCGGGGAATGTCAGCATTCGAAACGACTGACGTGCCATGTGGCTCGAACATCTCCGGCAGCCGCGACTTGCAATCCATCGACAACCCGCTCGATACAGGCTTTTTACCTATGTCTTAGGTACGTTCTGTTACCCCCGTGCCCGGGTCGGACAGCGAATCTCTGGTGCCCTGCCGGCAGCAAATAGATCATCTATCCTATTGATTTTAAAGGATCTTGTAGCTGGTTCGTTCAGTCATACCAACTCCGGTACCAACATGCTAACTTATTGAACAGTCATGTGCCTGACGCCACGATTACCCTTGACCTCGATAATTTTTTCCTCCACATTTGAGGAGGAAAAAATTATCGAGGTCGAAATCGATGCTCACTTCTCGGGTCTATTCTGAAGTTTGGGACGTAGATGCCCGTCTGTCAAAATTTGGCGTCACCCGGGATGAATTGATCGAGGTGGTTCGAGGCGTTGTCGCGGCTCGCGCAGATGCGGTCGCCGATGATCCCGTCACTGCCGAGGGGCTGTTCGCTTACATTTACGGTACACGCTTCCTTCGAGGCGTATTCCGACCCAAGGGATGGCTGCGTGTTCGTGAAGATGGGATAGAGGCGGTAAGGAATCCTGAACGCGATCTGAAGGTCGTGTACCAGAGTGTCGATCTCGCCGCATCTGCCTCCCAACCGCGCGCGGTCTCTGGGAAAGGCGCGGGCGCCGACAGGCTGATCGATCTGGGGCAGGGTTCTCTTTTCTCGGAAGAGGAGATGGCGGCAACCAATCCGGTTGTGGTGGGAGAGATCAACGCTGGCGCTTGGTTCTTCTGTGTTTCCGTCATTGGCGATGATGTGAGGGCGGAGCTGTCGTTGCCCAGCGGGGTCAAAAACGGAAACTTCGACAGCTTCATTGAGAGAATATTTATCGTTCGCGCTGGAGAATGGTCGGACCTTGCGCCGAGCGTCGACGTTGCTGACGATGCCGTCGAGTTCGAACCACTCGTCACACGAAAATAGTTCGATGTTCAACACAGCTAGATTGGAACTGGCGCGAAGCAGGCGCCGGTATACGGCGAAGCATCTTTCAGAGCTGGCCGGCATCGCCCCGGTCACGCTGTCGCGTGTCGTGAACGGTCAGCAGGAGCCAGACGAGCAGACCATCGAAAAACTCGTGCGAGCTTTGAAATTTCCGCGAGCATTCTTTTTCAAGGACGATGTCGATCCCATCGACGTTTCTGCTGCAAGCTTTCGCAGTTTAACAGCGATGACTGCACGAGAGCGCGACGCCGCGCTCTCTGCCGGCAGCTTGGCCTACGAGATGGCAGATTGGGTAAAGGCTCGGTTCAATCTTCCTGCTGCCGACCTGCTCGATCTTGGGCATGAACGCGACCCCGCTGGTGCAGCCCGAACACTGCGACAGTATTGGTCGATGGGAGAGAAACCCGTTGGCAACATGATTAAGCTGCTCGAAACAAAAGGAGTGCGTGTCTTCTCGCTCTCCGAAAATACCAAGAATGTCGATGCATTTTCATGCTGGAGAAATGGCGAGCCTTACGTGTTTCTAAATACGTTTAAGACCGCAGAGCGAAGCCGGTTCGACGCAGCCCATGAGCTTGCGCATCTAGTCATGCACAAGCATGGCGGTCCACAAGGTCGCGCCGCCGAGCTTGAAGCTCATCAGTTTGCGTCGTCGTTTCTGATGCCGAAAGCTGATGTCTTATCTACGATAGCATTTGTCACGAGCCTGGATCAGATCGTGAGGGCAAAGAAGAGATGGGGCGTATCTGTTGCAGCGCTTGCGCACCGACTTCACAAAATGAAGCTAGTGAGCGATTGGCAGTACCGATCGTTCTGTATTCAGATCAATCGAAACTATGGTGCTAGCGAGCCAGAAGGCTTGCCCGCTGAGCGATCAACTGTATGGCAAATGGTGCTGACCGAGCTCTGGAAAGACGGCATCACGCGGCGAGAAATATCCAAAGATCTGGATATTCCGAATGATGAGGTCGAGAACCTGCTTTTCGGCCTAACCGGCGATGTGAAGCCGCCTGTGCTGTCTGGCTCAAGGCCTCAGTTGCGATCTGTTTGAGCAGGCAAGACAATTCATGCCGCGGATCATCAAGAAGAGCAGTCTTTCGCGCAATGAACGTCGGCTGCAGGCCAAGTTAGCAAGGCGCGGCCCGCTCGTGAAGCCACTGAAATTGGATGGTGAGAACGAGTTTCTCTCCAACATAAACGATCGGGCACGCGATGCGATTTTTCCGATACTTGTTAAAATTGATGGACAGGACCGGATCGTCGGTACAGGGTTCTATATCACTCAGGATGTTTTCGTGACCGCGAAGCACGTGCTTGAGGAGTATATATCTGGCGGGCGTTTGATGCAGGCGGTCGGAGCTCTGCATATGAATGAGAGCGACTACACGTTTCGCTCAATGCATCGGGGAGCGATGACCGATGATTGCGATTTGTTCGTTGGCGTCTTTCAACCGATGCACCGCACATCAGATAAATCTCCGCTTATCAATAAGCGTATCGCGATTACCGCGCGAGTGCCCGAAGTTCATGAAGATATATCGACATTCGCATACCCCAATCATGAATTTTTTCAGATCGAAGGACAGGGAGCGCTTAATCTGTGGTCTTCAGCCTTTCCAGGGAAAGTGATCGAGCACTACGATCAGCGTGGACCATCCGCCAAACTAAAGCCGCCATACTTTCAGACCGACGTCCATATTCATCCATCGGCAAGCGGAGCCCCAGTTTTTGATCGTTACGGGAAAGTCTGCGGAGTTTGCTCGTGCAGTTACGATGGCGCGACTGACGTAAGTTTTGTGACGCCGATCAGACCAATCCTTGGCTTGCAAGTTTTGGACGTGATGATTGAGGGAAATGCAGGCCCTCGTGACTTCACTGTCGGGCAGCTCGCAGAGATGGGCTTTGTTCGGTGTGAAGGATGATCTCGGTGATCTCGAATGGGGGCGCCAAAATCGTCCTGATCACAGAGTGCATATCTTCGCGAGCCAGAAGGATGGTTGAGGAACTTTTTGTTGCGCCGGCGGTCTTTCCCTTGGCTTTGTCGGGCTCGCCGCTATTCTGCTCAAGATATGCGGATCATCTCAATTAAACAGCCTTGGGCCTCTCTAATTGTCGCCGGTGCGCGAAACATCGAGACTGGCGAGATTGATCTGAAGGACATCGAGAACCGCACTTGGCCGACGAAATATAGAGGGCCGCTGCTTATCCATGCGTCCGGCCGTCCGGACGCGATCTCGCGAGACGAGATCGCACGGCGGTTCGGTGTCCGTCTTGGCGAGAACGCGCCGGTGGGCGGCGTTGTTGGCATCGCCGATCTGATCGACTGCGTTCCGGAGCATCCGAGCAAGTGGCATGTCGCGGGCCACTACGGCTTTGTTCTCGCCAATGCTCGCGCTTTTCCGTTCAAGCCGTGGCGTGGCGCTCTTTCCATCAGACAAGCGCCGGCCGAGCTGCTCGCGCATTACGGTCTGACCTGACCGACAATCACAGCTAATTTATCGAGACTACGAAGTGTAGTTTTTGCGCGCTCGTGACGTAGGCGAGCGCGCTACGCGACAGATCAATGAGATGAGCTAGACCAGACACGGTGAGCGCTACAGATTGTAGTATTTCATCAGCGGCAAACTCTACTTGGCATCGCTCGCGATCTCCTCGAAGCTGCATGCACAACAAAGAGGAGCGTCAAATGATGACTGAAATCAATATTCCAGCCGGTGGCCATGAGGCTGTGTTGCTCAGCGAGGCCGGCAGCGAGCTGGTGGAAACGTGGAACGAGATTGTTTGCGATATCGACCAGCGAGCCTTGGACGTCTTTGGTCAGAATGACGGCGATCGGTGCGTGGATGTCATGACGACCCTCGCTTACGCACACGTCGCACGAGCAGCGTACAGCCTCGCAAATGCAGCCAACATCATTATCGGTGATTTCGATCCGGTGGTGTTCGGGGAACGCTGCGCGCAGATCGCGCTGGAACAGATCGGTCGTCATCAGCTCCATCAAGCTCTCGCCAACCGGAGCCTTCTCAAGAACTGACGTGCGTTAGAAAAGGAGATCAAGCCAACTGCGGCGGCAGCTGTCACTGCCGCCGCAAACCCATTAAGAGCATCGCGATGCCGGCTCGCAAACCACTCGCTGTCCGAAAGGCGGTGTCAGAGCGGGGCGGCATGGGGTCGGGTCCGGCTAAAAACCCGAATACCAACAGGGCGTCGGGATACCAACAACCATACCAACAAAAGTGCGGGAAACCAGCGGAAATCAACGGACAGTGACGGAGCAAAACAAACCCAACAAACCGGCGTTTTTGGCTCGTTTACGGACGTTGGCGGAAAACTGCGGAGAAGTTTCTGGTGCCCCCTGCCGGACTCGACGGAGACGCCTGGACTGCATTGAAATTGCTAGTGAATTTCCGCCAAGAAAGAGCCTCTGTGTAGCACCTCTGTGGCGAAGCCGTCCAGCGGCTTCCGAACTCTCCATGCCCCTAGATACATGCGCGGTCGCCTTAGTTGGCTTTACGGTTGACAGAAATGTTCTTGATGTGTTCTTGTTGGGTGAGGTGGTAGCAAACTTGATCGTTATGTCGGCTCGAAGCAGAGGCGATGGCGCGATTTGCAAAATCGTGAACACACCCGCTGCTGATGAACGAATACAAGGCTGAAACCGCAGACCGGCCAGCAGTAGGGCAGGTGCTATCGTTGCTGCGTTAGGCTCAGCGCCAATCTCTTTCACCATCGCTTGATCAGTTAAAAAGTGGCTTCAACTTCGTATTGGCCATTTCGAGTCAGTGGCAGAATGCGCCATTAATGCTGACGTCAAGATGGACAGCTTATGAGGCGCACGCTAAGCGTGTCGAAGGGGTGGGGACGTTGAGACCATGGCACTTCGCTTGCGGCCGGATCATTTACCGGCGGTTATCTATGATAAGATCCAAAACGATAGATCTTCGGAATTGCTAAGAAATGACCTGTTGAATGCCTGCGATGCAGCGGGCGAGGCCGGCATGCCTGAGGAATTTGAGCGACACTGTCAGCGGAATCCACGTGCTGGTCCAGATGTGGCTCTCGAAGCTGACGAACTGTTGGGGCACGTGAAGCCAGAGCAGAGAACGATTGAGAACCTCGCTAAGGCGCTCCGCCTTGATCCAAGCCAGGTTGCTACGATGTTCAAAGGATTGGCTGGCGAATTGGCTAAGATCGACAACGACCTGGCGACTGAGCTGTTTCAGGAAGAGGTCGTTCGTGGAGTTGCTCAGAATTTCAGTCTCGCGCGAGGTTCAGCTTGGCTGTTTCGAACTCAGCCGGCAGTTGATGATCCTTTCTTATGCGACGTGGAATGCCTGCCTTGGAACCTAGGCCTCCCGAACTGGGCGGATTTGCCTGGTAGGACTCTGCCAACCGCAGGTCTAGAATGCATTGGGTTTCGTGTTCCGGCCGCAGCAGTTGCGGAAGCTAAGCTGCCAACGATCTTCGACGCTGGATATGAAGGCGCTGAGCATTACTGGTTTCCTGGCGGAAAGACTGTTCCTCACCCCCATAGGCCTAGTAGCTGTTCGGGACCGGTTGATGAGATCGTTGCAGTGTCCCCGATGTTGCGACAGGTTTCGCCCGAGTTTGTACGTTTTACGAGTAAAGTTGCGTGATGGCTAAAAAATCACCAGTAGATGAACTTGCCGCAGCTATGAAATTGGCGGTCGATGATCACGTTGCTGATGTGGAGGACGCCAAGGGGTTTTCAAAGCTCGATGCCGTTCTAGCTTCTGTCTCGAATGGGCATGTTGCTCATGAAATCGTTGAGGCAGCCGTTTCGCGAGTTTTGCCGAAAGTAATCCCAGCTGGTGAACTGGCTTGGGAAGCACTGCGCATGATCGTAGAAAGTGCCAAGCTCAAGTCGGCTCCGATTGCAACTGTTGTCATGAGGATGCTTGAGAGTCGTGGCGAGATAACTGACAGCATGTCACGGTTTCAAGCCTTTTTGCTCGTGAGAGCTTTGGGCAGGCCACTGGTTCGTCGACAGCTTGATGATGAGACCGGCCTTTACAAGGAGCATCGTGCGCTCTGGATAGACCTCGTGGTCTCATCGCTGAAGGGCATGCCAGATCACATCGTCACGGTTCTGGAAGAGGAAGTTAGCAAAGGCGCTCCTGAATTCAGTGGCCGCGACGTTTTGCGCCGGTTGCCTCATCTATTTCATTTGCTCGGGGAAGACTTCAATCGGGCTATAGTTCGGATCGCTCACGCAATCCCGAGTGTCCCGGAAAGAGAAAAGCTTGCAGCTTTTGTAAAGAAAACATTTCAGGTCGATCCTCTGGCGGAGCAGGCTCCTGACGGAAGCGATGCGCAGGAGCGACCAAGCTCAATCCGACAAAAACCAAGGTTGGTTCGAGCAACTTCACGTCCTGATAGATTTCAAGGTGGGCGTCTGTTGAGAGACGCTTTCTCTGGGGTATTGGCTGCTGGCATTTCAAATCTTAAAAGTCAGAAGAATATGCAGGCAGCTTACGGGGCTCATCAATGACATCGCCGTTAGGCGCGGAAGCATTCCTCGGCGCTATGCCCTTTGGGAAGGCCTCGGGCATAATCCTAGATGGCTGGTTTGCCGCCGCGCGACGATTTGCCGACACAGTCCCCGCCGAGTGGGGCAGCGATGAATTCATCGAATCCGTGAATGAGTGCTTTGTTGGCCTCGGCCGACTGTCCACCTTTTCCGACCCGCATCTTGCTCAGGGGCCATATGGCAGTGTTCGCCGCACCCGAAACGATGCAAGGCGGCGCGTTATACAGACACGAC
>JAEXHR010000032.1 GCA_023449855.1 Pseudomonadota bacterium | reverse complement strand
CGCTACGGCAAGGCGGAAGCCCTGCGCGGCATCGACCTCAACCTGAGCCCAGGCCGGATGATCGGTCTGATCGGCCCCGACGGGGTCGGCAAGTCGAGCCTGCTATCGCTGGTCGCGGGCGCTCGCGCCGTGCAGGAGGGGACGGTTCATGTGCTCGGCGGCGATATGGCCGACCGCCGTCATCGCGAGGACGTCTGTCCGCGCATCGCCTATATGCCGCAGGGTCTGGGACGGAACCTCTATCCGACACTGTCTGTCGAGGAAAATCTCCAGTTCTTCGCCCGTCTCTTCGGTCATGGCGCGTCCGAGCGCCGCCGCCGGATCGATGCGCTCACCCGCAGCACGGGGCTCTATTCCTTCCTGTCGCGGCCTGCCGGCAAGCTGTCGGGTGGCATGAAGCAGAAGCTCGGCCTGTGCTGCGCGCTGATCCACGATCCCGATCTCCTGATCCTGGACGAACCGACCACCGGCGTCGATCCGCTGGCGCGCGCGCAGTTCTGGGATCTGATCGCCGGCATCCGCGAAGATCGTCCCGGCATGAGCGTGATCGTGGCGACGGCCTATATGGACGAAGCGCAGCGGTTCGACTGGCTGGTGGCGATGGATGATGGCGCGATCCTGGCTACGGGCACGCCTTCGCAAATCCTTGAGCGGACCGGCACGGATCATCTCGAAGCTGCCTTCGCCGAACTGTTGCCCGAAGAGAGGAAACGCGGCCACAAGCCGGTCATCATCCCGCCGCTCGACGTCGACGAGGATGACATCGCCATCGAGGCGGAGGGGCTGACCATGCGCTTCGGCGATTTCGTCGCCGTCGATCATGTCAGTTTCCGCATCCGCCGCGGCGAGATCTTCGGTTTCCTCGGCTCAAACGGCTGCGGCAAGTCGACGACGATGAAGATGCTGACCGGACTGCTGCCGGCAAGCGAAGGGCGGGCCTGGCTGTTTGGCCATGAGGTCGATCCGCACGACATCGCGACGCGCAGGCGGGTTGGCTATATGAGCCAGGCTTTCTCGCTCTACGGCGAACTGACCGTACGGCAGAATCTCGAACTGCATGCGCGGCTGTTCCATGTGCCGGTCGACGAAATACCGGGCCGCGTCACCGAGATGGCGGAACGCTTCAGTCTCGAGCCGGTCATGGACGAGCTGCCCGAGCAACTTCCGCTCGGTATCCGCCAGCGTCTCTCCCTCGCTGTGGCGATGGTTCACAAGCCCGAACTGTTGATCCTGGATGAACCCACCTCCGGCGTCGATCCGGTCGCGCGTGACGCCTTCTGGCGGTTGCTTGCCGAACTGTCGCGCCGGGACAGGGTGACCATCTTCATCTCGACCCATTTCATGAACGAGGCCGAGCGCTGCGACCGCATGTCGATGATGCATGCGGGGAAGGTGCTCGACAGTGACGCCCCCGCGAAGCTCGTCGAGAAGCGTGGTGCTGCGACACTGGAAGAAGCCTTTATCGGCTATCTGGTCGAGGCCGGCGGCGACGGGGATGGGCAGGCCGCCGAAAGCGCGATTGTCGCGCCTGAACGGCCCCAGGAAAGCCATCAGGTCAAGCGCCGCTTCAGTCTGCAGCGCATGCTGAGCTATGTGTGGCGCGAGGCCCTGGAGTTACAGCGCGATCCCCTTCGCGGCACCCTGGCTCTGGCCGGCTCGGTGATCCTGCTGCTGGTGATGGGCTTTGGCATCAGCATGGACGTGGACAATCTGCGTTATGCGGTGCTGGATCGCGACCAGAGCAGTATTTCCCAGCGCTATCAGCTCGACATGGCGGGTTCTCCCTATTTCGTCGAGCGGCCGCCGCTCACCGACTATGACGATCTCGACCGCCGCATGCGGAGCGGCGAACTGGCGCTCGCCATAGAGATTCCGCCAGGGTTCGGGCGCGATGTCCTGCGCGGCGAGCGCGTCGCCCTGGCCGCCTGGTTCGATGGCGCCATGCCCATGCGCGCCGAGACCGTGCAGGGCTATATCCAGGGACTGCATCAAAGCTGGCTGACCGACCAGATGCGCATGGCCGGGGTGGGAAGCACCGCCGGTTCTATCTCGGTCGAGAACCGATTTCGCTACAATCCCGACGTGAAAAGCCTGCCGGCGATGGTGCCCGCGGTCATTCCGCTGCTGTTGCTGATGTTGCCCGCCATGCTCGCGGCCCTGGCCGTGGTGCGCGAGAAGGAGACGGGCGCGATCATCAATCTCTATGTGACACCCGTCACCCGCGCGGAGTTCCTGCTGGGCAAGCAACTGCCCTATGTCGCGCTCGCCATGGTCAATTTCATCGTCATGGTGCTGGTCTCGGCCATCCTCTTCGATGTTCTTCCCAATGGCAGCATCGTGGCCATGATGACGTCGGCTTTCCTCTTCTCGCTGATCGCGACGGGCATGGGTCTGCTTGCCTCCGCCATAACGCGCACCCAGATCGCGGCGATGTTCCTCGCCATGGTCGGCACCCTGATCCCGGCGGTGACCTATGGCGGCATGATAGATCCCGTATCGTCGCTCGAAGGGGTAGGGCGGGCGATCGGCGAGATCTATCCCGCAAGCCATATGTTCACGATCACGCGCGGCGTGTTCAACAAGGCGCTGGGCTTTGGCGACCTCGTCCACTCCTTCTGGCCGCTCCTGGTCTCGGGACCGGTCATCGTCGGTCTGGCGATCGCGCTCCTTAAAAAGCAGGAAAGCTGACATGCGCCAGAAGCTCTCCAACATCTACCGTCTGGGCGTGAAGGAATTGTGGAGCCTGTGGCGCGATCCGATGATGCTTCTGTTGATCGGGTTCAGCTTCACCTTGTCGGTCTATATGTCGGCTTCCTCCATGCCCGAAACGCTGCACAAGGCTGCGCTTGCGATTGTCGATGAAGATAATTCACCGCTCTCGCAGCGGATCGTCGCGGCGTTTTATCCGCCCCAGTTCAAGGAGCCGGTAATGATTAGCCCGGCACAGATCGACCCCGGCCTGGACGCGGGTACATACACGTTCGTGCTGCATATCCCCTCCGGTTTCCAGCGCGACGTGCTGGCGGGGCGTCCCGCCGAGGTGCAGCTCAACACCGATGCGATGCGCATGTCCCAGGCTTTTACCGGCAGCGCCTATATCCAGCAGATCGCTCTTGGCGAGGCCAATGAGTTCCTGCAGCGCTATCGCGGCAGGACGGCGCTGCCGGTCGACCTCGAGCTGCGCGCCCGGTTCAATCCGACCCTCGACAAGAGCTGGTTCGGCGGCCTCCGCCAGATCATCAACCAGATCACGATGCTGTCCATCATTCTCACCGGCGCCGCGCTCATCCGCGAACGGGAGCATGGCACGATCGAGCATCTGCTCGTAATGCCTGTGACGCCGTTTGAGATCATGATGAGCAAGGTCTGGTCGATGGGGCTGGTCGTTCTCGTCGCCTCCTTCGTGTCGCTCACATTCGTGGTGCGCGGCGCGCTTGGCGTTCCCGTTGCGGGATCAACGACATTATTTTTCGCCGGCGCGGCACTTGTCCTGTTCGCGACGACATCGCTCGGCATCTTCATGGCGACGCTCGCGCGCAACATGCCGCAATTCGGAATGCTCGCGGTCCTGGTCCTGTTGCCGCTGCAAATGCTCTCCGGGGGCACCACGCCCCGCGAGAGCATGCCGCAGATCGTTCAGGACGTCATGTTGATTGCGCCTACGACCCATTTTGTCGAGCTAGGCCAGGCGATCCTGTTCCGCGGCGCCGGGTTCGATGTCGTCTGGTCCCAATTTCTCGCGATCGCGGGGATCGGCGCGCTGTTCTTCGCGATCGCGGTGTCGCGATTTCGCAAGACGATCGCGTCGATGGCTTGAGCGGCGGGACCGACGAATGAACGCAGAAAGATACAGAGGTTCGTCTGGTCCGATCGCGCTGACAGATGCGATGAAAGCGCCGCGGGCCGGCTCTTTGGCCCTACCCTGACGCTTATCTCTCGCCGAAGGAGGCAAACGGTCGATCAATCAATTTATAGAAGATATTGGTTTAAGCACCCATGCATCATCATCTCGACGCAGTCGCGGGCCAGGCGCTGCTCACGTAAGTGTGCGTTGTCGGAGCCGGCGCCGCTGGCATCACATTAGCCCGAAAGCTGCTCGAGTCGGCCTCTGTGCATTGTAGGGACACGGATTCACGGTAGGCATCGACGTCAGGGGTAGCGAACTATTTGCGCAGGTTCTCGATGCCAAGTTCGCGCCATATCCAAGTGAAGTCGTAGGTGGCCATCGGGTCGTTCGCGTCGAGTTGGCTGCTGCTGCGGTTTTCGAGATGCTTGAGCCACCCGGCTACTCGGTGCCGGCCTGCGGCAGTTTGAACGGCTGCGCGCGGGGTGATGTCGCCGAGCATGCCGACGGGTTCATCGAGCGTCGCGCGGTACTGACGGTCGAGCATGGCATGGATGAGCGGGGTTGCAACCTCTGGCGCAATGGCGGGTGCCGGTTCGGATGATGTCAGCCCCTCGGCCCGCGCCGCCATGGCCTGTTCGACCGTCTCAATCGTGGTCAGCGGCGAGCCGACCAACCCGGCGAGCGCATCGTTGATAAGCGCGGTGCCGCGTTTCGCTCGCTCGGCCGAGGTGACGGCGAGCATCAGGGCGCGGCCTTTCAATTCGACATTGCCGAGCACCGGGGTGCCGTCCGCCATCGTCACACCCCACGCCATGCGCCCGGTGCTTTTCGCTTTTCCGTTCGGTTTCTCGCCCAGCCAGTTCCAAAAGTGCGTGGTTTCCCGCTGAAGCGCAGGGACAGTATCAAGCCGCTCGCCGACCAGCGCCTGGGTCACGCCGCGTGCGAAGGGAAAGCGCACGCGGTGGAACATCACCTCCTCGCCATCAATGTTGTGCAGCGTGGGGATGGGCGCCGGTCCCATGGTCTTGGGAACGACATCGAACAGCCATGCCGTGCTGATGAGGGCCGGAAGTGCAGCCAGATCGTCGGCGTCTAGGTTCAACGCGGTGCGCGGGCTGCGCTTGCCCTTCGAGCGCCGTAGATCGGCGACGAGCGCCTCGGCCGCCTCCATCGTGAACGACAGCACGCCGCCCGACAGGAGGTGCTTGCCTCCGACCTGCACGACGCGGGCACCGATCCTGTCCCATTGCTTCAGCGTCTGCGAGGCGCTGCGCTCGGATACTCGAAGCGGCTCGCCGCCCCGGATCAGGTCGCGCACGAGGAAGCCGCTGCCGGGCTCGACCTCGCTGACCTCGTGGAGGCTCATCACTGACGATCGAAGGGCACGCAGGTAGATTTTGGTCGGGCCGCTCTCATTCCAGCCCCGGCGCCGAATATAGTCATCGACGATGTTCCGGTCGGGTTGGATGGTGCGCGTCAGCAGATCCTCGAACGCGCATCCCCACAACACGCCGGCCCAATGATCGCCGACGATGTCCGCCAGCTCGTCCGCTTCGAAGTCGAACTCCTCCATCGCCAGCCCGAGATGATCGCCGAGCGCCTCGCCCAGATGCTCGCCCCAGGCCGGCGAGGTGGCGAA
The DNA here is from genome assembly GCA_023449855.1 of Pseudomonadota bacterium. Taxonomy (GTDB): domain Bacteria; phylum Pseudomonadota; class Alphaproteobacteria; order Rhizobiales; family Xanthobacteraceae; genus Tardiphaga. The sequence continues at coordinate 17,816 of JAEXHR010000032.1, read as the reverse complement.
CTTCATGACGCCGGACAGATCGTGACCACGCTTCATGCCTGTTCCCTCTGCTGCTGACTGAATTGCTGGCGGTGCGCGGCGACGATGCGCGAGACGGTGGGTTCACTGACGCCGTAGAGCCGCGCCATCTCGGCACCGGACTTGCGGCCGGACGTGACGGACTCGGCGATTTCGCGGCGCTGCTTGTCGCCGAGCTTGGGCCGACGCCCGCCGATCCGTCCTTCTGCGCGAGCCTGGGCAAGGCCGGCGCTGGTACGCTCGCGAATCATGGCCCGCTCGAACTCGGCGAAGCTTCCCACCATCTGCATCATCATCCGCCCTGCCGCGGTGGTGGTGTCGATCGCCTCGGTCAGTGAGCGGAAGCCCGCGCCTGCCAGCTCGATCCGCTCCATGATGTGCAGCATATCCTTTAGGCTGCGCGACAGCCGGTCAAGCTTCCAGACGACGACGACGTCTCCGTCGCGCAACTGGCCGATCATCTCCAGAAGCTTGGGTCGGTCCCACCGCCCACCGCTGGCGGTCTCCTCGAACACCCGCTTGCAGCCGGCCGCATCGAGCGCGCGCCGCTGCGCGGCGTTCGACTGGTCGTCGCCCTTCGACACGCGGGCATAACCGATCAGATAGGGTTCGCGCGTCATCTGCGTCTCTTTCACAAACGGCCGTATCTGGAGGCGGAAACAGCATGCACCAATTTCCGCAGCCTTGGGTCTTTCACAATCCTCTTTCACTAAGCCAACAAAAGGCAAGAGGTTTTTGGAGGATGAAACATGCCCGCACGTATTCCGATGACCCAGCGGCAGCGCGCCGCGTTGCTTGCTTTGCCCGACAGCGAGGCGGCGGTGGTGCGACATCATGGCCTCGATGCCGAGGACCTTGCTGCGATCGGCTTCGCACGCACTCCGGCGACCCGCTTGAGCTATGCCCTGCAACTCTGCTGCCTGCGCTATCCGGGGCGACATCTGCGCACAGGCGAGCTGTTGCCTGCAATCATGCTCGACCACATCGCCGAACAGGTCGGAGTGGATGCAGGCGTCGTCGCCGACTTCGCGCGGCGAGCGCCGACCCGCTACGATCAGCTTGCCGCCATCAAGGCGCGCTTCGGCTTCACCGATCTCAGCCGGCCAGCGCGCGGCATCATGATGACCTGGCTAGAAACCGAAGCCATGGCCATCGTGGACGGGCGTATTCTGCTCGATCGACTGCTCGACGAGCTGCGCACGCGGCGCATCGTCATCCCTGGCATCAGCGTCGTTGAGCGGATGGCGGCCGAGGCGATGCTGCGGGCGGAAACCGATCTGGTCGCCGCAGTCGACGATAAACTCGATGCGGATATGCGTCAGCGTCTCGATACGCTGGTCGACGAGAAGGTGCATCACCGACAGAGCCGCTTGTCGTGGTTGCGCGAACCGGAGCCCCGCGTAGCGTCAGCCTCGCTCGCTGAAATCCTCGAAAAGGTCGCGCTGATTCACAGGACCGGTATTGCCTGTGTTCCGGTCGATCCCCTGCACGAGCCACGCCTGACGCAGTTCGCCCGCGAAGGCGTGCGCTATACCGCCCAGGCTTTCCAACAGATGCGCGCTTCCCGCAGGCGGGTCATCCTGCTTGCTACGCTGCGCGAGCTGGAGGCCACGCTTACCGACGCGGCGATCGCCATGTTCGGCACCTTGATGGGACGCGCTCATCTTCGTGCCCGCAAACGCCTGGAACAGGGGATCGCGATCTCGGGACGCGAAGGCCGCGACCGGCTGATGCGCATCGCCACTGTGCTGGAAACAGTTAGCCGGGCAGCACGTGCCGGTGAAGATATCGGCGCGGCCCTCAGGGATATCGTGCCTCTCGACATGCTCGATGCCGATGCCGCGATCATCCGTCGTACCGCGGCACCTCACAGGGACGATGTGCTAAGCGAGATCGCAGCCGAGTACCGGACCTTCAAGCGAACAGGACCTCTATTCCTGCAAACGCTCGATTTCCACGGTCGGGCCGGCACCGCGGCATTGCGCGACGCGATGGCGATCCTGTCGAATCTTGATGGCGACTGGCGCAAGCCCCTCCCTGCCGACGTTCCGCTCGGTCATGTCGAGCGGCGCTGGCACCGCCATGTCGTGGTCGCCGGCAAGATCGACCGGACGCACTGGGAGATGGCGACTTACGGCGCGCTCACCAATGCACTGGCCTCGGGTGATATCTGGGTGCCGAGGTCAAGGCTGCACAGGTCGCTGGACGTGCTGCTCGCGCCGTTATCCGGCGCAGCGCTGCAACCGCCGTTCTCGCTCGGTAATCCACACGCATGGCTCGATCAGCGCGCCGCGCAGCTCGACAGCGCCTTGCGCGACGTCGCCCACAATCTGGCCGGACGCGATGCTGCCCTGTTCGCTGGCGAGCGATTGCGATTTCCCAAGGAACTGAAGGACGATGATGCCAGGCACGACGAAGGACGGCGCCTGACGCTTGCCTGCTACGACATGCTGCCTGCCACGCGTATCACCGACGTGTTGTCGCAAGTCGAACGCTGGACCGGCTTCACCCGGCACTTCGGGCACGTCTCGACCGGGTTGCCGCCTGGCGATGAGCAGGCCTTCCTCGCCACTCTGATTGCCGAAGCGACCAATCTTGGGCTGTCGCGCATGGCCGAGGTATGCGGCGCAGGGTCACGCCGCGCGCTGCTGCGCATGCAGACATGGCACATGCGCGAGGAAACCTTTCGGGCGGCGCTCGCCTGTCTGACCGACGCCATCCACGCCGAGCCGATCGCCGCCTGGTTTGGGCAAGGACACCGGGCTTCCGCGGATGGCCAGGCCTTCTACCTGGGCGGGCCGGGCGAAGCCGGCGGAGCGGTCAACGCCCATTATGGTCGCGACCCAGTGGTCAAGATCTACACCACCATCACCGACCGCTACGCGCCGCTGCACCAGACGGTGATCGCCGGCACGGCAGGAGAAGCCATCCATGCGCTCGATGGGCTCCTCGGCCATGACAGCAACGCCGATCTGACCGCGCTGCACGTCGATGGAGGCGGCGTTTCCGACATCGTATTCGCGACGATGCATCTCCTCGGGCTCGATTTCGAGCCGCGCATTCCTCGCCTGTCCGACCGGCGCCTCTACGCTTTCGAACCCTCGAAGCGCTATGGCAGGCTTGCGCCACTGTTCGGTCACAGGCTCAACCGGGACCTGATCGTCAGCCACTGGCCCGATATTGAACGTGTCATTGGCGCGATCCGTCACCGCACCGTCACGCCATCGTTGATCCTGAAGAAGCTGTCCGCCTACCGCCAGCAGAACAGCCTCGCTGCGGCGCTGCGGGAGATCGGGCGGATCGAGCGCACGCTGTTCACGCTCCGCTGGTTCGAGGATCCGGCTCTGCGCCGTACCGTCACTGCCGAGTTGAACAAGGGCGAGGCCCGCAACAGCCTTGCCCGGGCGGTCGCCTTCCATCGGCTCGGCCGTTTTCGCGACCGTGGCCTGGAGAACCAGCAGACCCGAGCGGCCGCGCTCAACCTCGTCACCGCAGCGATTATCCTGTTCAACTGTCGCTATCTGGGGCGCGCCGTCGACGAAATGCGTCGTCGAGGAAGCCCCATCGATCCAGCTATGCTGTCCCGGCTCTCGCCGTTGGGTTGGGATCGCATCAATCTCACCGGCGATTATGTCTGGTCCGATCACCTCGATCTCGACGCCAACGGCCTCATGCCGCTGCTCATCAAACCGCTACCGTGAATCCGTGTCCTGATAATGCACAGGGGCCGTTTCCCAATTCGCGCGTCGTGCAAGAGATCAGGAATCTGGTTGCAACGGTGGAAGAGACGCCGGCGGACCGGCGGTGTCTGGTGAATGCCTGACGGGCACGGCGCCAGCATGTTGTGCTGAAGAGAGGCGCTGTTTCACTGACCCTACGGACTATCACGGATGGCCCGAGAGTGCCCGCGCGTGGAAACGGTCCTCATGAACCTGTCTTTGGAACTTGCGGTCGCCACTGCCTTGGTGGTGCTGACCATCTTCATCCATCTTGGCGGGATCGCGCTTCTCCTCGCGCTGCTCCGCCGTCATCGCGGAAGGCGAACCGTTCGCACGCTCTGGCATGAAGGATTGGGGATCCTGGGCGCGGCCGGCGGCCTGTTCGTTCTCCATGCCCTTGAAATCTGGCTCTATGCAGGCTTCTACATCGCCGTCGAGGCGCTCAGGAGCTTCGAGGCGGCGCTCTACTTTTCAACCTCTTCCTACACGACGGTGGGATATGGGGATGTCGTCCTCGACGAGCGCTGGCGTCTGCTCGGCGCGATCGAGGGAGCGAACGGCCTCATCCTTCTGGGATGGTCGACCGCGTTCTTTGTCGCCATCGTCGGCCGGATCCGCGGGCTTGAGAACGAGGTTCAGGCGCTGCCATGAAGGTAAAAACGCGCTGGCTTGCAACCGCCCTGCGCCTTTGCTCATGAAGGAAGGCGCGGGTTTCACAATCAGACCCTTGCAGCTCGGCCCGCCGCTCGGGGCGGGAATGCATTGGCTCAAGATCAATCAAGAGGGAAACAGGTGACCCATCAGCTCACGATGAAGTTCCACGGTGCGGCAGGCACTGTCACCGGCTCATGCATGGAGCTCGCGCTAGGCGCCCGCTCGATCCTGGTCGATTGCGGTCTGTTCCAAGGCTCGCGCAGTCTCGAGGCGCTCAACCTCGGCAGCTTCGGGTTCGATCCGCGGAGGATCGACGCGGTGATTCTGACCCATGCGCATATCGATCATTGCGGCCTTCTCCCCAAGCTTGCGGCCCAGGGCTATGAGGGTGCGATCTGGTGCACGCAGGCCACGAGCGACCTTCTCGAATTCATGCTGGCCGATGCCGGCAGGATCCAGGAATATGAGGCGGAGCGCCGGAACCGACGGCGCGACCGCGCCGGCGACGCGCTGTTCGAACCTCTCTACACCGAAGAAGATGCGATCAGCGCGTGGCGGCTTTCTCGTCCGGTCGCGCTCGGGAACTGGTTCGAACCCGCCCCCGGGTTCAAGGCCAGGCTCTGGAACGCGGGCCATATTCTCGGCTCAGCCTCGGTGGAGCTCTATGCCGGCGGGGCACATATCCTCTTGTCGGGCGATCTCGGGCCCGACAACAAGGCGTTCCACGCCGATCCCGCCGCGCCCAAGGGCCTCGATCACGTCGTCTGCGAATCCACATAGCTGGCCGGTGCCGCCAGTGTGCCGCTGCCGGAATGCGCAGCAACAATGTCGGGCTCTGACCCGGTCGTTGTCATCGGCGCTCACCTGATGCCGGCCGCGCATTCTCTTCGTGCGAGGCAGCCAATCGGTGAGTCCAGTCTGCCTTTGCCACGATCACTGCGAAGCAGAACGCCATGACCAGGAAGAAGCAAATCGATGCGCCGAGCATGGCCAGCTCCAAGTGAAGTGCACCCGAAATGGTGTGCGGCGCTCTTGGGGCCAGATAGCCAGCTTGTCCTGTAAATCGTTGTAAATAGGAGTTCGGGATTACGGCCCGCGGTAGCCAAGCGGCGTCCGTTCGGGCATGGCGGCTCATCGCAATTGCCGCCGGACCGTTGCAATGACTTCGCAGCTCTCGTTGTTCGATGCAAAGGACTATGACTTCCTGGCGCCGATCGAAGAAACCCTGCCCAAGCAGTGTGCGGCTGCGCAGGGTTTGATCGGTTTCGAGCAGAACTCCATGCGTGCGGTATTGCCCCGCCGTTATCTGCACGGCCTCGATCTCGCGCCGCGAGCGGTGCGGCCGTTCGGTCGCGCTCTGGTCCTATACGGAACCGGCGAAGATTTCGTGTGTGTCGAGATGAGCTGGGGACTGCCTGGCGAAGGTGTTCCGCTGCTTCTCGCGCGCGGCGGCCTGTGGCCTGCGTTTGGCCATGGCGTTCACGAACAGCGCTGTGTCGTTGTCGCGGACAGCATCCTGCTCGCACCCGGTGTCGATGCGGCCAGCCTGCGCGCGCGCGTCCAAGCCGCCGATGACGAGCCGCTCTACCTCGGCGGTCTATGCCGCATGACAGCAGACGGCGCGGCCTTCTCGCTGATCGAGCGCCCGACGACCAGGTCACTGCGACAAGCAGGATCGACCGCTCCCATGTTGATCGAAGAACAGCACGTCTGGAGCTGGCTGAACAGCAGGCTCGCCGCTCTTCGGCCTGATTTGCGTAGAATGCATCGTCGCTGCTCGATAAGCCTCATGCCCGAAAGCAAGTCCTGAATCCGAAGAGCACTTGCAGCCAGCAGTGACTGGGGACACGATCCCACCCTGATCATGGATCGGTTTAGACCGAGGGTGGGCACGGAACATGGTCTGCCAGGAATGTTTTCAGGGAGCATGACAACTGCTCGCCGCGCCCATCTGCTGATCACGCTCGTCCTTGCCGGCCTCCTCGTCGCGGAGCTCATCGTCCTGACCTATCGGGGGCGCTGGCTTCACAGCTTCCTTGTGGTCTGCCTGCTCGTATTCACCGCCGCACCGCTTGCGAGGCGTCTTCACAGCGGAGCCGCCCTGATACCATCCGAGATACACCTAGTCGGCGTTCTTTTCGCCTTTGCTTCCATTTTTCTGGGCGAGGTGCTCGACTATTACGAACGCATCTGGTGGTGGGACGACGCCCTCCACGCAACCGCCGGGCTGCTACTTGGCCTGGTCGGCTTCATGCTGGTCTATGCGCTCAACAAGAACGAGCATGTCGACATGCAGATGCCGCCTGCCTTCATCGCCATGTTTGCCTTCTTCTTTTCGATCGGCGTGGGCGCGCTTTGGGAGATCTTCGAATATGCCATGGACAGCTTCGCCGGCTTGACCATGCAGAAGCCGACACCCGGCGATCCCACGGGATTGTCGGACACAATGACCGATCTCATCGTCGATGCGGTTGGAGCGGCTGCCGTGTCCCTGGCTGGCTACCGCTATATGCGGCAACCGCGCAAAGCCTATCTCGATAGCTGGGGCCGGCGTTTCATAGAAAAGCATCCCCGTCTGTTCGAGCGCTAGACCATGGGCTTGCTTGTCATGTATGGGTCCTGCAGCGCCGCTCCCTGGGCTCGGCCATAATCAGGCGCCGAAAAGCTCGGGGTCGCACGGTCGTCCCCCCCAATGGTCAAGCGATCCAAGATAAACGTGAGTGAAACGGCCTGACCTTTCCTGCCGATTCCCGCCATCCTATCATCGACAAAAATCACACCCTTTCTCCGCGAGAGTTTCACCATTCGTCATGAGCCGCAGCGACGTTCACTTCGGTTCGCCATGCGCCATCACTTCCGACGAGAGCCGCTTCATGGCGGCCATGGGCCAGCTTATCGGCGGAGTGCCGGTTGCAGCGGACAGCATCGCGACCCTGCCATTGAGCACGGGCGCTTACGCTATCTTGCTCCGCCTGGACGAGAAGGTGGTCTTTTCCAGCCGATCCGGCTCCGATAGCTTCGGGCCCGGCTGGTACGTCTACGCGGGGAGAGCCTACGGCCCCGGAGGCCTGCGCGCCAGAATCGCAAGGCATCTGAAGCGCAGCAAGACGCTTCGCTGGCATATCGATCACCTGACCTCAGTAGCCGCCACCGCGCAAGCCATTGCGGTAGAGGGCGGCAACGAGTGCGCGATCGTCGGCACTCTCATCGGCTCGGGCTTGTTCGTTTGCACGGCCAACGGCTTCGGCGCGAGCGATTGCACGACTTGCCCCTCGCATCTGTTACGGCCGGCGGCCGGTTGACGCACAATTGCGGCTCCCGATAGATTGCGCGCATGCGCAAGGCCGGCCTCCTCTCTGCAGTCGTCATCCTCACCGCGGCGTGCAGCGCGGCGGCGGGCGGCCGGTCATCGATCGCCGCTGCGGCCGGACGGGACACGCCCGCGTCGCGCGGAGCCGCTTTCGCGCGCGCCCACTGCGCCGCCTGCCATGGCGTCGGGGAGGGCAGCTCGCCAAGACCGGAAGCGCCGAGCTTCGAAGCGGTTGCGAACGCACGGGGTCTCACGCTCGACACGCTGAAGCCCTGGCTGCGCGATTCGCACAATTTCCCCGAAGTGATGAAGTTCGAGATCGCGCCTGGCCATGTCGATGACCTCGCCGCCTATATCTTGACGCTGCAAAGCGCGGATTACCGGCCGCCAATCCAGTAACTCCGGACGTCTCCCGCGCCTGGCTTTGCTGCCCATGCAACCTGCCGGCGCGCCTACGTATATCCCACAAATGAAGCTGGCTCGCGGGGCGGCTACAACTCGTCGCGTGAGCCAAATGGAGGACGGGAATGCCGATCAGGGATCTTCTCGCGGTTGTCGATACCGGCGAACAGGACGGGCAGTTTCTGGAAGACGCGATCGCCTTTGCAGCTTTTCATGATGCCAGGCTGTCCTTCGTCGTGCTCTCGGCGATGCCCGCGGAAACCTATGCGCTGACAATGGGGCCGCCTTACGTCTTCCTCGACGATTACGCTGAAGCTGTCAGCGCCAAGGAGGCGCGGATCACCAAGGCAGCCGGCGCCGCCAACATCGAAGTGCGCACGATCTCCGATCAGCCGGCCGTGATCTTCTCGAAGGCGGCCGTCTATGCGCGCTATGCCGATCTCGTCCTGTTTGGTCCCAGAAGCGCCTATGAGCATCCGCCGATCCGCCGCGAGACGATCGAGAGTATTCTGTTCGCTTCCGGACGGCCGGTCCTCGTGCTCCCGCAAGGTCACCGCCCCGGCGCGGTCGACCATCTGGCGATTGGCTGGAACGCCACGCGTGAGGCGACGCTCGCCTTGCGGGAAGCCAAGGCGCTGGCCGATCCCGGCGCGAAGATCGACGTCCTCGTGCTGAACGGCAAGCCTAGTGAAAAAGGCCATGGGTCCGAGCCTGGCGCCGACATCGCACGGCATCTCGCTCGCCACGGCTTCGATGCCGATGTGGTCGCATTGTCCCGCGGCGACGGCTCGGACGCCGAGGCACTCATCCGCGGCGCGCGGGAGCATGGCGCGGCGATGCTGGCGCTTGGAGCCTATGGGCACTCGCGCCTGCGGGAAATGATCCTGGGCGGTGTCACCCGGGACCTCATCGACGGCGCTGAGATTCCGCTGCTCTTCGCCCATTGACAAGACCCCCCGCCCCGGAGCTTGTCGGCGTTTTCGCCACACGCTCCGGAGCCTGACCCCGCCGCCTCTCGAGACCCCCCGGCGGCGGGGTCGCTTATTCTTCCTGCAAGACCGCAGCTGCCCGCGACGGCGGACCCGATGGCCGCCCGCACGATCTGTTTGGTGCCACTCGCGTCAGCTGCCTCGCTCCCGCTCCGCGGCGGCGATGACAGCAATCGTGCGGACGAAGCTGTCCGGGTTCAGGGATATCGAATCGATGCCTTGCGCGACGAGGAAGGCGGCGAAGTCGGCGTGATTGCTGGGCGCCTGCCCACAGATGCCGATCTTGATACCCGCTGCATGGGCCTTGGCGATGACGTCCGCGATCATGCGGGTCACGGCCTCGTCGCGCTCGTCGAACAGGTTCGTCAGGAAACCAGAGTCACGATCGACGCCGAGCACAAGCTGGGTCAGGTCGTTCGAGCCAATCGAGAACCCGTCGAAACGTCGGGCGAATTGTTCTGCGAGGATGACGTTCGAGGGTATCTCGCACATCATGTAAATTTGCAAACCGTGTTCGCCGCGCCGCAAACCGTTTTGCGCCATCGTTTCGAGCACACGATCCGCTTCGGCCGGCGTCCGGCAGAACGGCACCATGATGATGACATTGGAGAATCCGAGCGTCTCGCGAACCCGTTTGAGCGCCCGGCATTCGAGGGCGAACCCCTCGCGGTAGCGATCGTCGTAGTAGCGCGAAGCGCCGCGAAAACCCAGCATCGGGTTTTCCTCCTGCGGCTCGAAGGCTTCTCCGCCTAGAAGGTGCGCATATTCGTTGGTTTTGAAGTCGCTCAAGCGAACGATGGCGGGGTGGGGGTGGTAAGGACTGGCAAGCTTCGCGATCCCGCGCGCCAGCACGTCGACGAAGTAGTCGGCCGGATCGTCATAGCCACGCGTGAGCGCCTCGATCCGGCGCTGCGTCTCCGGATCGGTCCGTTCCGGATGAACGAGCGCCATCGGATGCACTTTGATCAGCGAGTTGATAATGAATTCCATGCGCGCGAGGCCGACGCCGCGCGCCGGCAGACGCCACCACTGGAACGCGGCTGCCGGATTGGCGATGTTGACCATCATCGCGGTCGCAAGCTCGGGGAGAGCGCCCACGTCGACGTCTTCGATCTCAAATTCGAGCTCGCCCTCGTAGACCGCGCCGGCGTCTCCTTCTGCGCAGCTTAAAGTGATGCTCTGCCCCTCCTGGATGAGGCGGCTCGCGTCACCCGTGCCGACGATTGCTGGCACGCCGAGTTCCCTTCCCACGATCGCGGCATGGCTGGTCGTTCCGCCGTGATCGGTGACGATGCCTGCGGCGCGCTTCATAATGGGGACCCAGTCAGGGTCGGTGGTCTCGGTGACCAGGATCGCACCTTCCTTGAAGCTCTCGATATCCTTGGCCGTTCGGATGACACAGGCTCTGCCGACCGCGATCGCGCTGCCGATCGCTGCTCCCGTCGCGATCGGTGTGTCCTTCTGCTTCAGGCTGTAATGGCTGAACGATGTGCGACTGGTCTGCGCCTGGACGGTCTCCGGTCTCGCCTGGACGATGTACAGCTTGCCGCTCTCGCCGTCCTTCGCCCACTCCATGTCCATGGGGCGTGCGTAGTGGCGCTCGATGGCCGCGGCCCAACGCGCCAGCTGGATGATGTCCTCGTCACCCAGGACGAAAGCCTCCCGCTCCTTGAGGGTCGTGTCTTCGATGCGGGTGCGCCTGCTGCCGCCTTCAGCGTAAGTCATGCGCGTCGCCTTCGCGCCCAGGCTCTTCTCGATGATCGGCACGGCGCCCGGCGTGTCGAGCAGAGGCTTGAAGACGACATATTTGGCGGGATCGACCGAACCTTGGACCACGGTCTCGCCCAGTCCCCAGGCCGCGCTGATGACGATCGCACCGGGGAAACCGGTCTCGGTGTCGATCGAGAACATGACGCCTGATCCACTGAGATCCGACCGGACCATCTGCTGGACGCCAATGGACAGGGCGACCTCGAGATGGTCGAACCCCTTGGCTTCACGGTAGCTGATCGCGCGGTCGGTGAAGAGCGATGCGTAGCAGCGCCGGCAGGCCTCCAGGAGGGCGCGGCTTCCGCGCACGTTGAGGAAGGTTTCCTGCTGACCGGCGAAGCTCGCGTCTGGAAGATCCTCCGCCGTTGCGCTGCTACGCACCGCCACCGCAGGGCGATCTGACCCGATGCGCTCACCGAGCTCCAGATAGGCTGCCTGGATTTCGTTCGCGAGGGATGCGGGAAATTCCGCCTCGAGGAAGCGCGAGCGAATGGCTTCGCCGGTTTCCTGAAGCGTCGCAGTGCCTGCGTGATAGGATGAGAAAAGCTCTTCGATCTCGGGCGTAAGACCGTTCTCCTCGACGAACAGACGGTAAGCCTCGGCGCTGGTCGCGAAGCCGGCGGGTACCCTCATCCCGTCCGCGGCGAGCGCCACGGTCATCTCGCCCAAGGAGGCGTTCTTGCCGCCAACACGCGGGATGTCGGCGATCCCGACATCTTCGAACCAGATGACGAAAGAGCTTGGCATAGGCGACCCTCTTCCTGGCTAGCTTGATGGGTGGAGTACTTTGCGGAAGGCAGCTTGATGCTCCTTTCCGCCATTGTCTCTAGGTAACGCTCCGGAGGTCCGCCGCCAATCGCCGTCCGGCGGGACGAGGTGCAGGGACGAGCAGCTGCTCGCAGTCTTCGAGCAACAGCTAATCCCCGCGGTACACACAGGTTGTCGAGAGCATGTCCACAAGGCAATGCACAGGCGCCCGGGAACCTCGGCGACGTGCTTGCGCGTTGAGGGACATACGGGCCGCTACGGTGGAGGACAAAGGGAAGCGCAGCCATGGACGTGACGGTTTTCAGCACCAAGGCATATGATCGGCGCTTTCTGGATGAGGCCAATGCGGCGAAAGGCGCGCCGCACCGGATGCGCTATCTCGAAGTTCGCCTGACCGAGGAAAGCGCGCTGCTCGCAGCAGGGACCTCTGCCATATGCGCGTTTGTGAACGATGTGCTCGATCGCCCGGTCCTCACGCGGCTTGCTGCCGGCGGCACAAAAATGCTCGCCTTGCGCAGCGCTGGCTTCAATCATGTCGACCTTGCCGCCGCGAACGAGCTCGGCATCGCCGTCGGCAGGGTCCCGGCATATTCGCCGGATGCGGTTGCAGAACACACCGTCGGACTTATCCTGACGCTCAATCGCAAGATCCACAGGGCCTATGCGCGGGTTCGCGAAGGGAATTTCGCGCTCGACGGCTTGCTTGGCTTCGATCTCAAGGGCCGCACCGCAGGCGTCGTCGGAGCGGGGAAGATCGGCACCGCGGTGGCGCGGATCCTTGCCGGCTTTGGCTGCCGCATCCTTGTTCACGATCCGGCGCCGACACCCGAGATTTGCGCGGCCGGCGCCGAGATCGTCGATCTGCAGACCCTGTTAGCCTCCTCCGACATCATTACTCTTCATTGCCCGCTGACGCCGGAGACGCGGCATCTGATCGACGGCAATGCGCTGTCGCGGGTGAAGCGAGGCGTGATGCTCATCAACACCGGACGCGGCGCGCTTGTCGACACCCGGGCCTTAATCGAGGGGCTCAAGAACGGGGTGATCGGCTATCTCGGTCTCGATGTCTACGAGGAAGAGGGCGACCTCTTCTTCGAAAACCTGTCGGACGAGATCCTGCAGGACGACCTCTTTGCGCGGTTGCTCACCTTTCCGAACGTGCTGATCACCGGCCACCAGGCCTTCTTCACCGTCGAGGCGATGACCGCGATCGCGGCGACCACGATCGATAATCTTACCTGTTTCGAAAAGGACCAGCGGCCGCGCCACCCCGTGGTAGCGAGCGCCCGATCTTCTGCCGTCGGCGGTAGCGGGAACGGGTAGGGCCGCCGGTCGAACCGGTCATGCCGGCTGATCACAGTGGCCGCGGCGCGGCGGGTTCCCATGGCGCAATCAAGCGGGACGAGCGCCTGGCCAATGTCGATCCGCTTCGCGCCGGTGCTAAGATGTTTGCGCCCTCTTCGGCTCGGTCGCCTTGCAGGTGGCAAGAGCGGATGCCGGGCGTTGCCGTCTAGTTGTGCGGGGGAGGGCGGCGAGCTCGGCCGAGCATCAGGCCGGTTGCGGCACCTGTGGGTAGAGGCGGCGGATCTCCTCGGCCTGAGCGAGATCGTGACCCGGGTTAAGGACCGCGGCAGCGCCGGCTGCGACACCGAAGCGGAATGCGTCCGTGATCGACCAGCTGCAGCTCAGCGCGAAAACCATTGCTGCGAGGAAGCTGTCGCCCGCGCCCACGGCGCTCTTCGCGTCGACTTCCAGGGCAGGCAGAATCTGCGCGCCGTCAGGAGTCGCCAGGAGCGCGCCCTCATGTCCCATGGTCACTGCGACATATCTGGACTGGCCTGCGCGGACGATCGCCATGGCAGCTTCGCTCACGTCCTCGATCGCGGCGAGATCTTCGCCCACGAATTGCCGAAGTTCGCCGATGCTCGGCTTGATCAGGAACAAGCCGCCCTCCGCCAGGCCGCCTTTCAGGCCTGGACCCGAGCTGTCGAGTACCATCGGTATTCCGCGCGTCGCCATGATCGTGGCGACGCGGCCGTAGAAATCCTCCGGGACGCCAGGCGGCAAAGAGCCGCTCGCGACCAGGAAATCGCCCTTGGCCTGAGCGAGCTGTTCGAGGCAGGCCTGCCATTCGGCGGAGGTAAAGCTCGGACCCTGAGGAACGAACCGATACTCCTTGCCGGTTTCCCGCTCGAGAACGGCCGAGCTTACCCGCGTGTGACCCTGGATGGGAATGCGATTGCGTACGAGTTGATGCAGGTCGAGCAGGCCGTCGAGAGCAGGCCCTGTGGCGCCGCCTGAGGCATAGTAGCTCCGTGCGTTGCCTCCGAGCCGAACGAAGACCCGGGCAACGTTGATGCCGCCGCCACCGGGCGAATAAAACTCCGCCTCGGTCCGCATCTTGCGCGTATGATAGACCTGCCCCACTTCGTAAGCGACATCGATTGTGGGGTTGAGGGTGAGCGTCGAAATACTGGGCATGGATTACTCCGCTATTCAGGAGATCTAGGCTGGACAGGACGGTACGCGTGTTCAAGAAGCAAATCGGCCAAGAGACCAGAGGCTCCGTCCGCCAAGGCCGGCACATTTTCGCACCATCACGCCGCGCCGCTCCGCCCCATCCAGAGTATCTTCATCCTTTTTTCCGCGCCTGCTTCGATGCCGCGGAGACGTGGTCCTCACCCAATCGTTTCGAGCATGGGCTGCGCTGCGAGCAAGCGGCAGCTGTCGCGGTGCCAGTCTAGCGGGCTGCGCCTTTCGGTCTTTCCGGATGATTACGGATCGGCGCACGGCGCCGGGTCTGCGATACCAGGCGAAACGGAGGTTTGAGATGGCTATTCGCGACATACTTCTTCAGGCGAACAGTTACGCCGAAGCCACCCCGGTGGAAGCGATCGAGCGTGCACAAGCAGCCGCGGCGCTGATCGGAGCGAGGCTGTCGCTCGGCGTCTGCCGCGTGCACGTTCCTCCCGTATCGAACTGGCTGGCGAACAAATTGCTTCAGGCCGATCAGATCATTGCGGCGGAGAACCGCCGCAGCGAGGAGCAGGCGGACGCGCTGGTCCAGCAGTTTTCCGCAGTTGTCGACGAGTCGCGACGCGGCGAGGCCTTCGTCATCGACTGCCCCGGGCAGGTGACCCACTGGGCGCTTGCAAAAAAAGCGCGCGCTTATGACCTGACCATCGTTCCGGTCCATGGCCATCCCGCGACGCCGGCGATGGCTGAGGGCCTGGCATTCGAGTCGGCAAGGCCGGTGCTGCTCCTTCCAGGGGAGGGGGCAGCTCTGAAGTTCGAGCGCATCATCGTGGGGTGGGATGGAAGCCGTGTGGCTGCTCGCGCCCTCGCCGATGCGCTGCCGCTTTGCCATCAGGCCAGCTCCGTCGCCCTTGTCACCGTGACTCAGGACAAGGACGTGGGCCGCGACACGCCGGTTGCCGACGCCTGCCGCTTTCTCGAGCGTCACGGAATCACGGCCGAAATGGTAGAGGTGCCCGCTGGCGGGCGGGATGCGGGCATTGCCTTGCAGGCCTACCGCGAAGAGACGAAGGGCGACCTGTTGGTCATGGGCGCCTTTGGCCACTCGCGCGCGCGGGAATTCGTGCTTGGCGGCGCGACACGGTCCGTTCTCGACCATCCCAGTTGCCCGGTCCTGCTGGCTCACTGATCGTTCACGCCGCATCGGCGCGGTTGGCCGGTTTAGGCTTTAGCGGAGTGTGGCCAGCAGCCGATCGACGTCGACAGTGGCGAAGCTGACGAAAGAGTCGGCGAGGCCATAGGGCAGCAGCAAGGTCCGCTCATGTAGGAGAGCCCCGCAGCTGTAGACCACGTTCGGGACGTAGCCGTCCCGATCCTTTGGGTCAGTGGTGATCAATGGGGACGTGGAGCGTCCCAGCACGAGGGCAGGATTTTGCTTGTCGAGAAGACAGGCGCCAAGGCTGTAGTTACGAACAGGCCCGACGCCATGGGTGATCACGAGCCAACCTTCGTCGAGTTCGATCGGCGACCCGCAATTGCCGAGCTGCACAAATTCCCACGGGAAGCAGGGCCGCAGGATGGTCGCTCCATCCGTCCAATTGTAGAGGTCATTGGACCGAAGCAGCCAGATGCTTTCGTGATCGAGGCGCGCGAGAGCGGCATAGTGCCCGGCAATGCGCCTCGGGAAAATCGCAATTCCTTTGGTGTCGGATACATCGGTGCGCAGCGCGCTCAATTCAAAGCTTTGAAAATCGGTGGTCCGCAGCAGTTCCTGGCGGACGGTCTCGCCCCCGGCTGCGGTATAGGTCCCCAGGTAGAAGCTGTAGCCATTCTCCTCCTCGAAGCGAGTAAGCCGCAGATCTTCAAGGCCATGCCTCTGACGGAAGGTCACGGGGAAAATAACCAGCGATGAGATGTCCGGGAAGCTTCCGCAGGTCAGGCGGACCCCGGGATCGTCAGCCTCTCCGCCCGGCAGCGGCTCGACCCGCGGCGGAGTCGAAATGGCGCTGACCGGATCGAGCTCCACATGCGAGCCGTCGAAATGTCCGGTCCGGAAAGTGATGGACGAGAGATGACCTTCTCCGACAGCGCGGAGCGAGAGCAGGAAGCGGGACGCTCCGGCGACCTTCGCCGCCTCGGGGTGCGGCACGATGCTCGGATTGAAAAGGGCGGCGGATTCGTACGAATATTCAGCGCTCATATAGGCGCCGATGAGGAGCATCTGATCCTTCGTCAGTCCGGGGGAGGGGATTGCAGGGGGGCAGACAAGGTCGTTGCACCGCCGCAGCAGCACCTGCTCGACGTCGCCGTGACGCCCGGCAAGACTGGCGAGGATGCGCTCAAGCTCGGAGCGGCATGTCTGTGCGTCAAGTGCGACGATCCGCTCGATGATGCGGCCGATCCTGGATCGCAGCGCAGGATCGGGCACGGTCGGATCGTCGCCCGGGACGAACGGCCGAATGACGACCCGCGAGGGATCTGCGCGCAAGGTGGGCCCGAGTTCGCGGACAAGGCTGTGGTTGATCAACTCGAATCCCCGCTTCGATGAATACCAACCCGAGCCTGCTGCGGATGCAGGCGGAGGACGGCAGGTCTGGAGTGCTGCAGGCCGTAACGCGCGATCGGCAATTCCGCTTCCCCGGGTCTCGCATCTCTACGCTGCAAGTTGTACCCTGCTGCAACGCAACAACAACTCGAGATTGCGAGAAGGCGATGGCTGACGACGGTTTGATGGCTACGGACTTCTGGAACACCTTCGTGGAAACCCAGCTTGCGGCTGCTGCACCAAGCATATCGATCGTATCGGAACTCGTTTCCAGTGCCCAGGGAGCGGCAGGGCAGTTCGTACAGCAATGTCAGCGCGACGCGTTGAGGTTGGCGTCGCGGCGTCTCGAAGCAGACATGACGCTGGTGGGCGAACTGGGCACCGCGCAGTCACCCGGAGATATTGTTGCCGCCTTGACGTGACCCCCTGGTTTCCACCAGCGGGGATTAGAGCCCGGCAGCTTTGTTGCGCATGAGCGCGGGTTGAGCAATGGCCTGCGCAGCGGAGCCCGTAGGGCGTAGCGAAGCAGGCCATTGCTTATCTAGTTCAGCGGCGAACGCCGCTGGGGTTTCGTATCCAAGGGCTGAGTGCGGTCGCTCCCGGTTGTAGTCGTCGGCCCAGGCGGCGATCGCCACGCGAGCATGGTCCAGGCTGAGGAACAGGGTCTCGTTGAGCAGTTCGTCGCGCATGCGACCGTTGAAGCTCTCGACGTAGCCGTTCTGCATCGGCTTGCCCGGAGCGATGTAGTGCCACTCGACGCCGATCTCCCCGCACCAGGCGAGGACCGCGTTCGAGGTCAGCTCGGTGCCGTTGTCGCTGACGATAATGCCGGGCTTGCCGCGCTCGGCGATGAGGTCGGTTAGCTCGCGCACGACCCTGCGCCCCGATATCGACGTATCCGGCACCGCACGCAGGCACTCGCGGGTCACATCGTCGACGATGTTGAGCACCCGGAACCGGCGTCCCGACGCCATCTGATCGTGCACGAAGTCCAGGCTCCATCGCTGGTTGGGCAACGCCAGCACAGGCGCCGGCGCCCGCGCACCAATGGCGCGGCGACGGTTCCTTCGTCGTCGGACCGCCAGCTTCTCCTCGCGGTAGAGCCGCTGGGTCTTCTTGCGGTTGATCACCACGCCCACCCGCCGCAGCAGGATGTGCAGCCGGCG
>JAEXHR010000020.1 GCA_023449855.1 Pseudomonadota bacterium | reverse complement strand
CAGCACCCCTCCCATCCAGTATCCGCAGATTCAGCCGCCGCAGGTTCCTCAATACGGTGTCGTGCCGCCGACGAACCTGAACCCGCTTCCGCAGAACTCGTTTAGCGATCGAGCGACGCAGTGCCTGCAGATCGGCGCATCGGCCGGACTTCCGTCCGGAAGCAACGGACTGTATGCGTCCGGTTGTTGAAGGCGAGGTCGGAGCGCCTGTTCGATGCGGCAGTCAATGGAAGGAGGCTGCGATGAAAAAGACTCTCCTGGCGATCCTGTTGATCTCCGCAACTCTCCCTCAGTGGAGCTTCGCGCGCGGAGGAGGGCATCGATCCAGTTCGGCTTTCGGTGCGCCTGCAAATCCCAGCGTACCGCCTTCACTGACGTCAGACCCCCGACTGTCTGGAACGGCGCCGCTGCCGAGAGAGACACAGCCGGCTCGAGGCAAAGCGACCGATGCCCGTTCGCAAGCTGTCATGATATCGCCGGATGACGCGCGGATCGACCGGATCGTCAAGAATATATGTCGTGGCTGCTGAGGATGCTGCTCGTCGAAACGCGATGCCTGACTCCAACAGACATTTTTGTCATGGATCTCCTCGACGCGTGAAGCAGAGCATCGATAGCGCATTCTTGAATACCGCTATGTGCATCGCAGCGGATTAGGTGTGGTCATCTGCCGTTCGTTTTGTTATTGCGGGCGCATGCGACGTCCATTTGCAAAAGCAGCTCCGGCGATGCCACACAGCGCCCGGCAGTTCTTCATCATGCTGCTGGCGATCGTATATGTGTTTCTGGGTACCGTTCACCACACATTCTGCCTGCATGGTGCGCTGAAGCAGGCTGGCGTCGTGGAGATGACGTCATCCACCATCGATGCACCATCTGCGAAAATCAAAGCGGCGTCCTGCGATCATTGCTCGCATGGCGTCGAACATCTGTCTCCCCCGCAAGGATGCGAATTCGCTCCCGTTGCGCAGTCGGAACGGGTGGAGAAGGCGGCGCTTGCGTTGAACGCCTACCACTTCGGGATGGATACGCCACCGCCACGAATCCGGGTCTGAACGTCGTCGCCGGGCGCGAAGCGCCTACCATCTGACCGTTCCTGGATCACCCTTAGATGACTATCTTGATACTTGCCGCGCAGGCCGCGTCTGCATGGGCGAAAGCCATTGGCCGCCGTTTCAAATTCACCACTTCTTGCCATCTGCCGAAGGCATCGCCGACTTTTCTCAAGCCGGCACCTGTTGTTTCGCGCTGTCGCGTTCGGCCAATCCGGAACGGGCGCTCGCAATGAGAACCGCAAAGCTCGTTCCGGAGACGCCGTCCATCGTCGAGGAATCGGAGACCGCAGACGCGGTGGGCCGTCAGCTGGTTTGGGATATCTCGGCGATCAGCGCCTATATGATGCGGATCGCCGATCTTCTCGGGAAGCGTATCGGTGTCAGCGGCTCGCAATGGATCACGCTGATGGCGATCGAAAGCCTCAGCAGCGGGGAGGGCGTCTCCGTCCGGGACGTCGCAGCTTTGCTGAATGTCGATGGATCCTTCGTGTCCGCTCAATCGAAAATACTCGAGAAGCAGAATCTCATTCGGCGCAAGGCGGCCAAGGGGAAGGATCGTCGTCTGGTGCTGTTGTCGCTGACTGAATCTGCGGTCGAGAAGATGAATGGTCTCGAATCGTCGAAGCGCGCGCTCGAACTTCACGTGCGAGGCGAACTTGAAGTTGAATCCTTGCGCGACCTGTCAAACGAACTGTTGACGATGCGTCGAAGGCTGGGCCGCGCGATGTTGCTGGTCGCGGCCGGCGAATGATCTCGCTCAACACATGAAGCAACGACGATTGCAGCGTATCTATGCAATGCCTGAGAAAACTGCCTGTCAAAATCATAGGTCTATCACGCTGGTCTTTTGTCACTACGATCGGCAAAGCGACGACGCAGGCGTGTGAACTATCAATCCGCTGTTGCTCTCGCTCGTTGCGGGAATTCATATCGTCGCGCGGAGTTGGGGGACGACTCCTCATCGAAAGCGAGTAGGCGAGCGGTCTGGTTGTTCGTCATCCGTGTAGACGCTTCGGTGAATCCGGTTCGCTTGATGCAAGCCGGAATGTCTCGATGAAGGATAGGAGATTCACTGTGAATCTGTTGAAGACTACGATTTTGGGGACCGCAGCCAGTCTGTCGGTGCTGGGCGTCGCTCAGGCCGCCGATCTTCCCACCAAGGCCAAGGCCGTCGAATACGTGAAAGTCTGCTCGCTCTACGGCGCCGGCTTCTACTACATTCCGGGCACCGACACCTGCATCAAGATCGGCGGCGCAATCCGTATCGACACCTCGTTCAACTCGGGTACCTACGACACTCCGTTCTTCCAGGGCGGTGCTGGCGGCAACGATCTCTGGACGAAGAACTACTTCGCTCCGCGTTCGCGCATCAACGCAACGACCGATACCCGTACCGCGACGGAATACGGCGTGGTCCGCACCTATGCGAACCTGCAGTTCGACTTCGCTCAGGATCGTGAATCCATCGCCGGCGGTTTCGCTGAAGTGGACTACGCATTCATCCAGTTCGCCGGCTTCACCTTCGGTAAGGCGGTTTCGCAGTTCGACCCGCAGTGGACCCTGTCGCGTCCGTGGATTTCGTCTGGCGGTCTCGCCGGCTCGAACAACGGCACCGGCCTTCCGCAGCTGTCCTACACCGCTTCGTTCGGTAACGGCGTCTCGGCCACGATCTCGCTCGAGAATGCTTCGCCGTATCGCAATGCCGGCTTGTACAACACCAACAACTTCATTGTTGCTCCGGGTAACAGCAGCTTCCTGAACGCCCAGTACGGCACGTCGTCCTATACGTTCCTCGGCAACTCGTATGGCGGCAACCAGATCCCGGACATCGTTGGTAACCTGCGCCTCGATCAGGCTTGGGGTACGCTGCATTTCGGCGCGGCGATGCATGCCATCACCCCCGGCTTCTATGCCGGCAACGAAGCCACCGGTCATCCGGACACCGCTTACGGCTTCGCTGTCAACGGCGCCTTCGAACTCAAGAACCTGCCGACCGGAGCTGGCGACAGCCTGAAGGTCGAAGCCACCTACGCGCAGGGCGCTGCCAAATACGCCTTCAACGGCGGCACGCACGACACCCAGGGCGGCGGTCGCTATGCCAAGTTCAGCGGCAACACGCTGGCCTTCGGCTACGCGCTGGACGGTGTGTTCGGTCCGGGCGGCCAGATCGAGCAGAGCTCAGCGTGGTCGGTCGCGGCGTTCTACGAGCACTACTGGAACCCGGCATGGCGCACCTCGCTGTTCGGCAGCTATAGCTCGATCTCCTACGGCAACGCGGGCAACGCTCTGCTCTCGGCAGCCTTCAGCCAGGCTGGCGGCCGCCTCGGCTCGGCCAATGCGACGACCCCGAACGGCGCCAATGCCGGCTACCTCCAGAACACGACTGGCAACTTCGACTTCGCAATCGCCCAGATCGGTACCCGTACCGCCTGGACCCCGGTCAAGAACCTGACCCTGTCGGCTGAATTCACCTACAGCCGTCTCGAGCAGAACCTCGGCGGTCAGTATGTCGGCAACGTCTCCGGCAAGCCGGCTGGCCAGACCTACCAGCTGCAGAACCAGAACCTCTACAACGGCTCGGTGCAGATCCTGCGCTCGTTCTGATGACAAGAGATTCTCTCCCGCATCGGAGGTTTCGTTGCGGGAGAGATGTTCGCTGGGGCCCTTGTCGGCCTTCGTGAACCTCCAGGCGCCTTCGGCCATGCCCGGCCGGAGGCGTTTCTCTTTGCGCGGCCCTCACGAAGTGCGGTCGCCTCAATGCGCCAAGCACTTGAAATTATGTGTTTTTCAGGAAACCGAGAGTAGGGGGAGCCCTCTCGCAATTGCTTCCGCAAACCAAAACAAACGCAATAACGTCACCTGACGCTTGACATCGCACCAATTGACGATATCTCTGATCTCGTATTGAGGGAGGTCGTGATGGCGCAGATTGCAACATTCGGGGCACAGCCTGCGGCGACCCCGGTCGATGTGCAGACGTTCACGAAGGCACCGGATCGCGAACGACTGTCGCCCGTCGCCATCAAGGCATTCCGGAAGATTGTCGAGCACTGGGCGCTGACCAATGCCGAGGCTGCGATGTTGCTCGGCGTCTCCGAAAGTACGTGGGACCGGATCAAGAGAGGTTCGTGGTCTCAGCCGCTCTCGCAGGACCAGCTCACGCGCGCCTCGGCCGCAATCGGCATCCACAAGGGTCTGCGGCTTCTGTTCGCGGACGACATGGCCTTGCGTTGGCCCAAATTGGTCAACTCCGGTCCGATCTTCCAGCGGCGATCGCCGGTCGATGCCATGATCGACGGCGGCATTCCGCTGATGCTTGAAACCCGGCGTTATGTGGACGCTATACGCGGCGGCCTCTGATCGATGCTCGAAGGATTGACGATCAACCGCCACGCATTCGAGCGGACGGTCCGCCTCGTAACGACCGCCAGGCTTCGCCAGTCTGCGATGCTCGATTTGGTCGATGAGTCAGAGCTGGAAGCATTGAGCGAAATCGAAGGTGCCACGAGCAACCGGCGGATCGCACAGGCGCGTGGGGCAGGTGAGGTCCAGTCGTACGAACTGGTCTACGGTGTGCCGCACGCGCACTTCATCAATGCGTCGTTCGCCTATGCCAAGCCCCGGGAACCGAACCGCTTCAACGGCGCGGACCGCGGGGCCTGGTATGCGGGGTTCGAGATCGAAACCAGTCTGGCGGAGGTGAAATTCCACCTGACAAATGCTCTCAAGGCGGCCGGAGATTTCAACGCCACGGTCGACTATGCGGAGATGTTCGCAAGCTTCGCCGGCGAGTTCGTCGATCTCAGAGCGCATCCGACGCACCAATCCTTGCACCCGGAAAAGACCGTCGGATATCCGGTCGGCAATGCGCTGGCCGAGGCGGCCATGGCCCACGGTCTGAACGGCATCATCTATCCGTCCGTCCGCAACCCGGGCGGAACGTGCCTGGCGGCGCTGCTGCCGCACGCAGTCCAGTCGGTGGCTCAAGGAAGCGTCTATCGCATGACATGGCGCGGCAAGCGCGATCCGACGGTCGAGCTCGTCACGGGATAGGTCAAAGAACGGTCTCAGAATGCACGAGCCCGCTATGGCGACTGACGGGCTTTGATTGAAGACCGGTGCACTCAAAACTCACGGGACGCTGGACACGCGGGGGCTCAGAAAGCCCCACATCGCGAATTCGCATAAGGTATATTATGGAATGTATTATCCCGTAGCGATATGAGCGGCTTAGCTCAAAATGCTCTCAAATCTGACGCCAATCACCGTCAGCCCTTACGGATATTTCGGCAGCAGCCCGTGCGCGGCGAAGCCGCCGTCCACGTTCAGCACATGGCCTGTCACGAAGCTCGACTTGCTGCCGTCCAGCAGGAACAGCGCCGCACCGGCGATCTCGTCAGGTTCGGCATAGCGGCGCTGTGGCACGACCTGCATCCAGCCTGCGCGGGTCGCCGCCGTGTGCATCTCCTGGACCATGGGCGTCTCGAACGGCCCCGGCGCGATGGCGTTGACGCGGATGTTCAGCGGCGCCAGTTCGCAGGCCATCACCTGGGTCAGCGTGATGACGCCGCCCTTGGACGCGCCATAGGCCGAGCGCTCGATATTGCCGCGGATCCCGGACACCGACGCCACATTGACGATGGCACCGCCGCCATGGGCCTGCATCATCCGCGCGGCTTCCTTGGCCACGGCAAAGGTACCGACCAGATTGATGTCCAGTATCTCCCGGAAGAGTTTCACGGAAGTCTCGAAAAACGGCACCTGGCGGCCGATTCCGGCCGAATTCACGAGCCCGCGGACCGGGCCGAAACCGGCCTCGCAGTCCTTCAGGCCGGCAATGACGGCATCTTCATTGGCGACGTCCATGACCACGGTCCGGGTCACGCCGGGCTTGATGGCATCGACCTGGGCCTTGGCGGCATCCAGGGCAGGCTGGGTGAGGTCGGCGAGGAGGACCTTCCACCCCTCACCTACGGCCGCCCTCGCGATGGCGAGCCCGATTCCCGACGCGCCGCCGGTGATGATGGCCACGCCCTGATCCTTGTTCATGCGGTTTTCCTCACATTTCCTGCGGCAGTCTTGCGGCTGTGCAACGTCATTCTTGCGGCGCTGGTTTTCACCAAAGGCCGTCCAAAGTCGAGACCTCGGGTGCGGCGAAAGGGCTTGACCGCGCATGATGTCGAAACGACAAGGAGCGCTGGCATCACAAAAACCCAGAACGATGCGGCAGGGAGAAACAAAATGACCATTTCACGCCGGACTCTGTTGAAGGCCTCGGCCGCGGCCACCGCATTCGGCGGCGTCGGCATGCCCTGGGTGGCCCGCGCCCAGCAGGCGGAGTATGTCTACAAATACGCGAACAATCTGCCTGACACGCATCCGATGAACATCCGCGCGCGCGAGATGTCGGCGGCGATCAAGACCGAGACCAATGGCAAGGTCGATCTGCAGGTGTTTCCAAACAACCAGCTCGGTTCTGACACGGACATGCTGAGCCAGATCCGTTCGGGCGGCGTCGAGTTCTTCACGCTGTCCGGCCTCATTCTAGCGACCTTGGTACCGGCCGCGTCGATCAACGGGATCGGCTTTGCGTTCCCGAATTACGATACCGTCTGGAAGGCCATGGACGGCGATCTCGGCGCTTACATCCGCAAGGAAATCACCAAGGCCAATCTCGTGGTCATGGACAAGATCTGGGACAACGGATTCCGCGAGATCACGTCCTCGACCAGGCCGATCAAGACGCCGGACGATCTCAAGGGCTTCAAGATCCGCGTGCCGGTCTCGCCGCTGTGGACCTCGATGTTCAAGGCGTTCGACTCGGCGCCGGCCTCGATCAATATCAGCGAAGTCTATTCGGCCATGCAGACCAAGGTCGTGGAAGGCCAGGAGAATCCGCTCGCGATCATCTCGACCGCGAAATTCTACGAGGTCCAAAAATTCTGCTCGCTGACCAACCACATGTGGGACGGCTACTGGTTCCTGGCCAATCGCCGCGCCTGGGAACGCCTGCCCGCCGATCTCCGCGACATCGTCGCAAAGAACATCAATGCCGCTGGCATGAAGGAGCGCGAGGACGTCGCCAAGCTGAACGCCAATCTGCGCGGCGAGCTGGAAGCCAAGGGCCTCGCCTTCAATGAGCTCGAACCCGGCCCGTTCCGCGACAAGCTGAAGTCCGCCGGCTTCTACAAGGAATGGCAGGGCAAATACGGCGACGAAGCCTGGGCCATCCTGGAGAAATCCGTCGGCAAGCTCGGCTGATCGGACAGGCCATGACAGCGCATGACATCTCCGCCCTGGAAAGCGGTGCGGTGACAGCGGAGAGGGCGCCCCTCTCCCGCCGCGACGCCATCCTGACCTCCATCGATCGCTTCCTGGGCCATCTCGTCGAGATCCCGGCGGCGCTGCTGGTGGTGGCGGAGGTGATCATCCTGTTCATTGGCGTGGTCGCCCGTTACGGCTTCCACCGGCCGCTGATCTGGTCGGACGAACTCTCGTCCATCCTGTTCCTGTGGCTTGCCATGCTTGGCTCCGCCGTCGCGTTCCGGCGCGGCGAGCACATGCGGATGACGGCGCTGGTGGCATCCGCCGGCCCGAAGCTCTGGGCCTTCCTTGACGTGGTGGCGACCTGCTCCGCGCTGGCGTTCCTCTTGATGATCGTCGCGCCGTCCTACGAATACGCTTACGAGGAAAGCTACATCACGACCCCGGCGCTGCAGATCGCCAACAGTTTTCGCGCCGCTGCATTGCCGGTCGGCATCTCGCTGATGATGATCTTTGCGGTGCTGCGCCTGCTGCGCTACGGCCAGACCCGCACCGTGCTGATGGCGCTCGGCACCGTCGTTGGCATCATGGCTGCGTTCTGGCTCGCTGAGCCGTTCCTGCGCACCCTCGGCAACCTCAACCTGATCATCTTCTTTGTCGGCGTCGTCGCGCTCTGCGTCTTTGCCGGCGTGCCCATCGCCTTCGGCTTCGGCCTCGCCATCTTCGGCTATATGGCGCTCACCACGCGCACGCCGATCATGGTGCTGGTCGGCCGCATGGACGAGGGCATGAGCCACCTCATCCTGCTGTCGGTGCCGCTGTTCGTCTTCCTCGGCCTCCTGATCGAAATGACCGGCATGGCGCGCGCCATGGTCGCGTTCCTTGCCAGCCTGCTCGGCCATGTCCGCGGCGGCCTGCATTACGTGCTGATCGGCGCCATGTATCTCGTGTCCGGTATTTCCGGCTCCAAGGCCGCCGACATGGCCGCCGTGGCGCCGGTGCTGTTCCCGGAAATGAAGGAGCGCGGCGCCAAGCCGGGCGACCTCGTCGCCCTGCTCTCGGCCACCGGCGCGCAGACCGAAACCATCCCGCCAAGCCTGGTGCTGATCACCATCGGCTCGGTCACCGGCGTCTCGATCTCGGCGCTGTTCACCGGCGGCCTCTTGCCCGGCGTGGTGCTGGCGATCACCCTCGGCATCCTCGTCTGGTGGCGCTATCGCGGCGAGGATCTCAGCCATGTGAAGCGGGCCTCCGGCCGCGACATCGGCAAGGCCTTCATCATCTCGCTGCCGGCCATCGCGCTGCCATTCGTGATCCGCGCCGCCGTGGTCGAAGGCGTCGCCACGGCCACCGAAGTCTCCACCATCGGCATCGTCTATGCCGTGCTGGCCGGGCTTCTGATCTATCGCCAGTTCGACTGGAGCCGGCTGAAGCCGATGCTGGTCGACACCGCCTGCCTGTCCGGCGCCATCCTGCTGATCATCGGAACCGCCACCGGCATGGCCTGGGGCCTGACCCAGTCCGGCTTCTCGCGCTCGCTGGCGGCGGCCATGACCGGCCTGCCCGGTGGCGGCGCCACCTTCATTGCGGTCTCCATCGTTGCCTTCGTGATCCTTGGCAGCGTGCTGGAGGGCATTCCGGCCATCGTGCTGTTCGGGCCCCTGCTGTTCCCCATCGCCCGGCTGGTCGGCGTTCACGAGGTCCACTATGCGATGGTGGTCATCCTCGCCATGGGCATCGGCCTGTTCGCGCCGCCCTTCGGCGTCGGCTACTATGCCGCCTGCGCCATCGGACGTGTGGACCCCGCCGAAGGCATCCGGCCGATCCTCGGCTATCTGCTGGCCCTGCTGGTCGGCCTGATCATCGTGGCAATCTTCCCATGGATCTCGATTGGATTCCTCTAATATGATGTAAATCAGCAGGTTGAAGCTGGAACCTACAGTGATTTTGGAAGGATTTCCCCGAGATCACCTGATATACGAGATATCGCCTATAACTCGCTGTTTTTAATGAGAGAGTGCGTAATGATACCAGATCAGGGCGTTTACAGCGTCGGTCTCGACCAGAACCCGGCCAACTTCGTGCCGCTGTCGCCGCAGAGCTTCCTGACGCGCAGTGCCGCGGTCTATCCGAACCATGTCAGCACGATCTATGAGGGCCGCCGCTTCACCTGGTCCGAGACGCTCGAGCGCTGCCGGCGCTTCGCGTCGTTCCTGACCGGCCGTGGCATCGGCCGCAGCGACACCGTCGCGACCATGCTGCCGAACATTCCGGCGATGAACGAGGCCCATTTCGCGATCCCGATGGCGGGGGCGGTCATCCACGCCATCAATGTCCGGCTCGACGCCGCGGCCATCGCCTTCCAGCTCGACCATGGCGCCGCCAAGATCCTGCTCGTCGATCCGGAATTCGCTGACGTCATCACCGACGCCCTCGGCCTGATGAGCGGCCCCAAGCCGCTCGTGATCGATGTCGACGACCTCGCCTTTTCCGCGCCGCGCCGGATCGGAGAACTGGAATATGAGGCCGCGCTCGCAGAGGGCAGCCCGGACTTCACCTCGGCCTTCCCGCTCGACGAATGGGATGCCATCGCGCTCGGCTACACCTCGGGCACCACAGGCAACCCCAAGGGCGTCGTCACCCATCACCGCGGTGCCTATCTCAATGCCATCGGCAATGTGATGGCCACCGACCTCGGCCGCCATCCGGTCTATCTGTGGACCCTGCCGATGTTCCATTGCAATGGCTGGTGCCTGCCCTGGGCAGTCGCCGCGACGGCCGGCGTCAATGTCTGCCTGCGCAAGGTCGATCCGACCAAGATCTTCGCGCTGATGCGCGAGCATGGCGTCACCCACATGTCGGGCGCGCCGATCGTCTACAACACGCTGATCAACGCGCCGGACGCCCCGGCCGCTGCGGGCGGCCCGGTGATCCGTGGCTCGATCGCGGGCGCGCCGCCGCCGATGGCCGTGCTCGCCGGCGCCGAGCGGATCGGCATCAAGCTGACCCATGTCTACGGCCTCACCGAAACCTACGGCCCGGCCTCGGTCTGCGAGGAGCAACCCGGCTGGGACGCGCTGCCGCCCGACGAACGCGCGCGGATGAAGCGACGTCAGGGCGTGGCCTACCCGTCGCAGGAAGGGCTCACGGTGATGGATCCAGAGACCATGCAGCCGGTGCCGGCTGACGGCGAGACCATCGGCGAGATCATGTTCCGCGGCAATATCGTGATGAAGGGCTATCTCAAGAACGAGAAGGCCACGCAGGAAGCCTTCGCCGGCGGCTGGTATCACACCGGCGATCTCGGCGTGATGGACGCGCAGGGCTATGTCACCATCAAGGACCGCTCCAAGGACATCATCATTTCCGGCGGCGAGAACGTCTCGTCGGTGGAGGTCGAGGATATCCTCTACAAGCACCCGGCGGTGCTGTTTGCCTCGGTGGTCGCCAAGCCCGATGCGAAATGGGGCGAGGTACCGTGCGCCTTTGTCGAGCTGAAGCCGAATGCGGCGGCGACGGAAGCCGAGATCATCGCGTTCTGCCGCGACCAGTTGCCGGGCTTCAAGACACCCAAGGCCGTCGTGTTCGGGGCGATCCCGAAGACGTCCACGGGCAAGATCCAGAAGTTCATGCTGCGCGACCGGGTGAAATCGACGGGGTCGTTCGAGAGCTGAGACACTCGTACGGCCCCTACACTCATCCCTCATCCTGAGGAGCCGCGTAGCGGCGTCTGAAGGATGGCCGCAAGCGCGGAGCCAGGCGAGCTCATGGTTCGAGACGGCGCAAGTGCGCCTCCTCACCATGAGGCGCGGAGTTTTGCCGCTAGTCGCTTTGGGGCGCCCGCCCATCAGGCAGCTCGCCGCATCTGCACCACTTGCTGATCGACTGCGACATGCTTTGCATTGACGCTGATCGCCAGGCATACGGACACTGCCAGCGCTGCAATGATCAGAACGAGTGTCTTCGACATCTTCCGCTCCTTTCGTGCGTTCACTTGAACGTATAGGCACACTGCCTCCGAGCAAGCGCCCTTACCGGAGTTCAATGTGGCGGCACCGGAAGAATTTCTCCGTTGCACCGCGACCTGAGAAGCAAACGCATATCGGTCGAACAGTGCCGGTCGTCCTCTGAACATGGGCTGAACGCACTTTCCAGCGCAAGGATCACATCGTGCGGCGCAACGATTTCATGAGTTCATCGCAGGTCCGGGCACGGCCGTCGCTCATGCGGCCATCGTAACAAGGATGATCCCGATCGCGGGGATCGGTCATGTGCTGGCGGCTTTCTTCGTCGTACATCCAGCGCAACAATTCCCTGCAGCTTCGCGGCCGGCCGTCGCTGACACGGCCATCCCGGCAAGGGAGCGGAAGATCATTTGCGAGGCGCGTCCTCTGCCCATCAGATCCGCCGTCCGTTCTCGCGAAAGCTGTCGGCTGGCCGGTCGCGTCGTCGAACACCGCCGACGCACGCACATCCATGAGCGGATATGCGGAGATCGTCACGAGGTTGATCGTTGCTGCTCCGATCAGCGCGATGATGATCCGCTCCGGCCTCATGATCCCGTGACGTCGAAGTCGTTGCATCATCATCGCTCCTCTTTGGCCTGCGCCAGACGACCCAACAACCTCATCAGCGCATCGATGGCGGAGAACGCAACTGCCATAAAGAACACGAAGACGACCACAATCGACGCAATATCAATCTCCATCGGTTTCTCCTTCCAGCAGTGGCCCCGTCGGGGCATCGACGGGGCCAAGTACATTCGCATCAACGGCGAGGCGCCGTCAGAAGCGGTAGTTCAGGCCGACTTTGAGGACATGATCTCCGTCGGATTCGACGGTGCGGCCGAACGGAAGCTTCGCTTCGAGACCGGATGGGCCGACATAGTTGTATTCGGCCCTGACCGACAGGCCACCGCCGAAGGCCTGCTCGATTCCGCCACCAACGAGGTAGCCGCCTCTCCACCCGTCATTCACGCCGGAGAAGCGTGGCGCCTCGAATTCGGTCAACGCGTAGCCGACCGTCGCATAGATCAGCGAACGATCGAAGCTGAGGCCAAGGCGCCCCTTGCCCGCAAAACGCCAGTTCTGATCCACTGCAACGCCGCCGACTTGCCGTTGCGCGCCACCCAGATGGGAGCCTTCGATTTCGACGCCGACGACCGCCGGCCCGAACTGCACGTTGTAGCCGGCCTGCCCGCCGCCAACGAGACCGACGCTGTCGGCGGAGAAATTGAAGCCTCGTGCAAAGTCGCCGCCAGCATGGACGCCGAGATACAGACCCTGCCAGCGATAGGCCGGCGGGTCATAGTAGGCGGGTGCTACAGCGCGTTCGCGATAATATCGGCCGCCGACATCCGAAGCCGACGCCGCAACCGGCGCCAGGCAAGCAAAGAGGGGAACGATGAGCGGGATACGCGACATACAGCACTCCATTTCAAGGCCGGTGCTCTGAATGCACGCGCGTGCGGCTCAGCACCGGAATGAAAGGGAGTCTCGCATGCCTCCATTGCGGCTACATTGAGCGATCCACTCGCTACAATCTTTTCTTGCAGCGACCGCGTTCCATGTATTGCGTCAAACGGCAGCTGCTTCACGCACCGCCAACCGCAGCATCAATCGGAAGCAGCTGCCGCCGCGCGGCTGGTCGATGATGGAGATCTGCCCGCCATGGCGATGCGCGATTTCCCTGGCGAGACTCAGTCCAAGACCTGCGCCGTGATCGCGCGGATGCAGCCGATGGAACGGTGCGAATACATTCTCGCGTTCTGCTGCTGGAATGCCGGGGCCATCATCCGCGACTTCCACCGATCCCGATGCATCGACGGTTACCTCGATCTTGCCCTGCCCGCCGCTATGTTCGATCGCATTCTGGACGAGGTTGGCCACGACGCGCTCGAGTGCGCCCGCGTCACCCATGACCATGACCGCCCTGCTCGGCTCCTCGAGCGAGAGCTCATATCCTGTCGCGATGGCGAGCGGAGCGAGATCGGCAACGACGGTCCGGCACAAGGCGACCAGATCGAGCGGATGAAAATGCGTCTGTTCGCGGTCGATCCTCTGCATGTCGAGCAGCTGCTCGGCAAGGCCGGCGATCCGCGCGGCATCGTTCTGCAAGCGCGTCCTGAACGGGTCCGACGGCATCGCCGCGAGGCGAGTCTGCAGGATCGCAATCGGCGTCCTCAGCTCGTGCGCGGCGTCGAGTATGAAGCGGCGCTGCCGTTCATAGCCGTCGTCGAGACGCTGGAGCGCACCGTTGATGGCTTCGACCATCGGCATGATTTCGGAAGGAACATCGGACTCCGGCAGACGATAGCCGCGTTTTACGACATCGATGGTCCTGGCCTCTTGCGCCACCAAAGCCAGCCGCGAGAACGAACGTCCCACGATGACCGGAATGACGACGGCAGTGATGATCGCCAGCAGGATCAGAATCGGTATCACCAGCAGATTGGTCAGAATGACGAGAGCATATGTCGTACTCAGGCGCCCTCCCTTGCCGATGACAACAAAATTTCCATCCGGTCCGGTTACGCGCCGAACGATGGCGAGCAGCGAGAATGGCTGAACGGTATCG
Organism: Pseudomonadota bacterium; assembly: GCA_023449855.1. GTDB lineage: Bacteria > Pseudomonadota > Alphaproteobacteria > Rhizobiales > Xanthobacteraceae > Tardiphaga. The sequence continues at coordinate 24,345 of JAEXHR010000020.1, read as the reverse complement.
CGGATATCGGCAAATGTGATGCGATCGAGATGCCCTGCGAGCTGTCGATACACATCCGGAATTTCTCCGGCCTCGACGATCTCTCCGGCATCGCTCCGCGCAATGAACCAGAGATCCGGAACATCCTTTCGCAGCTCGACCAGTTCGTCGGTTTCCTGCAGCCGGAGCGAGCCGCTGGGGTCGCGCAGGACCGCACGCGCGACCACCTCGGTAAATTTCGGGTCCAGCAGATAGCCGCTCTCGCTGGCCCGAACCAGATAGGCCACGAAGGCCGTGCCCAGCACGATGAGAATGCCGGCCTGAAACAGCAGAAGTTGAACGATCAGCCGTCGGCGAAGGGAGCGAGGCCGCGGACGATCGGTCATGGGCACGGCCGCAGCAGGTAGCCGACGCCGCGGATGCCGTGAATCTCGACGCCGGCGCTGGCGTCCGCCAGTTTCTTCCGTAGACGCGAGATATGCGAGTCCAGCGCATTGGACTGGATCGCGTCGTCATAATTGTAGACGGCCTGCTCGATCGTGCTGCGCAAGACGGTGCGTCCCTGGCGACGCACCAGCGCCTCGAGCACCAGCAACTCGCGCCGCGGCAGATCGAGCGCTGCGCCGGACACGGCGGCTTGTCGCTCGCCGAGATCGAAAACGAGCTGGCCGATGCGCACCTGGATCGGCTGTCGCTGCGCCGGCCGCCGGAGCACCGCGCGAATGCGCGCCAGCAGTTCCTCGATCGCGAACGGCTTGGTGATGTAGTCATCGGCGCCGTGATCGAGCCCGCCGATGCGCTCGGGAATCGTACCGCGCGCGGTGATGACAATGACCGGCACCTGATAATCGCGATCGCGCAGATGTTTGATCAGCGCGATCCCGTCGCCGTCCGGCAGCTGGCGATCGAGCAGGATGACGTCATGCATCCTGTCGACGATCGCACTGATCGCCATTCCGAGCGTCGGAACATGATCGATGATCGCATCGTGCCGCTCAAGCGCCGAGGTCAGCGCAGCGGCCATCTCCAGTTCGTCTTCCACCAACAACAAGCGCATGCAACACCTCAGTCCCCGGCCAGCAAGCGATTGTCGTGTAAGTCGGTTGCAGCAACATTACGGCCATCCGCCGCCTTGTCGCTTCACATCCCCTCATATTGGGCGAGCAGGTGGGGCCTGCTACTCCACCACCAGCCGCATCCCGTCATAGCCCGGCACCACCCCCATCGGCACGGCCTGCCGAACGGCTTCGTAATCGAGGTCCGCATGCATGTTGGTGATGACGGCACGCTTCGGCTTGAAGCGCCCGATCCATGACAGCGCATCGCTCAGGCTGAAATGGCTGGAGTGCTGGGCATAGCGCAGGCCGTCGACGATCCAGAGATCGAGGCCTTCGAGCGCAGGCCAGCTTTGTTCCGGAATATCATTGAGGTCCGGCGAATAGGCGGTGTCGTCGATGCGATAGCCAAGCGCCGGGATATTGCCGTGCTGGACCAGGAACGGCGTCAGCGTGAGATCGCCGCCCTTGCCCGTGATGGTGCGGCTCTCGCCGGCCTCGATGCTCAGGCGGTCGAGGATCGGCGGATAGTCGCTGCCGGGCGGTGCCTGGAAGCAATAGCCGAAGCGCAGCATGATGTCGGTCGCCGTAGAGGCGTTCATATAGACAGGGATACGCTTGCGGCGCTTCAACACGACCGAGCGGAGGTCATCCATGCCATGGGTCTGGTCGGCGTGTTCGTGGGTCAGGAACACCGCATCGATGTCATCGACATCGGCATCGATGAGCTGCTCGCGCAAATCCGGCGAGGTGTCGATGATCACGCGCGTGATGCCATCCGGCCCGATGCGTTCGGCCATCATGGAGCAGCGGCGGCGGCGGTTCTTCGGATTGGCGGGATCGCATGCGCCCCAGCCCAGCGCCGGGCGCGGCACGCCCGCGGACGATCCGGAGCCGAGAATGGTGAGCGCCAGCGTCATGCGGCGTTGCTTTCGCGGGAAGCCTTGCTGAACAGGCTGAAGAAGTTGTCCGTGGTCTGCTTGGCGAGCTCTTCGTAAGAAACACCGCGGGTTTCGGCGAGCACCTTGGCAGTCTCCACCACATAAGACGGCTCGTTACGCTTGCCGCGCCATTTGCCGGGGGCGAGATAAGGCGCGTCGGTCTCGACCATGATGCGGTCCGCCGGGAGTTCTGCGGCGAGATCGCGCAGCTCCTGCGATTTCTTGAAGGTGATGATGCCGGTGAAAGAGATCGACAGGCCCATGGCGATGGCCTTCATCGCCAGCTCACGCCCGCCGGTGTAGCAATGCAACACGGCCTTGAAGGCGCCCTTCTTCATCTCGTCTTCGAGAATGACTCCGCATTGCTCATCCGCCTCGCGGGTGTGGATCACCAGCGGCAGACCGGTGGCGCGGGCGGCGGCGATATGGGCGCGAAAGCCCCTCTCCTGCGCGGCCGACGAGCCGTGTTCGTAGAAGTTATCGAGGCCGGCTTCGCCGAGCGCGATCACCTTGGGATGGTTTGTGAGTTCGATCAGTTCATCCGCGGTGATGCCGTCTTCCTCGTCGGCATTGTGCGGATGGGTGCCGACCGAGCAATAGACATTCGGAAAGCGCTCGGCGATCGCCAGCAGCGCCGGCAGGCGGCGCACGCGGGTGGAGATCGTCACCAAGCGGCCGACGCCCGCAGCTTCCGCGCGGGCGACAATGCCGTCGAGATCGTCGGCGAAATCCGGGAAGTCGAGATGGCAGTGGCTATCGACGAGCATTCCGAAAACTCTTCAGCTCGCGGCCGGCTCGACATAGCGCGGGAACACGCCGGTCGGGGTCGGCAGCTGCGTGCCCGGCTTGATGCGGGTCGGGATATCAGCGAAGTTTCGCGCGTCTTCCGGGATGCCGAGGACATCAAGAAGTTTCGCGCAAGAGGCCGGCATCACCGGCTGCGCGAGGATCGCGACCTGACGCACGACTTCCGCCGTGGTGTAGAGCACCGTGGCCTGCTTCGCAGGATCGGTCTTGGCCAGCGCCCACGGCGCCTCGCCCGCAAAGTAGCGGTTGGCTTCGGCGACCACGGCCCAGATCGCATTCAGCGCCTGATGGATCTGCTGGGTGGCCATGGCGGTGCGCGCCTGCTCCAGCATCGCATCGGCCTGCGCGAGGATGGCCTTGTCGTTATCGGAGAACGCACCGGGCTCCGGCAGCACGCCGCCATATTGCTTGGCGATCATCGACAGCGAACGCTGCGCGAGATTGCCGAGATCGTTGGCGAGGTCAGCATTGGTGCGATTGACGATGGCCTCGTGGCTGTAGCTGCCATCCTGCCCGAACGAGACTTCGCGCAGCAGGAAATAGCGGAGCTGATCGACGCCATATTGTTCGGCGAGATTGAACGGGTCGACGACATTGCCGACCGACTTCGACATTTTCTCGCCCCTGTTGAACAGGAAGCCATGGGCATAGACGCGCTTCTGCACCGGGATGCCGGCGGACATCAGGAAGGCCGGCCAATAGACCGCGTGGAAACGGATGATGTCCTTGCCGATGATGTGCAGGTCGGCCGGCCAGTATTTCCAGTTCGCGTCGCTCTCGTCGGGGAAGCCGACGCCGGTGATGTAGTTGGTCAGCGCATCGACCCACACATACATGACGTGTTTGTCGTCGCCGGGGACCTTGATACCCCAGTCGAAGGTGGTGCGTGAAACGGAGAGGTCTTTCAGACCGCCTTTGACGAAGCTCACGACTTCGTTCTTGCGCGACTCCGGTCCAATGAAATCGGTGGCCTCGTAGAGCGCCAGCAGCTTGTCCGCATACTTGGACAGCCGGAAGAAGTAGCTCGACTCCTCGACCCACTCCACCGGCGTGCCCTGCGGGCCGCGGCGGATCTTGTCCTCGCCGACCGTCGTTTCGTCCTCGGCGTAATAGGCCTCGTCGCGCACCGAATACCAGCCGGCATAGGAGTCGAGATAGATGTCGCCATTGGCGGCCATGCGCTTCCACAGCTCCTGCGAGGAGCGATGGTGCTGCTCTTCGGAGGTGCGGATGAAGCGGTCATAGGAAATGTTCAGGACGCCATCCATTTCCTTGAAACGGGCGGCGTTGCGGGTGGCGAGATCGGCGACCGGCAGGTTTTCGCGCGCGGCGGTCTGCACCATCTTCTGGCCGTGCTCGTCGGTACCGGTCAGGAAGAACACGTCCTTGCCGTCGAGCCGCGCGAAACGGGCCAGCGCGTCGGTGGCAATGGCCTCATAGGCATGGCCGACATGCGGCACGCCGTTCGGATAGGCGATCGCGGTGGTGATGTAGAAGGTATTGTTCGACGCATTCGCCATCGGCGCGAAAGCCTTTCAGTTATTCGATCCTGCCGCGTGAAAATGGTGTCAGCGCGTCGCTTCTGCGAGCAGGCCAAATACCGAGAAAACCAAGGGTTTTCGCTCGAGATTGTAGGATTCGGTCTCGCGCGCGGCTTTGCCGATCTTTTCCCATACCTCCGCGAGGCGTGCAAGGCGGGGCAGATCGGCGTTCAGGCTGGCCGGGTCCGCATGCAGGCGCTCGCCGATCCAGCGGTCGACGCTGTCGGTGAAGGCAGCGAGCGCGACGCGGTCACTGGTGCCGAGGGCATCGCCGAGGGCGTGGAGCTCGCGTGGATCCACATGGGGCAGCGTGTTCAGCAACGACGCGGTTCGCTGGTGCAACTTCAGAGCGCCGCCGCCAAGCAGGTTTATGGCACGGGCGACACTGCCCTCGGAGGCCACTGCGACCTCGCGTAGCTCGGGGTCACCCTCCTCGCGCTCGGTGGCGAGGGCGGCGGCCGCCAGCACGTCGTCGGTGGCAAGTGCGCGCAGCGGCAGCTTGCGGCAGCGCGACTGGATGGTCGGCAGCACGCGCGCCTGGGCGTGGGTGACGAGCAGGAACAGCGAGCGCAGCGGCGGCTCTTCCAGCACCTTCAGCAGCGCATTGGCGGCATTGGTGTTGAGCTCGTCCACGGTATCGACGATGCAGACGCGCCAGCCATCGACGGCGGCGGTGGAGCCAAAGAACGACACGGTCTCGCGCGCATCGTCCACGGTGATGACGGTGCGCATGACGCCCTTGTCATTGGCGGTGCGGTGGATTTCGAGCAGGCCACCATGTGCTTCCGCAGCGACCTGCCGCACGACCGGATGCGCGGAATCGAGATCGAGCGTCTCGGCGCCCTGCACTTGCGGGGACGCGGGATCGCGATGCGCCAGCACGAAGCGGGCCATGCGATAGGCGAGCGTCGCCTTGCCGATACCCTGCGGGCCGGAGATCAGCCAGGCATGGGGGATGCGGCCGCCGCGATAGGCCGACAGCAGCGTCTGCTCGGCATCGGGATGGCCGAACAGCGCGGTGGTCGCGCGCGGATGCGGGACGGTGATCTCGGGCTCGTTCTTGCTCATAAAGCGTCCGCCGTCTCATGCAGCAGACGCTTGCGCATCACGCCCCAGATATTGTTGGCCACAGCCTTCGGCGCCAACGTCGCATCGAGCAGCACGCATCGCACGGGCTCCTCCATGGCGATCTGGCGGAACGCATCGCGCAGGCCCTGATGGAAGGCGATGCCCTCCGCCTCGAAACGATCAGGCACGCCTGTGCCGCGGCGGGCTGCGGCGCGGGCCATGCCGACCTCGACGGGAAGATCGAGGATCACGGTCAGGTCGGGCTTGAGACCGCCGATGGTGACGCGTTCCAGGGCCTTCAGCAGTTCCGGCGGAACATTGCCTTGGCGACCCTGATAGGCGCGGGTGGAATCCGAGAAGCGGTCGCACAGCACCCAGATGCCCTGATCGAGGGCGGGCTTGATCACCGCATGGACATGGTCGTCGCGCGCCGCGGCGAACAGCAGCGTCTCGGCCTCGGCGCCGAGCAGCTTGCCCATGCCGGACAGCACCACATGGCGGATGATCTCGGCGCCGGGCGAGCCGCCGGGCTCCCGGGTGACGATGGCGGGGATGCCCGCTTCATTGAGGCGGTCGGCGAGCAGCTTGATCTGCGTCGACTTGCCGGCGCCCTCGCCGCCCTCGAATGTGATGAAGCGTCCGCGTTCGGGCGCCGTGTGGTGAGTCTCCGTCATGGTCACAGCTTTGCGGCGCCGGCGCGGAACAGGCCGATCATCAGTTCGCTGGCGCCATCGACGGCACGCTGCATGGTAGTGCCGGCCCCGATGGCATCCGCGGCATAGACCGGGGCCTCCACAGCGACCTGCTGGCCGCGCCAGACCTTCACCACGCCGACCGGCTGGCCGGCCTGCACGGGCGCGTGCACGGGGCCCTTGTAGACGATGCGCGCGATCAGCTTGTCGTTGCCGTTCTTCTGCACCATCACCTTGACCGGCTCCTTGCTGACAAGTGCGACCGAGCCCTTGTCGCCGCCGAACACCTTTGCGTAACCCACAGGCTGGTCGCCGGCGAAGACGCTGCGGACCTCGAAATTCTTGAAGCCCCATTCGAGCAGCTTTTTGGCGGCGGCTGCGCGATCGTCGGAATCCTCGAGACCGTTCACCACCACGATCAGGCGGGTATCATTCTGCACGGCCGAGCCGACCATGCCGTAGCCGCCGTCCTTTGTGTAGCCGGTCTTGAAACCGTCTGCGCCTTCCAGCGTCGCGAGCAAGGGATTGCGGTTCTGCTGGCGGATCTTGTTCCAGGTGAATTCGCGCTCGCCGAAGAGCTTGTAGAAGTCGGGATAAGTGCGGACGATGTGGCGTGCCAGGGTGCCGAGCTCGCGCACGCTCATCTTGTTGCCGGGATCGGGCAACCCGTTCGAATTGGCGAAAGTCGATTTCGGCATGCCGAGCTCACGCGCACGCTTTGTCATGCGCGCAGCGAAGGCCGCCTCGTTGCCTTCCATGGCTTCGGCCAGGATCATGCAGCTGTCATTGCCGCTCTGGATGATGGCGCCGCGGAGGAGATCTGCCACGGGAATACGGCTGTTGAGCGCCGCGAACATGGTGGAGGCGCCGGCCGGAGCGCCGCCTTTGCGCCAGGCATTTTCACTGGTGCGATATTCGTCGGTCAGCTTGATGTCGCCGCGGGTGATCGCGTCGAACACGACCTCCACGGTCATCAGTTTCATCATGCTGGACGGCGCGCGCAGCTCGTCGGCGTTCTTCTCGAACAGCACCGCACCCGAGGAGGCCTCGATCAGGATCGCGGTCGGCGCATCGGTGTCGTAGCCGCCCTCCTCGACCACCTTCTTGGCGCCCTGCACGCTCTGATTGGCAGCATGGAGCGGACCGCCCGCACCGATCGCGACGACCATCATCGCCGCGAGCAGAGCACGCGCAAACCGGCTGGATGCCGGAACGAGGGAGAGGATCGAATGTGTCGAGAATGCCATCAACGGTGCCCAGAACGCACGGGTCGAACCATCGGGCGCGCCCTGTCAGCTTCTAACAGTCCGGCGGAGGGCAAACAACACGTGGCGGCCGGGCGATCCGCCACACATGCATCCGATCACGATGCCGTCAGACGCCCAATTGCTTGACGAGATTGAGATAAGCGCCGCCGGCCGCGGCGCCGGTCTCGGTGAAACCGAGACGGGCATAGAAGCGGCGGGCGCCGAGATTGGTGCCCAGTACCGTCAGGGTCAGCGAGCCGATTCCATGCATCCGTGCCGCCGCGTCGATTCCCGCCATAACCGCCCCGCCACCCCCCTGCCCGCAGCAGGCAGGCAGCAAGGTGATGTCCACGACGTGCCAGCGCAGCTCCGCGCAATGAAGGACGAGCCGGCCGACCGGCTCGTTCTGTCGTGCGATCACGAAGATCAGGGCCTCCGGAAATTGCTGCCGATGGCCATCGACCTGCAAACGGAACTGCTGGTCCAGCAGTTCCGCGAGCATTGGCCCGGATAGTCCGGCCGCCACGAAGGCGCCGGCACGCGTCGCTGCGAACAGATGCCGGAAGAACGCGTCGTCTGTCGTACCGGCTGCACGCAAGCGCAGATCGGGATCGCGCGGTACGATCGCGACGGCCGCCGGCGCCGTGCGCGTGCCGGGAGTGCTCAGGAGCTGAAAACCGGAAAGACCCCCGCGACCGCCATGCACCAGACGAGCGCCTGGGTCGGCTGCATGTTGTCGTGCGGAAGTCCCTGCCCGTTGCTGGCCGTGATTGCGCTGGGGGCGAGCGTGGTGTCGTCAGCCTTGATCGTGAAGCCGAGAAAATCCGGATTGATCGCCACCATGTCGGTTGCCGAGCTGGGAGCTGCGGCAGCGAGCGTCGCATCTTTCTTGCCGAGCTGGAGATCGTGGGTATGCGGTCCCAGTTGATCGATCGTCGTCACCGAGGCGGTGGGGCTGCCGATCCTTTCGCCGATCACGCGCCGCTTCAGACCGGTGCCCGTCCCTTGTCCGATCGTCACCGCACCATTCAGATTGGGCAGCGCGAATTCGGTCGTGCCGTTGCCGCCGAACCGATTGCCGATGAGCGAGAACAACGTCGCATAACGCTGAACCGGAAGGACCTGCCCAAGGCACGGCAGCCAGACCCGATTGAATCCACTCGCGGCGAAGGCAAATGGAAAGGCCTGGATTTCACCGAGATAGGGATCTGACATGTCGTGTCCTTCAAGATGGCTGCCGTCCAGTGCAGAACGATGTGCGATCCCGGCGATCACCCGCTGGCCGGCATGATCCCGTCGACGCAAATACAATAGTTGCCGACCACGCTCGGCATCATGTTGTCGTGGCCGGCGCCGTTGCCGGCATTGGCGATGCAGGCCTTCATCTTGGAGTACGGCGCCGCGCCCGCCTTGGGCGCATAGAGATTGCCGGCCGACGCCGCGCCGAGATGGACCGTGTTGCCGGGCTGGGCCGTGTCCGCCGGCACCGTCGATGACATCAGCGCGTGGCCGTGGCTCGGCACTTCTGCTGCCGTCAGCGCGTGCTGTTCCTCTCCCGCGGACTGCCCGAGGCGATAGGCGGAGCGGCCTTGCGCCGCGCCCTGTCCGATCGGCACGCGGCCTTGCAGATCCGGCAGATTGAAGGTCTGCGCGCCATCGCCGCCGAATGTAATGCCGATCACCGCATAGAGCGCATCATGCTCGGCAATCTGCAACGCCTGTCCGTTGCAGGCGAGCCAGCCGGTGGGCACCCGCGGAAAACCGAACAGACGAATTTCACCGATGAAGGGATCTGCCATCTTTCATTCTCTTGTCGACAGGACGGATGGAAATTGAACGGTGGATATCGCGTGTGCGCGTGAACGTTGGTTCACAAGCGGCGATGCCCGCTCGTTCAGGAGCGCGATGGATACGTCCCCTGGATGGCGATCAGATAGTTGACCACGAGGTAAGGCTGCATGTTGTTGTGCGGCTGATCGCCGACATTGCGCACGATATTGGTATCCTGCGACAACGCCCGTTCTCCCCTGCCAGCCGTCGAGAAGATTTTCGTGGGGTTGTCTGCGGGGATATTGTTCTGGCTGAATATACGGCCGGTCGGCGTGACGCCACGCTGGGCGTCGGTGTCCGCATCCTTCTTTGCCTTGATGAGATGGCTGTGCGCAGGAATCTGCGACGCGTTCAGCCTGACAGTTTCCGCTCCGCCGACCATTCCGACCGGAATCGCACCGCCGCCGGTGGAGCCGAGAATGGCCCTGCCGCGCAGATCGGGAATTGCGAAGGTGCGCATGCCATCGCCGCCATAGGACGTGCCGATCACCGAAAACAAGGCCTGATATTGATTGATCGGCAACAGCGCGCCGTTACAGAGCGTCCATCCCTTCGGTACCATCGCGCCAGCGAATGGCATGATCTGCCCCAGAATTGGCCCCGTCGGCATATGCGCCCCCTCAGGCAATGATTTTCGCGCATATTGCCAACAATCAGCATTGCGGACATACACACGCTGTAATTGTTATGGTTCGACACCGTGGTCGTCAAGACTTCCGCTTGTGACTGATTACCCTTGCATCATAGCTCTATCGACGTCGGCGATGTTGCCGTGATGCAACTTATGACTGAAAAGCGCGTGCACCGGTTCCCTTATGCCTATGGCAAACGGAATCCGACTTGCCGGGGAACGGGCTTTTTGTCCAACTACTTCCGGTAATCCCGCCGAGAATCTGCACGCGATAAAGGACCGAACTGTCCGCAAACTTATTCGCTTTGCGAAAGCTGCAAATGCGTCGTCCCGGCGTGCGCAGCGAGGGGGAGTGGTGGGTGTATCTGCCGTGATCTGCAGCGACCGATGCATCGCTTCGTTGCGCGCGATCCGGCGTCATGCGTTCGGTCTGGCCTGTCTGCTGGCGGCGTTGTTCGGCTCGATGAGCGCAGCGCAGGCCGTTTGCGGTCCCGGCGACACCACGACCGGTTCGAACACCGGTGCGACGATCACCCTCACCGGTACTGGCGCCGCAAACCTTGTACGTCTTTGCATCACCGACGACGTGGTGTTGTTCGGTCTATATGGAACATCGAACGGCGCTCAGCCCATCGTCGACGCGTCCCGCACGCTTCCGATGACTGGCCAAAACTTGAGCTTAACCAGCCTGAGCTACACAACGAGCAAAGCGACCTATACGATAAATCCCATTTATTCGAGCGCCTCGAAGACCGAGGAATACGAGATCACGCTCAACTCCGTGAGCGCTGCGGGATCGGATACGATTACGCTCTGGTATGCGAGCGACTGCAGCTATACGAATGGCTGCCTCGCCGATCCGGCCCCGCCAAATACGAGTTTCACGGTCGCCGTGAACCTGCCGGCGCCATCCATCAGCAGTGTCTCCCCGGCAAGCGGCCCGCAGACCGGCGCCAACACGGTGACGATCAATGGCGCCAACTTCCTTGGCACAACCGGCGCCGCCGGCGTGAAATTCGGAACGGTCAACGCCACCAGCTACAGCGTGACCTCCGCCACCCAGATCTCGGCCGTGGTACCGGCCGGCGTCACCGTCGGCGCGGTCGACGTGACCGTCACCAATAACGGCGTCACCGCGACGGCCACGAACGCCTACACCTATGTCGGGGTGCCGACGGTCAGTTCGCTCTCCCCCAGCGCCGGCCCGCAAACCTCCGGCACCAGCGTGCAGATCAACGGCACCAATTTCACCGGCGCGACAGCGGTTAGTTTCGGAGCAACTGCGGCCGTCACCTACTCGATCGACTCCGCGACACGCATCACAGCAACGGCGCCGGCTGGGACCGGCGGGGTCGACGTGACGGTGACCACGCCGGGCGGCACGTCGGCGGTCTCCGCCGGAAGCGCATATACCTATGTTGCCGCGCCGACGATCACGTCGATCTCGCCGATATTGGGACCTGGCGCGGGCGGCACGACCGTGACCATCACCGGCACCAATCTGAGTGGCGCCACAGCCGTGATGTTCGGCGCAACCGCGGCGACGACGTTTTCGGCGGTCTCCGCAACGTCGATGACCGCCGTGTCGCCGGGTGGCTCCGGCAATGTCGATATCCGTGTGACGACAACCGGCGGTACATCGGCGATATCGGCCGCCGATCAGTTCACCTATATTCCCGCGCCGACGGTGACGTCGATCTCACCGGCGGCAGGCCCGACGGCTGGCGGCACGGTAGTGACGATCACCGGCACAAACTTCACCGGCGTGAGTGCCGTGAGCTTCGGCGGAACGGCAGCGACGGGTTTCACCTTCAATTCATCGACATCGATCACCGCAACGGCACCGGCAGGCACAGGCGCCGTCGATATTCGCGTCACCACTGCCGGGGGCACGTCGGCGACATCGGCTGCCGACCAGTTCACCTATTTTGCCGCCCCTACCGTCACGTCCATATCTCCGATCGCAGGACCTACCGGAGGCGGCACCAGCGTGATCATCACCGGCACGAATTTCTCCGGCACAGCGGGCGCCGGCGGTGTGAAATTCGGCGGTACCAATGCGGCCTATACGGTGGCTTCCAACAGCCAGATCACGGCCACCTCTCCTGCCGGCAGCGCCGGGGCGGTGGATGTGACGGTCACGACACCGGGCGGCACATCGGCCACATCCAGTGCCGATCAATTCACCTATGTCGCCGCACCGACCGTCACCTCGATCTCACCGATATCGGGCCCCGCAGCCGGCGGCACCGTCGTCACCATCACCGGCACCAATCTCGGCGGCGCGACCGCCGTGACATTCGGTGCGACGGCGGCGACCGGCGTGTCGTTGGTATCGCCGACGACGATCACAGCAACCGCGCCGACCGGCACCGGACTCGTGGATGTCAGGGTGACCACGGCCGGCGGCACATCGGCGATATCGGCCGCCGACCAGTTCACCTATATCCCGGCGCCGACGGTGACATCGGTCTCTCCGGCCGCCGGACCGACGGCAGGCGGCACCGCAGTGACGATCACCGGTACCAATTTCACCGGTGTCAGTGCCGTGACCTTCGGCGGAACGCCAGCGACAGGCTTCACCTTCAATTCATCGACATCGATCACCGCAACGGCGCCGGCAGGCACCGGCGCTGTCGATATCCGTGTGACCACGGGCGGCGGTACGTCGGCGACATCGGCTGCCGATCAATTCACTTATTTCGGTGCGCCGACCATCAGCTCGATCACACCGAACGCGGGGCCGCTCGCGGGCGGTACCGTCGTCACCATCACCGGCACCAATCTCAACGGCGCAACCACCGTGACATTCGGCGCAACGACGGCGACGACCTTCTCCGTCGTCTCGGCGACGTCGATCACCGCAACTGCGCCGGCCGGCAGCGCGGGGGCGGTCAATATCCAGGTGACCACGCCCGGCGGCGTGACGAGCGGCGGAGCTGCGAGCCAGTTCACCTATGTCGCGGTACCTGCGGTGACATCGATCTCGCCCACGGCCGGCCCGGCGAGTGGCAACACCACCGTCACCATCTCCGGAACAGGCCTCTCCAATGCCACTGCCGTCATGTTTGGTACGACGGCAGCCACGACATTTTCTGTGACCTCTTCGACATCGATCTCAGCCGTATCGCCAAGCGGCAGCGTCACAGTCGATATCACCGTGACGACCGCAGGCGGCACGTCGGCGACAAGTGCGGCTGATCGCTTTACCTATATTCCAGTGCCGGCCGTGACAGGAATTACGCCCGCCTCCGGTCCGGCCATCGGCGGCACGCAAGTTACAATCACGGGCACCGACTTCACGGGCGTCACCGCGGTGACTTTCGGTACGACGGCCGCGACAACCTTCACCTTCAACTCAGCGACATCCATCACGGCAACTTCACCTGGAGGCACCGGTACTGTTGATATCCGCGTCACCACCAGCGGAGGACAGTCGCCAATCGCCGCGGCGGATCAATTCACCTATATCGCCGCGCCGACAGTGACATCGATCTCGCCGGCAGCGGGGCCGACCGGCGGCGGCACAGTCGTCACCATCACCGGCACAGGCTTCACCGGCGTGACGGCCGTTGCCTTCGGCAGCACGGCCGCGACCGGACACACGGTGGTTTCCGCAACGACGATATCTGCAACCTCTCCCGCAGGCACCGGCACGGCGGATATTCGCGTCACCGCAGCCGGTGGCACATCCGCTGATGTCGCGGCTGACCGCTTCACCTATGCAGGCGCGCCGACGGTGACGGCGATATCGCCGGCATCCGGAAGTGCCGGCGGCGGCACCGTTGTCACCATCACCGGGACCAATCTCAGTGGTGCTACGGCCGTCGCATTCGGCGCGACGGCGGCGACCACCTTCTCCGTGGTTTCGGCCACATCGATCACCGCGACAGCGCCGCCGGGCGCGGCGGCGACGGTGGACATCCGCGTCACCACGCCGGGCGGGACATCGGCGACGTCAGCTGCCGACCAGTTCACTTATCTGCCTGCGCCGACGGTGACGGCGATCACGCCCAACGCGGGACCAGCCATCGGCGGCACCTCGGTGACCATCACGGGCACTGGATTCTCAGGCACCAGCAGCGCGGGCGGCGTCAAATTCGGCGCGATCAATGCGACCAGCTACACGGTGAATTCGGCGACATCGATCACCGCGATCTCCCCGGCCGGGACCGGCACGGTGGATGTCACCGTGACCAATAACGGTTTTACCTCGGCGACATCGGCCGCGGACCAATTCAGTTACAACGCCGCACCCAACATAGCCGCCATTTCGCCGACTTCCGGCCCCGCGGCGGGCGGCACGTCGGTCACAATCACCGGCAGCGGGTTCTCCGGCACTGCAGGCCCGGCCGGCGTCAGGTTCGGAAGCGCCAATGCTGCGAGTTATGTCGTCAATTCAGCAACGACGATCACTGCCGTCTCGCCGGCCGGGACCGGCACGGTGGACGTCATCGTCACGACAGCGGGGCAGACGTCAGCGGCATCGCCGACCAACAGGTTTAGCTATCTCGCCGCCGCGACGCAGACGGCTCTCGCCTCCTCGCAAAATCCGAGCGTCGCTGGCCAGCCCGTGACCTTCACCGCCACCGTCTCGAGCGCCGGCGCAACGCCGACCGGCACCGTCACCTTCAACGACGGTGGCACGGCGATCGGGACCGCAACACTGACCGCCGGCGTCGCCACGTTCAACACATCTGCGCTCACCGCCGGCGTCCACACCATTACCGCGCGCTATGCGGGGAGTGCGGGTTTCACCGCCAGCACCTCGGCAGCCTTGCTGCAGACGGTGAACGTTCCGGTCGATAGTGTCCGTCTCCGCGCGATGCAGCTCAACGTCACTAAAATGATCGCGCAGAATGCGGGACAGGCGACATCCGGCGCGATCTTCGACGGCATCTCCGAAGGTTTCAATGAGGGCGGCGTGCTGGTCTTGCCGAGCGCCACCGGCATGCGGATCAACTTCGCCGCGGAGCCGCGCGACGACGATGACGCGCCCTCACCTGCGACCGCCTCCCAAAGCAACGGCAACCATGTCTCCGCCCTGGGCATTGCCACGACGACGGACGAGCGCGGCCAGCGCAGCGGACGCGCTTCGCCGTCACGCATCGACGATGCCTTCGCGGCTATCGACCGGCAGGTCATCCGCAAGGCGCCGCCAAAATGGCGCGAGCAGAAGGAATGGCTGCTGTGGGCCGATGTGCGCACCACCGGCATCGATCGCTGGAGCAGTTCGACGACACCTGCAGGCGTCAATCAGGTCAGCCAGTCCTCGCTCTATGGCACGCAGGTCAATGCCCTGCTCGGCTTGACCTACAAGGTTGCGCCCAGTTTTCTCGTCGGCATGGTCGGCGGATGGGAGACCTTCAGCTACACCCAGCAGGACATCAATGGCCGGCTGCGCGGCGATGGCTGGACCGTCGGCACCTATCTCGGCTGGCTGATCACGCCGGCGCTCCGCTACGACGCGGCGCTGACCTATTCGCGTATCGGTTATCAGGGATCGGCCGGCGCGGCGCAGGGTAACTTCAACGGCCAGCGCTGGATGTTCGCGACCGGTTTCACGGGCTCGCATCAGGTTGCGGGCTTCCTGCTCGAGCCTTCATTGCGCGTCTATGCGTTGTGGGAGCACCAGAACGCCTATACGGATTCGCTCGGCACCCTACAGGGTACGCACGACTTCGCGAGTGGTCGCGCGTCCGCGGGCCTGAAGGGAGGCTATCCGCTGTCGTGGTTCGAGGGCATCGTGCTCACGCCCTATCTCGGCATCTATGGCGACTACTATTTCAGCCAGGCCAGTGCGGCAGCCCTCGCCGGCACCGACGACCCCACACTGGCTTCGACACCACTGCTGCAGGGCTGGTCCGCCCGCGCGTCCGGCGGCCTTGCCAGCAAGTTCACCAATGGCGCGGGCGTTCTGATCGGCGGTGAGCTCGGCGGGATCGGCAGCACCACGCGTATCTGGAGCTTGAGCGCAAAGGCCCGCGTGCCGTTCTAGCGATCGATCAATGCCTGAAATGCGCCGACACGATCGCGCATCGGTGCTTCGCGCGGTAATCTGAATGCGAGAAGTTAGTAGAGACCACGTCCCGACAGGATCGCAGCGGCGCCGCGGGCATCGACAGTGCCGTTATCGCGGAAAGCCGGCTCGGCCGGAGCCGCATAGTCGGCATTGCCTTCATACGAAACCGCACGCGGGTTCTCGGCGGGATAGGCTGAAGCCGAACGATAGCGGCCGGATGACGACATCTCCGATGTCTGGCGATCCGCGGCGGTGTTGCCGAGCGAATACGGACGCCCTTCCGGCATCGGGATATCGCGCGAGACGACACGGCCGCCCTGCATATCCGGCACGAAGGAACGCGCGGATGCGACACGCACGACCGATGGCGACGGCGCCGGCTCACCAGTGCGCAGCGTCGCCATCAACTGGCGATCGTCGGAGCCTTCCAGCGGCGCACGGCCGACATATTCGACGCGCACGCGCGCGGTGCCGTTGCCTTTGAATTCGAGCAGTTCGGCCGCCTTGTTCGACACGTCGATCAGGCGATTGCCATGGTACGGACCGCGGTCGTTCACGCGCACGATCAGCGACTTGCCGTTGCGCACATTGGTGACGCGGGCATAGCTCGGAATCGGCAGGGTCGGATGCGCGGCGGTGAGCGACGCCATGTCGAACACTTCGCCATTGGCCGTCAGGCGGCCATGGAAAGCGTCGCCATACCAGGATGCGATGCCTTCGGCGCGATAATTGGCGTTCTCTTCGGGGACATAGGTGCGGCCGGCGACCACATAGGGCTTGCCGACGCGATAGGTGCCGCCGCCTTTCGGGACGGGCTCACCCATGCCAACCACGCGCGGGCTGCTGGACACGCCATATTTTGGATCGAGACGGCTGAAGCTGGTAGTCTGGGACGAGCAATTGGCCAGCGCCAGACAGGCGCCCATGGCTGCT
This sequence comes from Pseudomonadota bacterium, assembly GCA_023449855.1. Classification (GTDB taxonomy): domain Bacteria; phylum Pseudomonadota; class Alphaproteobacteria; order Rhizobiales; family Xanthobacteraceae; genus Tardiphaga. The sequence continues at coordinate 7,599 of JAEXHR010000020.1, read as the reverse complement.
GCTGCGCCTGCAGCCCGGCCGAACCGCTGTGACCGAAGAATCCCCATACGCCCCAATACCATTGCGGCGGTCACCTGCCCATCCGGGCAGCCCCGTGACCGCAAAATTACGACACGGCCCATATCCGCATCGCATGGTGAACATAACGTAGCTGGATCAGGGCGAAAATGGGGAGAACCCGGTTATGGTAAACACAAAACTGTCGCCGGCCGGTCACCGCGCAACCTCAGATCAAGCTCCTCTTGAAACGTAACCATGCGGATGATCAGGCCCGCATATTTTACCGCAGAATGTCCGGTAGCTGTTTACGAGCGATTCACCCGGGATTCCTAGCGTTGCTCCATCATGACGCTGATCAAACGTTTCGTTGCCGACGAGTCCGGCGCAACCGCCATCGAATATGGCCTGATCGCCGCCGGCATCGCGCTGGCGATCATTGCCGTGATCAATGGCACGGGCAGCAATCTCAAAGGCAAGTTCACGTCGATCAACACGTCGCTCAAGTGAGCGACGTCACGATCATCCGTACAGGCGCCCGTCCCGCTCCTCGCGGCGGATATACGGTCCCCACAGCACATCTTGCCGCCACAGATAGATCTGAACGCTCAGGCAAATGACGCCGGCGACAGCCGCCAATAAAAGCAAAGTCTCAGTCACGATCGCCCCCGATTGTGTTTCGGAGCGATGTACCGTCTGAGACTTAAAATGACGGCCTGGAAATGTCTTGCATTGCCTTGTCGCCGCTAACGCAGGTTAATTCGTGAACCCCGCGCGCTAACGCGTCGGCAAAAAGGTCGCCGCATTGATCACGGCAACCGCCGCAAATGTCACCATCCACAACGGCCAAACCGGGGCGTCGGCCGGATGGTTGAACCGCCGGTGAACGCCGAAATTCCGCGCCATTGGTTGCTCCTCATGTCCGATCGAGAATGCGTAACAGTTGGCATTCCAAAGTGATCGAATTGCGTCACCCTCTTGGCAACAGCTTGCAATTGCACGCCAACATGCGCGGCAGGTCGACACAGTTCGCAGGTCAGGAAGCGCGCACCGAAATATAAAGCGAAGCCAAAATAAAACCGCGCCATCCCGAAGGATGACGCGGCCGGCCGTTCTGTTGCTAGGTGGACCAACCCCGAACGGTTACGCCGCGAGGCGCACTTCGTTCATGCTAACGTTGTCGTTGGCATTTAGGTTTTTGACCCGATAACGGCGGTATCATGCCGAGCACAATTCGCGACTTCTTCGCAGCCATCGATCCTGTTTCGCCCCCGCCTGAACAGCCCGTCCTGACTTCTTCAAGAAATCAAATCAGAAGCTGCTGAGGTGGAGGCGCCGGGTACTGCCCCCGGGTCTGCCTGCGGTCCATCGTGAGGTTCAGCGCCATCGTCTTGCGACAGAACCAATATAGGCAGGACGCGGGCTAAAATCTAGGTGTCTGACCGCCGCTGTGGATTTGGCGATCTTGCGGCAAACGAACTCAGCCGGCCGCAGCCTCGGGCATCGGGCGGCGCAACTGACCGCCGGCATCCGCCAGTCCGCTCAGGTACTGTGCCGCTTCCGTGATATCCGCGACGATCTCGCGCTCGGCTGCTTCGCCGTCGCCAGCCACAATCGCCTTCAAGGCGGCGGTGTGATGATCCCAGCCCTTCAGCAGCACCACATATTCGGGAATGACGAAGGACAGCACCGGGCCACAGCGCAGCCACATGTTCTCGATCGTCTCGACGAGAATCGGAACGCCGGACATCGCGTAGATCTCGAAATGAAATTTGCGATGGTGCTCGAGATAGCTCTCGAGCGAACGCGCCGCGATCAGCGACTGCATCTTGGCCAGCAGCGCGTGAAGACGCTCGAGTGAAGCAGCCTGCGGCCTGCTCGCGGCCTCCCGCGCGGCCCTGCCTTCGAGCGCACAGCGCACCACCGTGAGATCCGCAAGTTCGCTGCGTGTCAGATGCGGGACGATCGCCGCATTGCGCGGGCCCTGCTGCAAGACGCCCTGAGCGACAAGCCGCGTGACCGCGTCGCGCACCGGCGTAATCGATGTCCCGAACGTCTCCGCCAGCGACCGCAGCGTCAGTACGGTGCCCGGCGCGAACCGGCCAGCCAGCAGCGCGTCGCGGAGCTGCGCATGGGCCAGATCCCAGAGCGGTTCACGTTCGATGCGCTTGAGTGACGTCATTCCCTGCTCGCTAACCCAATGGGCCCCGATTCCGCAAATCGGATGCAGATACCGCGTTGACCTCTGAATATGTTTGTTATAACAAACAACAAAAATGGGAGGAAAACAATGTCGATCATCACGTCCTTCGGGCGTGCAGCGCTCTGTGCTGCCGGAATTGGTTTATTTGCGGTTTCGCCGTCCCTGGCCCAGTCTGGATTCCCGCAAAAGGACATCACCTTCATCGTGCCATGGAACGCCGGCGGCTCGAACGACGTGGCCGCGCGTGCGCTCGATCCGATCCTGCGCGAACATGGGATCAAGCTGGTCATCGAAAACGTCCCGGGTGCGACCGGTGTCATCGGCATGAAGCGTGTCGCGAGTGCTGCGCCCGATGGCTATGTGATCGGCATGGGCACCAGTTCGACGCTGGCGCTGATCGCCCAGAACAAGGCGAACGGTCTCACCAATGCGAACTTCACGCATATCGCGCGCGTCTCGACCGATCCCTTGATGCTGCTGGTGCCGTCCACCAGCGCCATCAAGTCCCTGCCCGACTACATCGCCAATATGAAGGCCAAGCCGGGCAAGGTGACGGTCGGCACGCCCGGCAACTACAATCTCAATCACATCTTCGCCTCCATGACCGCGCGCGCGGCCGGCGTCGAATATGTCAACGTGCCCTATACCGGCGGCTCGAAAGTCGTGGCCGACCTGATCGGCCAGCACGTGGATTCCGGTGTGCTCAAGCCGTCGGAAACGCTCGGCCAGATCCAGGAAAAGCTGCTCACGCCGATCGGCATCTTCGCCAATGAGCGGCTGGAGATGTTCCCGGATGTGCCGACCTTCAAGGAGCGCGGCTTCGACGTCTTCCCATACGGACCTGTCGTCCAGATGGCCTACGTCGTCGGCCCCGCCGGCCTGCCCGACGACGTTCGCACCAAGCTGGTGACCGCGTTCCGCGCCGCCATCCAGGATCCGCGCTTCAAGGAATTCGCCAAGAAGAACGTCTTCCTGGTCGACGACCTCGCCGGCGACGCGCTCGCCAGGGAAGTCGACGGCGTTGCTATCGCCATCGGCAAGGTCGCCGCACAGACATTCCCGAAGGAATAACCGCTGCCGGCGCTGCGGCGCCGGTCGCATTCATCTGCCCTATCGACGAGGACCTCCCTTTGAAAATCAAGAAGATCACCTGCCATGTCGTCGCCGCTCCCGTGCAGCGCCCGTTCACGTCGTCGCGCGGCTGGCTCTACAAGACGCGTGGCACCTGCCTCGTCGAAATCGAAACCGATGACGGCATCGTTGGCTGGGGCGAATGCTATGGCCCCTCCGCCGTGGCCAAGGCGTTCATCGATACGCAGCTTGCGCCCCGCGTCGTCGGCCGCGATCCGTTCGATGTCGAGGTGATCTGGGAAGACCTCTATAATCGCATCAAGGATTACGGCCCCAAGGGCATGTCCATCGCCGCCATCAGCGGCATCGACATCGCGCTGTGGGACATCATCGGCAAGGCCTGCAACAAGCCGGTGCACAAGCTGATCGGCGGCGCCTTCCGCACCGAAGTCGATTGCTACGCGACGGGCCTGTATTTCACCGACATGGAGCGCCTGGTCGACGAAGCCGTCGAGGAGGCCGAGGGCTACAAGAAGGCCGGCTTCAAGGCGATCAAGATGAAGATCGGCCTCGGCTCCATCAAGCGCGACTATGAGCGCGTGAAGGCCGTGCGCGAGGCGATCGGATCCGACATCAAGCTGATGGTGGACGCCAACCACTGCCTCACCGTTCCTGCTGCGATCAAGCTCGGCCGCAAGCTGGAAGAGCTCGACATCGAGTGGTTCGAGGAGCCGATCTCGCCGGAGGATATCGACGGCTATATCGAGGTGACGCGGTCGCTCGACATGGCAGTGGCCGGCGGCGAGAACGAGTTCACCCGCTGGGGTTTTCGCGATGCCATCGTGCGCAAGGCGATGGATATCGTGCAGCCCGACGTCTGCGCGGCCGGTGGCATCACCGAATGCAAAAAGATCGCAGCCCTCGCCAGCACGCATGGCGTCGAATGCGTGCCGCATGCCTGGGGCTCGGTGGTCGGCCTCTCCGCCACCATCCACTTCCTGGCGTCCATTCCGAACCAGCCGCCAAGCCTTTTCCCGATGCCGCCGATGCTCGAATTCGAGCAGGAGGAAAACCCGTTCCGCGATCATCTCGCCGTCACGCCGATCAATCAGGTCAATGGCATCATCGCCGTGCCGACCGGCGCCGGCCTCGGCATCGAAGTCGATCGTTCGGTGATCGACAAGTATCGCGTCGCGTGACGGCGGGGCTGCGATCATGAGGTTCGTGACTTTTGCCCAGGCGGGCTCGACCCGTGCCGGCGTCCTTCGGGGCGACGGCACGGCCCCGTCCGATGTGATCTTCGATCTCGCCCATCCGTCGATGCGTGACGGCCTGAACGGCACCGCGCCGCAGTTGCAGTCGTTTCTCGATGCCGGCCTCGGCAAGATGGTGAGCATCATCACTGCGCATGGTCTTGCCGACGCTGCAAAGCTGACGCTCGATCAGGTGACGCTGCTGGCGCCACTGCCGGCGCCGCCGCGCATCTTCGGCATCGCACATAATTATCGTGATGCCGTGGCCGAACGCGGCATCGCGCCGCCGCCGGAGCCGGTGCTGTTCATGAAGACGCCGAAGACGGTGATTGCGGCGGGACGGATGATCGTGCTGCCCGCCGGAATCGGCGGTTGCACCTATGAAGCAGAGCTCGCCGCCGTGATCGGCAAGCGCGCGGTGAATGTATCGAAAGAACAGGCGCTGGAATATGTTGCGGCTTACGGCTGCTTCAACGATGTCAGCGCCAGCGAGATGATCAAGGCCGACGGCCATTTCGACCGCGGCAAGAACATCACTACTTTCGGCCCGTTCGGCCCCTTCCTCGCATCGTGCGACGAAATCCCCGACCCGCATGCGCTCGGCGTCACGCTCACCGTCGATGGCAAGGTGCTGCAGCGAGGATCGACGAAAGACATGATCTTCGGCGTTGCCGAACTCGTTTCGTGGCTCTCGCATCGTGGGTCGTTGGAGCCCGGCGATGTCATCGCCACTGGCACGCCGGCGGGCGTTGCAGCGATGCACAAGCCGCCGGCATGGTTGCAGCCGGGCTCGACCGTCATTGCTGCTGTCGAGGGTCTCGGCCAGCTCGCCAATCCCATCACGGAAGGACCGGCCTTCGATGCCTGATCTGCCCACCATTCTCCTGACCAATCCCATGCATGCCGATGGCGAGGCGATCCTCAGGCCGCATGCACGATTGATCACTGCGCCTGACACCAAACCTGAGACCCTGCGCGAATGGGCGAAGGAGGCCGACGGCATCATCGTGCGTGCAAAGCTCCCGGACGATATCGTCGATCACGCACCACGCCTGAAGGGAATGGTGCGTCACGGTGTCGGACTCGACTTCATTCCGGTGGATGCGGCGACGGCCAAAGGCGTCGCCGTCGCCAACCTGCCCGGTAGCAATACGTCGGCGGTCGCTGAATATGCGATGTCGGCGATCATGCATCTGCGGCGTCCGATCCATGTGATGAACGCCCTGATGCGCAGCACGGGCTGGGGCTCCGCGCGCGCCACGACCGACGGCTTCACCGAACTGAACGGCGCGACACTCGGCATCCTTGGCGTCGGCACCATCGGCCGCCGGATCGCGCAGATCGCAAAACAGGGCTTCTGCATGAAGGTGATCGGTACCTCACGCCGCAAGGGTGCGTTGCCGGCCGATGTCGAGGAAGTCTCGCTCGATCAGCTGTTCGCCCGCAGCGATGCGCTGGTGATCTGCTGCTCGCTGACAGATGAGACACGTGGTCTCGTCAATACCGCACGCATCGCGCAGATGAAAGCCGACGCCGTGCTTGTGAATGTTTCGCGCGGCGCAGTCGTGGAGAATGCGCCTCTGATTACGGCGCTGAAGGCGGGCAAGATCGGCGGTGCGGCACTGGACGTCTTCGACATCCAGCCCCTGCCCGCCGATGACGCGCTGTTCGATTGCCCGAACCTGTTGCTGACGCCACATGCCGCGGCGCTTACGGCCAGCAGCAGCCGTGGCATGGCCGTCGGCGCCGCCGAAGAAATGCTCCGTATCCTGCGCGGCGAGCAGCCGCGCAATCTCGTCAATCCCGGTCACAAGGCAGCATGAGGCTCCCATGAAGATTACAGCGATCAAAGCCGTTCCGATCTCCTACCGCGTGCCGCAGGGCCAGAATGTCCGTCTCGGCATCGGCCGCGCCGTCAAGCGCGACGCCGTGCTGGTGAAGGTCACGACCGACGAAGGCCTCACCGGATGGGGTGAAGCCCATCACGGCCGCTGCCCCGGTGCCATCGCCAAGCTGATCGACACGACGATTGCCGAACTTGTCGGCGGCATGGATGCGATGAATGTGGTCGGCGTCTGGCACCGCGTCTATCAGATGCAGCTGTCGAGCCACGGCATGGGCTATGCCGCCGCCATGGCGCTCAGCGGTCTCGATCTCGCTTTGTGGGACATCCGCGCCAAAGCGGCCGGCTGGCCGCTCTACAAGCTGCTCGGCGGCGCGTCGAAGCCGATCAAGGCCTATGCTGGCGGCATCTCGCTCGGCTGGCAGGCGCCGGAGTCGCTGGCCGAGGAAGCGCAGGGTTACGTCGCGCAGGGCTACCGCGCCGTGAAGCTGCGCGTCGGCGACAATCCACGTGACGACGTGGCGCGCGCGACTGCCGTGCGCAAAGCCGTCGGCGACAGCATCGAGATCCTCGTCGATGCCAATACCGGCTACACGCTCGACGATGTCCGCCGCGTGATGCCGGCCTATGACGACCTGCAGATCGGCTGGCTCGAAGAGCCGTTCCCGGCGCTCGACTATCGCTCCTATCAGGCCGCCGCCGCGATGGGCTCGACGCCGCTCGCCGCCGGCGAAAACCATTTCACCCGTTACGAATTCAACCGCCTGATCGAGGATCGCGCGGTGAGCTTCGTGCAGCCCGACCTGTCGAAGACCGGCGGTGTGACCGAGTCCATGCGGATCGCCGGCATGACCCAGGCCTGGAAACTGTCCTTCAATCCGCATACGTCGGCCACCGGCATCAATATGGCTGCGACCATCAACGTGCTCGCTGCCGTGGAAGACCCCGGCTATTTCGAGGGCGACGTCGCCAAGCACAATCCGTTCCGCGATGAAGTCGGCGGTGTCCCCTACAAGCTCGATGCCAATGGCTGCGTCGCGCCGTCGGAAATCCCGGGCCTCGGCGTCGAGATCGACGAGGCCTTCATCAATGCTCACCCGCTGATCGAAGGACCTTGCTATGTCTGACACGCGTCAGGTGGAAGTCGTACTGCGCGCCCAGCGTTTCGTTCACTTCGCCTGCCGCGCGCTCATCCTCCTGTTGGTCGGGACCGCCTGCGCGCATGCGCAGGC
>JAEXHR010000361.1 GCA_023449855.1 Pseudomonadota bacterium | reverse complement strand
CCCCCCCCCCCCGCCCCCCCGGGCCCCCCACCTCTCCCCGGAGGGGAGAGGTCAAGAAGAGTCCGACTGATGACCACAGCGCCCGACACGTCCGACGCCGCCTTGCAGCCCCGCGCCTCCTGGCGTGAGAGCATGGCGGTGTATCTGCAGCCGCGCGTGCTGATCGTGCTGATGCTCGGTTTCTCCTCCGGCCTGCCGCTCGCGCTCTCCGGCTCGACCTTGCTGGTGTGGATGCGCGAGAGCGGTGTCGATCTCGGCACCATCGGCCTGTTCGCGCTTGTCGGCACGCCCTACACGCTCAAGTTCCTCTGGGCGCCGCTGATCGACGCGCTGCATGTGCCGGTTTTCACCCGCGCTTTCGGCCGCCGCCGCGGCTGGCTGGTGTTTTCGCAGCTCTTGCTGATCGCCGCGATTTTGATGCTGGCGCTCACCGATCCCGCCCGTTCGCCGCTGTTCGTCGCGCTTGGCGCGCTGCTGGTGGCCACGATGTCGTCGACCCAGGACATCGTGGTCGATGCCTTCCGCGTCGAAAGCCTGCCCGAGAGCGAGCAGGCCGCCGGCATGGCCTCCTATGTCGCCGCCTACCGGATCGGCATGCTGATCTCCACCGCCGGCATCCTGTTTCTGGTCAGCGCCTTCGAGGCCACCGGGCTGGCGCGCTCATCCGCCTGGATGTGGGGCTATGTGGCGATGGCAGCGCTGGTGCTGATCGGCACTCTCACCGCACTGATCGCCACCGAGCCCGAGCAATCGGTGCAGGCGGAGGCGGCCACGCGGAGCGAGAACGCATTTCAGCGCGTGCTGCATGCCGCCATCGGCGCGTTCTCGGAATTCCTGTCGCGCCGGGATGCCTGGGCAGCACTCGCCTTCGTCGTGCTGTTCAAACTCACCGATGCCTTTTCCGGCACGATGACCGCGCCTTTCGTCATCGATCTCGGCTTCACCCGCAACGACTACGCAGCCATCGTGAAAGGCGTCGGCCTCGCTGCCGCGCTGCTCGGCGGCTTCGCCGGCGGCTTTCTCGCGCGCCGCTATTCACTCGCCATGAGCCTGTGGATCGGCGCCGTATTGCAGGCCGTGTCCAATCTCGCTTTCGCCTGGCTGGCGCTGGTCGGCGTCAATCAATGGGCGCTGGCGCTGGCGATCTCGGTGGAGAATTTCACCGGCGCCATCGGCACCGTGATTTTCGTCGCCTATCTCTCCGCCCTTTGCAAAAACCCGCTGCACACCGCCACGCAATATGCGCTGCTGACGGCGCTGGCAGCGGTCGGGCGGACGTATCTTTCGGCCGGCGCAGGCTATGTGGCGCAGGCGACGGGATGGCCAATGTTCTTCGTGATCAGCGTGATCGTCGCGGCACCGAGTCTGGTGCTGCTGCTCTGGCTACAGCGGCGCGGGCATTTTTCAGTATTGGACCGTAGGGCGGATTAGCCGAAGGCGTAATCCGCCGGCCGAGTGCATGTGGCGAAGAACGGCGGATTACGCTGCGCTAATCCGCCCTACGTTTACTGGCATGGAAAGCCGTGTACCCTCTCCCGCTTGCGGGGGAGGGTCAGGGTGGGGGTGCCTCCACAAATTCCGGCGCGTGCGGCTGCCCCCACCCCGGCCCTCCCCCGCATGCGGGAGAGGGAGCAGAGACAGTGGAGCGCCATCAAAACAGCCCCACGCGCTCACCCAGCGCGAACAGCCACACCATCCCCGCGATCAGCAGCGCGATGCCGACTGCTGCCGAGCCTAGGTCCTTCACGCGTCCGATTTGTGAATCGTGCTCCATCGTCACCCGGTCGGCGAGTTTCTCGATGGCGGTATTGAGGAGTTCGACGGTGAGAACGAGCATCACCACCGCAATCATCTCGATGCGGCGGGCCGCGGTGGTGCCGATCAGCAAAGCCAGCGGGAATGCGAGGACAAGCGCAGCCACCTCCTCACGAATGGCCCGCTCCGACGTGAAGCCGGAGCGGAGACCATTCCAGGAGTTGATGGTGGCTCGCCAGAGCCGATGTAGTCCGAAACCTGTTCCTGACACGAACCATCCCGCCCCTGTCCCGGACGCGATGCGGCAAAACGTGCCGCTTCGCAGAGCCGGGACCGCCACGAACTCCGAGTTTGGCACGGTCCCGGCTCAGCGGAGCGGCATGAAAAACGCCACACCGCGTCCGGGACACAGGAGTTGTTACAGGCCCGAAGCGACCGGAAGCGGCTGCTCCTTGCCCGCGCGACCGCCCTTCAGCAGCTCCGCGATCAGGAACGCCATGTCGATGGCCTGCTCGGCGTTCAGGCGGGGATCGCAGACAGTGTGATAGCGGTCGTTGAGATCCTCGTCGGTGATCGCGCGGGCGCCGCCGGTGCATTCGGTGACGTTCTGGCCGGTCATTTCCAGATGCACGCCGCCGGCATGGGTGCCTTCGGCCTGATGAATCTGGAAGAACGACTTCACCTCGGACAGGATGCGGTCGAACGGACGGGTCTTGTAGCCCGAATTCGACGTGATCGTGTTGCCGTGCATCGGATCGCACGACCAGACAACCTTGCGGCCTTCCTTCTGCACCGCGCGGACGAAGCCCGGCAGATGCTCGCCGACCTTCTCGTGGCCGAAGCGGCCGATCAGCGTCAGGCGGCCGGCCTCGTTGTCCGGATTGAGGACATCGATCAGCTTCAGCAACTCATCCGGCTTCAGCGACGGGCCGCACTTCAGGCCGATCGGGTTCTTGATGCCGCGGAAATATTCGACATGCGCATGGTCGAGCTGGCGCGTGCGGTCGCCGATCCACAGCATGTGGCCCGAGGTCGCGTACCAGTCGCCCGTGGTCGAGTCGACGCGGGTGAAGGCCTGCTCGTAGCCGAGCAGCAGCGCTTCGTGGCTGGTGTAGAAATCGGTCGAGCGCAGCTCCGGATGGGCTTCGAGATCGAGGCCGCAGGCGCGCATGAAGTTGAGCGCGTCGGAGATACGGTCAGCCAGCTCCTTGTAGCGGCGCGACTGCTGCGAATCCTTGAGGAAGCCGAGCATCCACTGATGCACGCTACCGAGATTGGCGAAGCCGCCGCTCGCGAATGCGCGCAGCAGGTTCAGCGTCGCCGCCGACTGGCGATAGGCCATCAGCTGGCGCTGCGGATCCGGCACGCGGGATTCCGCCGTGAAGGCGATGTCGTTGATGATGTCGCCGCGATAGCTCGGCAGCTCCTGGCCGTTCGCCTTCTCCACCGGCGAAGAGCGCGGCTTGGCGAACTGGCCGGCGATGCGGCCGACCTTCACCACCGGCAGCGCGCCGGCATAAGTGAGCACGACCGACATCTGCAGGAAGGCGCGGAAGAAGTCGCGGATGTTGTTCGCGCCATGCTCGGCGAAGGACTCGGCGCAATCGCCGCCCTGCAGGAGGAAAGCCTCGCCATTGGCCACTCTGGCGAGCTGCTTCTTCAGATTGCGGGCCTCACCCGCAAAAACCAGCGGCGGAAACGTGGCGAGCTGCGCCTCGACGTCGCTCAGGGCTTTTGCATCCGGATATTCCGGCATCTGCATGACGGGCTTGCCCCGCCAGCTCTCGGGTGTCCACCGCTCGGACATGAAATTGTCTCCTGAAAACCGCGCCTTATGGCTGCGGAGGCCGCGTTATACATGGGTCATATAGGCTCCGCCAGTTGGAAATCCACCCGCGGCGATCTCGCTGATGCGCGTCAAACCCTTGCACCGGCAGCCGAATTCGCATCTGCTTGTCCTGGTCTTGGGGGAACTAAAGGATGAGACTGCCGGACGCCGCGCCCGACGACGCATTTTGCGACGACATCACGATTCCGGCGACGGACGGATTTCCGCTGGGCGCGACGCTCTATCTGCCCCGCGGCACCCGCAGCCATGCTGTCCTGATCAACTCCGCGACTGCCGTACCGCGGAAAATCTACCGCGGATTTGCCATCTATCTGGCGAGCCGCGGCTGTGCCGTGCTCACTTACGACTATCGCGGCACCGGCGACTCCCGGCCGAAAGGCGCGACCTCGCTGCGCGGCTTCAAGGCCTCGATGACCGACTGGGCGGCACTCGACGTGGTCGCCGCCGTGAACTGGATGCGCGAGCGCTACAAGTTGCCGCTCGGCTTTGTCGGCCATTCCTTCGGCGGCCAGGCGCTGGGGCTCATTCCGAACAATGCGGAAGTGTCGCGCGCTCTGCTCGTGGCGGCGCAGGCCGGCACGTGGCGGCTGATGACCCAGCCGGAGAACTATCGCATCTACGCGCTGATGAAATTCATCGGCAAGCCGCTGGCGCAGGTGATGGGCTATGCGCCCGGCAAGATCGGGCTCGGGCTGGACCTGCCCAAGGGCGTCTTCACCGAATGGGCCGACTGGGTGACCAGCGACCACTATTTCTTCGACGACCGCAAGCTGCGCGCGCTAGCGAATTTCCCTCGCTATCGCGGCGCGCTGCGGGCGCTGAGCTTCTCCGACGATCCATGGGCGACGCGGCCGGCGGTGGAGATGCTGTGCGCCGGCTTCACCTCGATCAAGCCCGATATCGATACGATCCGCCCGATCGAAGCCGGCAGCGACAAGATCGGGCATTTCGGTTTCTTCCGCCCGGAGCATCGCGACACGCTGTGGCGGGGCGCGGCGGAGTGGCTGCAGATGGAGGATTAGCGGGCGCCGTAGGATGGGTTGAGCGGAGCGATACCCATCACCTCCTGCGCCTGACGTGATGGGTATCGCTCCGGCGCTGACGCGCCTGCGCTCAACCCATCCTACGATTTCCCCCGCTCAACAGCCTCCGCGTTTCCCCACGACCTTAGAATATCTCGAACAATCGCCGCCCGCCCGCTGATGGAACCGAAACGGCGTCAACCGAAAAACGTCGACTTTTCAGTGACTTTTCGTCGCACAAAACTTAGACTCGTTCCAGACAGCACACTTCGCGATTTATTCCGTCTGCACGAGCAAATTTAGTTGTGCGCTTTGGTCTTTACGCGCCCGCCCCTCCTCCCCCATGAGCGATCAAGCACTTACGGGTGCGACAATTTGTACCGGGACTTCTGGGGAGCGGCGCATGCGTCACGACATCGATACACCATCACTCACACGACGGCTGACGCGCGCGACGCTGTTGTCCGCGAGCGCACTCGCGCTGACGCTGCTGGCTGCGCCCGACGCGCATGCGCAGACGGCCGGCACGCAGAGCCAGGGCGCCTCTTCACTCCCGCCGGTCACGGTGGACGCTCCGAGCACCGTGCGCCGCCAGCGCCGAACCGCGGCGACGACGCGCGCCACCACCACGGCGCGTCGCCGCACCACGGCATCGCGCCACCCCGAGGTGCCGGCCAAGCCGGTGCCCGCTTTCAACCAGCCGCATGACGTCCGCACCGGCACGGTCGGCATCTATGCCAACTCGACATCCACCGCGACCAAGACCAACACGCCGCTGCTCAACATTCCGCAGTCGATCAGCGTGCTGACCAAGGATTACATCCAGGACCAGGCCTTTCCGGGGATGACCGACGTGACGCGCTATGTGCCCGGCGTCGCCATCCATCAGGGTGAAGGCAATCGCGACGAGCTCGTGATCCGCGGCGTCGATTCCAGCGCCAACTTCTTCGTCAACGGCTTTCGCGATGACGTGCAGTATTTCCGCGATCTCTACAACGCGCAGAGCGTCGAGGTACTGAAGGGCCCGAGTGCGCTGATCTTCGGCCGCGGCGCCGGCGGCGGTCTGGTCAATCGCACGCTGAAGGAAGCCGATGGCCAGCGCGTCTATCAAACCACGCTGCAATCAGGCTCCTATGGCGACCGCCGCTTCACGCTGGATGCCGGACAAAGCGTCAATCCCGATGTCGCGGTGCGCCTGAACGCGATGTATGAGGGCTCCGACACGTTCCGCCAATATGGCAAGCTGGAGCGCTACGGCCTCAATCCGTCAGTGACGCTGAAGCCGAACGACACCACCACGATCAAGCTCGACTACGAACTGTTCCACGACGAGCGCACCGCCGATCGCGGCAATCCCTCGCAGGCGCTGAGCAACACCGCGCCGTCATCGACGCGCTTCAATCCGGCGCTGCCCTTCGCACCGAATGGCGACCTCACGGCCTTCTTCGGCGCGCCGGGGCTGAACCAGTCCTATGTCGACATGAACCGCGTCTCTGCCGTGATCGATCATGATTTCGACAACGGCCTCACCGTGCGCAACGCGACGATGTATACCGACTTCAAGCGCGGCTATCAGAACGTCTATCCCGGCAACGGCACGCTGTCGGGCGCGGTGAACACGACCGACACGTCGTTCAATCGCGCGGCCTATAACAACACGACAAACCGCGAAAACATCTTCAACCAGACCGATTTCACCTACAAGACGTGGACCGGTCCGGTGTTTCACACGCTCGCTTTCGGCACCGAGTTCGGACGCCAGAGCGGCCTCTCCTTCCGCAACACCGGCTTCTTCCCCGCGGCCGGCGGCGGGCTGAGCAACACCATCGCGGCCAATCCGTTCGACAGCGCCTATCTCGGCCCGGTGACGTTCCAGCACATCGCCACCGATGCCAACAGCAAATATCGCCTCAACATTGCGTCGGGCTATGTGCAGGACCAGATCGACATCACCCGCTGGCTGCAGGTGATCGCGGGCGTGCGCTACGACAATTTCGATCTGCAGGCACTCGACCAGAACACCGGGATCTCGCGCAGCCGCACCGATGGCAAGCTGTCGCCGCGCGCCGCTGTCATCGTGAAGCCGATCGACAATCTCTCGGTCTATGGCAGCTACAGCATTTCGTATCTGCCAGCCTCGGGCGACCAGTTCAGCGCGCTGTCGTCCTCCACCGTGCTGCTCGATCCGCAGAAGTTCGACAACAAGGAAGTCGGGGTGAAGTACAACATCCTGCCGCGCCTGCAATATACCGCGGCAGTGTATCAGCTCGACCGCAGCAATGTGCCGCTGGCCAATCCGAACGGCGACGGCACCTTCTTCCTGTCGGGCAAGAACCGCATCCGCGGCTTCGAGACCACGCTCAACGGCTACGTCACCGATATCTGGCAGTCGACGGTGGGTTATTCCTACACGGATGCGCGGGTGACCAGCGATACATCGGCCACGATCCTTGCCGGCAACCGCGTGCAGCTCGTGCCCTACAATCAGTTCTCGTGGTGGAACAAGGTGCAGATCGATCCGATCTGGGCCGCGGCCGTGGGCATGATCTATTTCTCGAACTCCTACGCCTCGTCGGATGACAGTGTGCGCCTGCCCGGCTTCGTCCGCTTCGATGCAGCGCTCTATGCGAAGATCAACCAGAACTGGAAGCTGCAGCTCAACGTGGAGAACATCTTCAACAAGGGCTATTGGGCCTCGGCGGACGGCAACAACAACCTGTCGCCGGGATTGCCGCGGACGTTCCGGATCTCGGCGATCGGGAATTTTTAAAACTCAGACGTAGGGCGGATGACCCCAGCGTCATCCGCCTTACGGTCGTAACCGTTTAACTCCCCCTCATCCTGAGGAGCGGTCGTCTTCGACCGCGTCTCGAAGGATGGCCACAAGCTCTGAGCCAGGACAGCTCATGGTTCGAGACGCGCGCGAGAGCGCGCTCCTCACCATGAGGGGCTGTGTGTGGGGCTACTCCGCCGCCTCACGTACGTAACGTGCCGTCGGCGTGCGCATCGTCACCAGCTCTTCCGCAGCGCTCGGATGCACGGCGACCGTCGCGTCGAAATCCGCTTTCGTCGCCTTCAGCTTGATGCAGATGCCGAGGATCTGGATCAGCTCTGCCGCTTCCGGACCGACGATGTGGCAGCCGACCACGATATCGGTCGAACCATCGACAATCAGCTTCATCAGCACCCGGCTGTCGCTGCCGGAGATCGTCGATTTGATGCCGCGGAAATCGGTCTTGTAGATATCGACGTGGCTGAACTTCGCCCGCGCCTCGTCCTCGGTCATGCCGACGGTGCCGACTTCCGGCTGCGTGAACACGGCTGTCGGGATGTCGCTGTGATCGACCTTCACGGTCTTGCCGCCGAACACGGTGTCGGCGAAGGCATGGCCTTCGCGGATCGCCACCGGCGTCAGGTTGACGCGATTGGTGACATCGCCCACCGCATAGATATGCGGGACATTGGTCTGCGAGAACTCGTTGACGATGACCGCGCCGTCGCTGCGCTTGAAGTTCACGCCGGCCTTCTCCAGGCCCAGTCCGTGGGTATTGGCGTGACGGCCGATGGCGAACAGCACCTGATCGGCGGCGATGCTGGCGCCGCTGGACAAATGCGCGGTGAATTCGTGGCGATGCTTGTCGACCGCCTTGACCGTGCAGCCTGTCAGGATCGTGATGCCCTGCTTCTCCATCTCGTTGCGAACATGGGCGCGGACGTCCTCATCGAAACCACGCAAAATGTTGTCGCCGCGATAGACCACGGTGACGTCGGAGCCGAGGCCGGCGAAGATGCAGGCGAATTCCAGCGCGATATAGCCGCCGCCCTGAATCACGATGCGCTTCGGCAGTTCGGGCAGATGGAAGACCTCGTTGGACGAGATCACATGCTCGATGCCGGGGATCGCAGGCCCATGGCTGGGCGTACCGCCGGTGGCGATCAAAATGTGTTTCGCGCGGACTGTCTCGCCATTGCCGAGCTTCAGCGTATGCGGGTCCTCGAACACCGCACGCGCCTTCACGGTCTTGGCACCGGGCCTCTCGACATTGGTGGTGTAGATGCCTTCAAGGCGCGCGATTTCCTTGTCCTTGGCCGCGATGAAAGTCGGCCAGTCGAAGGTGGCGGTCGGGATGGTCCAGCCGAAGCCTTTCGCATCGTCGATCTCGCGCGACACATGCGAGGCATAGACCATCAGCTTCTTCGGCACGCAGCCGCGGATCACACAAGTGCCGCCGAAGCGATATTCCTCGGCAACCATCACGCTAGCGCCATAACCGGCAGCGATGCGGGCGGCGCGAACGCCGCCGGAACCACCGCCGATGACAAAGAGATCGACGTCGAAGTCAGACTTGCTGGACATGAATTGCTCCGAACGTCGAGGCTTTCTCTGAGCCGTTATTTTTCATCGTATCCCGGGCCTGCGAAGCAGCACTCCGTGCTGAATCGCATCCGGGACACGTCTCCCTCAAGTCAAAGCGCTCAGATTTCCTTGCCGCGCTTGCGCATTTCGGCGCGGAACTGACCGTTCACCTGCTCGGCGAACTGCTGCGCCCACTGCTGCATATAGTTCACGCTGGCGGAAATCGACTGCGGCTCCATCTGCAAAAGTTTTTGACCGAGCGGCGACTTGTAGAAGGCGGCGAGATCCTTCAGCTCGGCTTCGGTGAAGTCGCTGGCATAGATCTTCGCCATCTGCTCGCCGATCTCCTTGTCGCGGCCGGCATTGGCCTGGGCAACGATCACGGCGACCTCGTTGAGGTCCTTCTGGTAGTTCAGGTTGCTCGAGAGCAGCGAGTCCTTGACGCGCTGGACCATGTTCGGAATGGCGTTCGTATACATGGCGCTCGCATTCTTCATCTGAAGAATTTCCTTGGCGTAACCGATGGCGGCCGGAGATGCCGGCTTGATCGGGCGCTCGGCCGGCGGCGCGGCCTGCTGCTGGGCCGAGGCCGGCAAGGTTGCGGCTGCGGCGCCGAGCACGAGGCTGGCGGAGAGCAGCAGTTTCGACAGGGTCTTCATGGGTATCTCCTTGAGATCGCAGCCTTAGGGCCGCTCAACGACGCGAATTCCATCCGAGCCGGCGAGCACGATGGTGCGCGCCAGGCCGATAAACAGTCCATGTTCGACGACGCCGGGAATGGCGCCGAGAAGGCTGGCGAGGCGCGGCGCATCGGTGATGACGCCCAACTTGGCATCGCAAATCCAGTGGCCGCCATCGGTGACGAAAGCATGACCGCCCGCAGCCTGACGGATCGCCATCTCGCCGGACAGGCCGCATTGCGCGAACACGCCTTCAATGGCGCGGCGGGTGGCGCCGAGGCCGAACGGAATCACCTCGATCGGCAGCGGGAAGCGGCCGAGCTTCGGCACCCATTTGCTGTCATCGGCAATGACGATCATGCGGTCCGAGGCTGCCGCAACGATCTTTTCGCGCAACAGCGCACCGCCGCCGCCCTTGATGAGATTGAGGTCGGGATCGGCCTCGTCGGCGCCGTCCACGGTGATGTCGAGGTGATCGATCTCATCCAGCGTGGTCAGCGGGATGTTGCAGGCTTCGGCCTGAATGCGGGTGGCTTCCGAGGTCGGCACGCCGATCACCTTCATGCCGCCTTTCACGCGCTCGCCCAGCAGGTCGACGAAATGCTTGGCGGTGGAGCCGGTGCCGAGGCCGAGCTTCATACCGTCCTGCACCTGTTCCAGCGCCCTGGCGGCGGCCTGTCGTTTCAGTGCATCCATATCCATCGGCTGGTCGTCCTCGCAGTCAGATCGGTCCCGCAGGCGGGAGCGCGGCATATCTAGCGACGTTTGCCGGGGAGGAACAGGGTGCAAGCAGCGCTTTCTGGGGGATGCGGGGCTGCGTCCACGCTGGCCATCTTGCCTCTTTCTGCCCCTTGCGGGATCGAACGCGGACCGCTAGCGATCCGCCATGACAAAAGCCCCCCTCGTCGTTTTCGACCTCGACGGCACCCTCGTCGATACCGCTCCTGATCTGATCAGCGCCCTCAACCATGTTCTGGCGCGCGAAGGCCTCGCGCCCGTACCGCTGGAATCAGCACGCAAGATGATCGGCCAGGGCGCGCGCCGGCTGATCGAACGCGGGCTCGAGGTCGAAGGCCGCGAAATGACGCCGGCAGAGGTGACCCGGCTGACCACAGATTTCATCGACTATTACGCCGCTCATATCGCCGACGACTCGCAGCCCTTCGACGGGCTCATCGCCGCGCTCGATGCGCTGGAGGCCAAGGGCTACCGCTTCGCCGTCTGCACCAACAAGCTGGAATGGCTGTCGAAACTGCTGCTGGAAAAGCTCGGTCTCACCGCGCGATTCGCGGCGATCTGCGGTGCCGATACCTTCGGCGTCGCAAAGCCAGATCCGGTGATCCTGCAGCAGACCGTGGCCAAAGCCGGCGGCGAGATGTCGGCGGTGGTAATGGTGGGCGATGCCGGGCCGGATGTCGGCGTGGCGCGCCGCGCCAATGTGCCGGTGATCGGGGTCACTTTCGGCTATACGGAGACACCGATCGCCGAACTGAAACCGGACGTGATCATCGATCATTTCCGCGACTTGCCCGCCAAGGTTGAGCGACTCATTCCGGTCATCCACCCCTAGTCCGCTCAGTTGCTTGAATTTTTCAGGCTTCTCTACGGTCGAATTAACCATCTATTAACTATCACGCGCCGGCTGGTTGCGTCATCGGACCCACGCTCCTATTGTTCGTGCGGGGACTGCGGCAAGCCGCGAAAGTAACGGATTCAACTATGCGTCGAGTATTCCTATTGACGGCAGCGGGCCTGAGCCTCGCTGGCTGCTCCTCTTTCTCCATGGATGCCTTCAAGTCGGCACCGGAGCCGGTTACCGTCCAGTTCGAATCGACGCCGCCAGGCGCCGAGGCGAAGACGTCGGTCGGCCCGGCCTGTACCACGCCGTGCTCGTTGCCGATCGTCACCGAAGGCAATTTCGAGGTGACCTTCACGCTGCCCAAGTTCCAGCCCGTCACGGTTCCGGTGAGCGTGACCCGCGTGCCCGGCGATTTCACCTCGCCTGCCCGCACCACCGTCGATCCGAGCCCGGTTGCCGTCGAACTGCAGCCGGCAACGCCGCCTCGCAAGGGCCGCAAGGCTGCCAAGAAGCGCGCCGCTGCTCCGGCCGCAGCGCCCGCCGAGGCGGCCACCACGCCGTTCCCCAATCCGCGCTAAATCCGAACGCCGAACAGCCGGCACAATTGCTTCAGCGCAATTGTGCCGGCTGTGCTGCATGATTACATTGTGACACGCGGCAAGTGCGCCGCTCGTTGCATGCAGCAAGGCGTTTGAATGTCGGTCACCACGCTCATTCCCGCACAGACCTCCTCCGCCATGACCGATCCGTTCGGCCGGCGGATCAGCTATCTGCGTGTGTCTGTCACCGATCGCTGCGACCTGCGCTGCTTCTATTGCATGTCGGAAGACATGACCTTCCTGCCGAAGGCCGATCTGCTGACGCTGGAAGAACTCGACCGCCTCTGCTCCGCTTTCATCGCCAAGGGCGTGACGAAACTGCGCCTTACGGGCGGCGAGCCGCTTGTGCGCCGCAACGTGATGGGTCTCGTGCGCTCGCTGTCACGGCACCTGAAGACCGGCGCTCTGAAAGAGCTGACGCTCACCACCAATGGCTCGCTGCTCGCCAAATACGCCGATGAGCTCGCCGATTGCGGCGTGAAGCGGATCAATGTTTCGCTCGACACCCTGGACGCAGCCAAGTTCAAGACCATCACGCGCTGGGGCGATCTCTCCAAGGTGATGGCCGGTATCGATGCCGCACAGGCCGCCGGCCTCGCCGTGAAGATCAATGCCGTCGCGTTGAAGAACCTCAACGAGGACGAGATCCCCGCCTTGATGGAATGGGCGCATGGCCGCGACATGGCGCTGACGCTGATCGAGGTGATGCCCATGGGCGATATCGGCGAAGGCCGTATCGACCAGTACGTCCCGCTATCGCTCCTGCGCGCGCGGCTCGCCGGCCGCTACACGCTCACCGATCTGCCCGACAATACTGGCGGCCCCGCCCGCTATGTCAGCGTCGCCGAGACCGGCGGCAAGCTCGGCTTCATCACACCGATGACCCATAACTTCTGCGAGTCGTGCAACCGCGTCCGCATCACCTGCACCGGAACGATCCACACCTGCCTCGGCCACGAGGACGCATCCGACCTGCGCAAGCCGCTGCGCGCCTCCGCCGACAACGATTTGCTGAACGCCACCATCGACCGCGCCATCGGCCTGAAGCCGAAAGGCCACGATTTCATCATCGATCGCCGCCACAACCGGCCGAGCGTATCCCGGCATATGAGCGTCACTGGCGGATAGCGGGCGCGGCTTCAAAACCAGTAGCGATGAGCATAGACAATCGTCAGGATCGTCCCGGCAACGATGACAAACCATCGAACGACGTCAGCCGGCAATACACGAACCAGATAACCGCCCGCATATCCGCCGAGCATCGCTCCCAGCATCATCGCGAGCGTCTGCTGCCACAGGACCATGCCACACGAAATGAAAATGACCATAGCCGCAAGACTGACGGCCGTCGCCAGCAGGTTTTTCAGAACCTTGACTTTACGAACGTCACTTGGCTCCACCATTGATAGCACCGCGGACAGAATGATACCGAGGCCAGCACCGAAGAACCCGCCGTAGACCGCCGCTCCGGCCAACGCCATCACCTCTGTCCGCCTTGAAGGCACGACACTGCCACGGCGTTTTTCCGACCATGCTGAGATATGCGGCGCGAAGGCAAACAAAGCAGTCGCAAAGCCGATCAAGGCTGGAACAGGCATGACGAAATGCCCGTCAGGCAAAGCGAGTAGAAGAAGTGCGCCAACGCTTCCACCGGCGATGCACACGATCAGCGACTCGGCAATCTGCCAATCTACTACGGGAAACTTTTCACGATCCGCAAAGACCGCAATCAGATGACCCGGCGCTATCGCCACCGCGTTTGACGCATTGGCCACGACCGGCGGCATCCCTGCCGCGAGCATGACCGGAAATGTGATCAGCGTAGCACCTCCGGCGAGGGCATTGATGGCACCGCCAACGATGCCGGCAAGAGACAGAAGAAAAATCACGAACAAGTCCATACCGGCGCTCCCACACCGGCGAAGGCTAGTATCCCGAAGCGGCCGTGTCTGGAACGTTTGTGACTATCGCATCGTCTCAAGATACTCTCGCGGGGTCACACCGAAAACCCGTCGAAAATGTCGTCCGAGATGGCTTTGGTCCGCAAATCCGCAATCGGCAGCCGCGTCGGCAATAGAAGCGCCGTTCCTGATTCTATCGCGCGCCAAGTTCAATCGGCCGACGATGCGAAACGCATGGGGGGACATGCCCACACGTCGGCAAAACGATCGCGTGAAAGTCTCCCGGCTCACTCCGAGACGCGCAGCAATCGTACCGATACGGGTCCCGTCGTCCGGCCTAACGAGCCTCAAAAGGTCATCGCGCGCCCACTCGTCCGCTTCGATCGCGAGCCGGCGGCACCCGATCAGGGCGACAAGCTTGGCAGCGTCGATATCGTCCCCCTCAACAGGATTGCTGCAACGCTCACTTGCCGGAAGCGGAAAAATGACGTGGCAGCGTGGCAGGCGGTCGTACGAAACGTAAAGATTGAGACATCGCGCCCGCTCATTTGGCAGGCTGCGGTGCGGCATCCCTGCCGGAATATAGAGACAGTGCCCCATCGGTACCTGCACCACTTGGGCCCCGAGTTGGAAAGCACGGTTCCCATCCAGGGCCAGAGCAAGCTGACTTTCGTCATGGAAGTGCATGCCGAGCGGCGCGATCGCGCCCCCGGCGCATCGGGCATACTCGAAGCGGGCGCCGCCACGCTGGCGCGCATATAGCCAGCAGCCCTTTGTGTTGGACGCCGTCACGGTGGCATATCCCTGTTCCTGCGGTGTTGGACCGAAACGGTCCAGCCCGCGCTAGCGCGATGTCGGGCGGCCGACATCCTTCCACCCACGTTTTACCGCGCGCGTCAATCTGTCGATTTTCCGATTGACGATCGCATGACGCGCTGAAATGGTGCCGCAAATTTTCTTCGCCCAGCGGAAAAAGCTCCGTCTTCTCAGTGAGAAAGACGTGATAAGCGAAAAGCGGGGCGGGCTTCGGGGGAAACCGTGGACGTACTCAAATTCACGAGCGCCATTGACCGGCTGAGCGATGGCTTCGGCTTCGTCGCCAAGTGGCTGGTGATGTTCGCCTGCCTGATCAGCGCCGGCAACGCCACCATCCGCTATCTCTTCCACTACTCGTCGAACGGCTGGCTCGAGATCCAGTGGTACATGTTCGCAGGCATCGTGTTCTTCGGCGCGTCGCAGACGCTGCGCCTCAACGAGCATGTGCGCGTCGACCTGCTCTACTCCGCCGTCTCCGACCGCGCGCGGTTGTGGATCGACATCATCGGCCTGTGCGTCTTCCTGCTGCCGGCGATGATCTATCTCACTTACATGACGACGCCGTTCTTCCTGAATTCATGGAATTCGCAGGAAGTCTCCAGCAATGCCGGCGGCCTGATCCTGTGGCCGGTGAAGCTCGTGCTGCCGGTCGGCTTCGGCCTGCTTGTACTTCAGGGCCTCGCCGAACTGATCAAGCGCATCGCCGCCCTCGCCGGCCTCGTCAAGATCGACACCCATTACGAAGCGCCGCTGCAGTAGCGGCGTTTGCTTTTTCAGCCCTCTATGTTTCGACCAGATAATCGATAGTCAGGGATTACCGATGTTTTCCTACGGCGTGTTTCCTCCGCTGATGTTCGGCACCATGATCTGCTTCATGGTGTTCGGCTTCCCGGTCGCCTTCTCACTCGCCGCCGTCGGCCTGTTTTTCGGTATTCTCGGCATCTTCACCGGCCATTTCGATCCGTCGTTCCTGCAGGCACTCCCGTTCCGCTTCTACGGCACCATCTCCAACGACCTCTTGCTGTCGATCCCGTTCTTCACCTTCATGGGTGCCATTCTGGAGCGCTGCGGCCTCGCCGAAGATCTGCTCGAAGGCACCGGCCAGTTGTTCGGCAAGATCCCGGGCGGTCTCGCTTATGCGGTCATCATCGTCGGCGCCATTCTCGGCGCCATCACCGGCACGGTGGCGGCCTCGGTGATCGCCATGGGCGTGATCTCGCTGCCGATCATGATGCGCTACGGCTACGACATGAAGCTGGCCACCGGCGTCATCGCGGCATCCGGCACCATCACCCAGTTGATCCCGCCGTCGCTGGTGCTGATCGTGCTCGCCGACCAGCTCGGCCGCTCGGTCGGCGACATGTATCTCGGCGCCATCGGCCCCTCGATCCTGCAGGTCGCGATCTTCCTGCTGTTCATCGTCATGATGTCGATCATGCGTCCGGGTTCGATGCCGCCGATTCCGGAACATGCGCGCGAGCCGATGGGCTGGAAGCTGATCAGCCGCGTGCTGTGGGGCATGATCCCCTCCATCGTGCTGATCTTCCTGGTGCTCGGCACCATCGGCCTCGGCCTCGCGACGCCGACCGAAGCCGGCGCCATGGGCGCAGTGGGCGCCATGGTGCTCGCCGCCCTGCATCGCCGCCTGACCTGGCCGCTGGTCGAACAGGCCATGACCTCGACCATGCGCCTGACCTCGATGGTGGTGTTCATCCTGATCGGCTCGACCTGCTTCAGCCTCGTGTTCCAGGGCATGGACGGTTCACACTGGATCGAACATCTGCTCACGGGTCTTCCCGGCGGCAAGGTCGGCTTCCTGGTCTTCGTGAACATCTTCGTGTTCTTCCTGGCGTTCTTCCTCGACTTCTTCGAGATCGCCTTCATCATCATCCCGCTGCTAG
>JAEXHR010000350.1 GCA_023449855.1 Pseudomonadota bacterium | reverse complement strand
CCCCCCCCCCCCCCCCCCCCCCCCCGACCGACTTTTTCAATGATCCCGATTGGGAAGTGACGCACGCAGCGAAACGGATGAAGGGAGGGCGAGGCAAGGTCATCCAGGTGAGGTGCCGTGCAGTGCCTACCGTGTGCCCCAAATGCGGCATATCAGGCAAGCTGATCAGCCACGGCAAGATCGAAGTCCAACTGAAGCCTTCCTCAGATCGTCCTGCCGGTGCGAAGGATTTCAGGGACCGCCCCGACGAAGAAGGGCCGCTCGTCATCCGAGTCGTCGAACGGAAGCGGTTCAAGTGCAAGAGCTGCGATATCGTAAGCATTCAACCCTTGCCGGGCATGGACGAGCGTCATCGGATGACGACCGAATGCGTCGATTACATTCTCGCACACGTGGTGAGGCTCGGATTCGAGGCCGTCGCGGACGAGGTCGGCGTCGATGAGTCGACCGTCAGAACCCTGTTTCACGAGCGTTATCGAGGTTTCAGAAGCAAGGGCCGCATATTCGCGCCGCGGGCGCTCGGCATCGCCGAGGTCAAGGTGGGCAGCAGATGGCGGGTGCTCTACGTCGATCTGCAGAACGCGATGGCGTTGGACCTGGGAGACGATCGCGAGAAGGCGTCGGTCCGGAAATGGCTGACCCGTTTGACCGAGCAGGAGCGCGTTGAGGTCGTCTGCATCGGTTTGGTCGATCGCCACCGTGAACTTCTCAAAAGCCGGTACGGGCATAGCCTTTACATCATGACGGACAAGACGTCCGTGTTGGACCTCGCGGAACGATGCTTGGCGAAGGTCCGCGCATCGACGTCCAGGTCGAAGAAGCCGGCGTGCACTGCCCGGCGCGCGGCGGCCGAAGCGGCAAAAACCGCCTTCGATGACATTTATCTATTGAAGGGCAGCTTCACGGCGCGGCACGCCTTCACGGCGTGGCAAAAAGCATTGCCCGAAACGACGCGGAAGGATTTCGCGCCGCTCGTGACGGTGTTGACCGATTGGCGGCGCGAAATCACTAACTACTTCGACCCGGAGCTCGCCGATGCGTATTCCGAGACCATGGCTGAACTCGTCCTGAAGATCCGAAAATCCGGAAGAAAATTTGCCGAGGTCAAAGCGCGGGTCTTGGAGCGATCGGTGATCCGGCCACCCCAGAACTCCCGGCGCTGCCGACGGTGCAGGGGGATCATCCAGACCGGTACGCGCAGGAAACGGCATTATCCCGTCGTGCTATCGAAGGTACGACCGCAGCTGCGGGACGAACTGCTGGAGATCTGCGAAAGCTGCCACCGGGGCCATATGATCGAATCATATGGGATAAAGTCGGAGGATGTGAAGCTCTTTTTCGAACTAACTTTTCCAAAACCGCGCAGGTCGCGAATAACGAAAACGAGCTGACTTCTCTATTCGCAGCGTGCGCCGGGTATCCTGCAGCGTCGCCCGCCTTCGACACAGGGATCGAAATTCACGGTCGTAGGACCTGATTTTGGCGTGCCCGGGGCAGATGGCGGATCATAGTTCTCGATGAATTCGCCTAGCCGCGGAAGAAAAAGAGACACGATTTCGATCAATATTGACCTGCTCCCCTGAAACGCCCCCGATTTTGAGTTAGGGTTCTGTTCTCCACCGAGGAGACGAACGATGCGTAAAAGCAGGTTCACGGAAGAGCAGATCATCAAGGTGTTGAAAGAGCACGCCGCCGGAATGTCGGCCAGCGATCTGTGCCGCAAACACGGGATCAGCGATGCGACGTTCTACAAGTGGCGGTCGCGCTATAGCGGGATGGAGATCTCTGAGGCCCGCAAGCTGAAGGCGCTGGAGGAAGAGAACCGCAAGCTCAAGAAGTTGCTGGCGGAAACGATGCTGGACGCCTCGACGCTGAAGGAAATGCTCGCAAAAAACTTCTGACGCCCAGCTTGCGGAGACGAGCTGTGACCTGGGCGATCGACGAGAAGGGCTACTCGCAGCGGCGAGCCTGCAGGCTGGTCGGCCTGCAGCCGAAGACTTATCGCTATGCCTCGACGCGGCCGGACGATGGTCCGTTGCGGACGCGGCTGAGGGAATTGGCTTCGCAACGGCGCCGCTTTGGCTACCGTCGCCTGGGATTGCTCTTGGCGCGGCAAGGGATCCGGATCAATCGGAAGAAGCTTTACCGGCTCTACAAAGAGGAACGGTTGACGGTGCGCAAGCGTGGTGGTCGCAAGCGGGCACTAGGCACAAGGGCGCCGATGATGATCCCGCAGGATCAGAACCTGCGCTGGTCACTCGACTTCGTGATGGATACGCTCTCCAACGGTCGGCGGTTCCGTGTCTTGACCTTGGTCGACGATTTTACCCGGGAATGCCTTGGCCTGGTCGTCGACACCTCGCTCACAGCGTTGCGCGTTGTTCGTGAGCTTGGCCAGATCATCGAAACTCGAGGTTGCCCACGCATGATCGTCAGTGACAACGGCACCGAGTTCACCTCGAATGCGATCCTGGCCTGGCAGGAGGCGCATGGGATCGAATGGCATTACATCGCGCCCGGCAAGCCGATGCAGAATGGCTTTGTTGAAAGCTTCAATGGCCGTCTGCGCGACGAGTGCATGAACGAGCACTTGTTCGTCAACCTCAACGAGGCCCGCCAGATCATCGAGGAATGGAGGATCGACTACAATACCAACCGGCCGCACACGAGCCTCAACGGGCTCACGCCGGTCGAATTTGCAGCCCGCCCGAACAGGGGCAAAACCCAGAACGGACTCTACTTATAAACGAGGGCAAATCGGGGAGCAGGTCAATATCTCCGCATTTCTCAAGGCGTCGTTCTGACGCAAACTATACCCGGCCCTTGAGGGCGAGGTTTGCGGCGCGAGAAGTTCAAGACTTGAATGTCCTCAGCGGTGATGGAATTTCCGCCTCGTAATCGAAATCATCATCTTGTGCGAAATCAGGATCGAGTTGTCGCCCATGGCGAACGGAAGTGATTTCCACGATTTCGCCATGCAATTCATAATCTACAATATAGTCGCCAACAACAAGTCGCATCGCCCCCTCAAGAGGCAGTCCGTTCGTTTTACGACCCAGTTCCGGGAATTGGGACAGGTCCTGCCGTGCTTTGCGGAATCTAGCCTTCAACTTTTCGGCCGCGGATGGACTCCGGTCTCGCAAATATCTTGCTTCCGCGCGAAGGTAAGTTTGAGCATTGTCGGAAAGGATGACCCGCCTGCTCAAGAAATCGAACCTTGCCGAGCTTGGACGATCTGATCGATCTCATCCAAAACTTCGTCCATATCGCGAAACTTGCCGGCAGCAATCTGGGCCCGTCCCTCGATCACAGCCAAAATATCCGCCCCTTCCGTCGCGAGATATCGGCGGAGGGCGCGAACGATAACCCAACTTCTGGTCCGATCTGAAGCCTCAGCGACACGCTCTATCGATTTCAACATTTCCACCGGTAAGCGCAAAGAAATCGGGTCGGAAAGATCAGCACTCATCGTGAGCTCCATTTGTATTACTTCGTAATACACCGAGCGCATTGTGTCAAGTACCCATCTTGCTACCCGCAGCGGACGACCGTTCACTTGGCCACGCCGATCTGCGGTACGTCATCGATTGCGGGGTTAAAGGCCGCCTCGCCGTTCAGCAATTCTACGAGCAGACTTTTTCCAATGTCGCAGGCTCGCGCCGAAACTAGCCCGATGAAAAGGTTATCCGGATTTTCGCGTTGAACAGCTGATGGGAGGCTGCGCGGGTTAGCCGATAAAATACGATTCAAATCTTAGAGATCGTTTCGGTCCTCGCCGCGCAGGTCTCGCCTTTGTCATCGCTCGTCCGCACCTTCACGACCCGGATAGCCAGCCATACCGCGTTGTCGGCGAGGGCGGCGCTGGAGTCGCGGGTCGACCGCGAGCTCCACGCGGCCCTGCGCAACGGGCGCAAGTTCACCGGCGATCTGCCATCTCGTTCTATCAGCAGTTCGGCATATCGGCGAAGACGCTGGACGGGATCCACCGCCAGCGGAAGGGCAGACTGGCGTCCATCGCTCCCCGCTACGGGTCGAGCGTCCACGCGGCCGCGGCTCTGTGAAGACGATCCGAACCAGTTGATGACGTCAGTGTGCGCTCGAATGAAGCGCGCGTGTGGTTAGGGACGATCCCGTCGCGGGGCACGCGGGTTTGCATTGCGGGATCGCCAAGTCACCTGCTGATCCGGGCGTCCGCGATCACCTTCTAAAAAAAGAGCGTTGGATGCTCACGATGAAAAGAAGAGAGGTATATAAATACCTAGCGATGATTTCGTGCCCACAGCTTATCCCGAACCCACCGATTCAGAACACTGCTCCCCGGGAGCGGATACAAAGGCATGCTCTTGAGAAGAACGGTCATTGGCCGACGTCCGCGCCTGCATAGGAGTGTGGCTTCACGCCAAATTCTGTCGACCTTGGTGCCGTTGAACCAAGCGATGAGATGACACGCAGATGAAAAGGTGGTGCGCGCGGCGCGCGTCGCCGAGTTAGATCACGAAGCCATACGTCTTGCGCGACGTGGATCGCTTAAGCCTGCAGCTAGACGCCGGAAGTCGTCTCGGCGCCCACTACGTATGAGGCGAGCCATTTCCTCTGCCGTGAACGGCAGGTTCTCTTTCGATTCAACTGGCTTTACCGTCGAAAGTTGAAAAATTCGGCGCCACCATTTCAGCATCGCTGACCCTCCAGCCGCCTGACGATGTTTGATGGGCGTCCTAGCTGCGACCACCCATTCCTGATCGATTTTACCACAGCTAACCAGATCAAAGGGCGGGTACCACATTCCGCACCAATTGACGCGAGATCAGGCAGGCAACTGAGGCCTTTCTGCGCCGACACCCCCAATTCCCGCATACGGACCGGAGAGCTTGGTATGTGCGAGCCGTGGGAAAACGGCAGGAGAGCCCGCGCCCGGAATGATCCATCTCTGTCCGCTGGCCAATTTAGCGTTCCAAAATGGACACTAAAGTGCTTCAGGTGGTCAACTTAGGTAGGTTTCCACAGCTACGGCTAAGGTTGACTCCCGTCAAATCCGTTATAGTCTATAATTATTCTTCCTAAGACTTATCGGTGCCGATGACCCAAGCCGCCTCTGCCACGTCCGTCGCAGCTTCCGCCTCGCTTCTCCAGATCGAGACCAGAGGCCGTGTGCTGCTCGTGGGCCTCAATCGCCCGACCAAGCGCAACGCGCTCAATGACGCGATCATCCTGGAGATCGAGCAGGTGTTTCTAGCGCTGCCGGAGGAGATCGGTGCGGTGGTGATCCACGGCATCGGCGGACACTTTTCGGCCGGGCTCGATCTCTCCGAATTGCAGGAGCGCGACGCCACGGCCGGGCTGCATCATTCCCGCATGTGGCACCGGGTGTTCGATCTGATCCAGCACGCCCGCGTCCCGGTCATCGCTGCGCTGCAGGGCGCCGTCATTGGCGGTGGGCTGGAACTTGCCTGCTCGGCGCATATCCGCGTCGCCGATCCCAGCGTCTATTATGCGCTGCCCGAGGGCAGCCGTGGTATCTTCGTCGGCGGCGGCGCCTCGATGCGGCTGCCGCGCCTGATCGGCGTGCACCGGATGGCCGACATGATGCTCACCGGCCGCGTCTACAAGGCGGAAGAGGGCGCAACGCTCGGCTTCTCGCAATATCTGACGGACGCCGATGCTGCGCTCGCCAAGGCGATCGAGCTCGCCGAGCGTGTCGCGCAGAACGCGCCGCTGACGAATTTCGCCGTCCTGCAGGCACTGCCGCTGATCGCGGAGGCGAGCCCGCAGACAGGCCTGATGCTGGAATCGCTGATGGCCTCGGTGGCGCAGAGCGATCAGGAGGCGAAGAACCGGATCCGGGATTTTCTGGAGAAGAAAACCGGCAAGGTGAAGTCCGGCTGAGCGCCGTTACGACAAGACGACAAGAACAAAAACACGGGACGGAACGACACAGAGGACGGGACAACTATGTCTGCAGTGGCGAAGACGAGCGACCAGACAGGAGGCGCGGCCAGGCATCCGCTGCGGCCGATTTCCTACGGCGATCCTGCCGTCAGCGTAGAGCGCCGTGACGACGGCACCATCTATCTGCGCCCAGTCAACGCCATCGGTGACTATCCGACGCGGGTTACCGACTATCTGCATCACTGGGCGAAGGAGACGCCGGACCGCGTCTTCATGGCCGAGCGCGGCGAAGGCGGTGGCTGGCGCGAAGTTACTTATGCACAGATGCTGGATGCGACCCGTCGCATCGCGTCAGGTCTGCTGGCCCGCAATCTGTCGCCGGAGCGGCCGATCGTCATCCTGTCCGGCAATTCGGTCGATCATGCACTTGTCGCGTTCGGCGCGCTGTATGCGGGCATTCCCTTCGCGCCGGTGTCGCCAGCTTATTCGCTGGTGTCGAAGGATTACGGCAAGCTCAACTATCTGATGAAGCTGCTGACGCCCGGTCTCGTCTTCGTCGACGATGGCGACGCATTTACGGATGCGATCCGTCTCAATGTGCCCGCCGATGTCGAGGTCGTCGTCTCCAATGGTGCGCTCGCCGATCGCGGCGTGACGACATTGTCGGAACTGCTGCGGACGTCGGAAGCCGCCGATCTCGATGCGGTCAATCAGGCGATCGGTCCGGATACGATCGCGAAATTTCTGCTGACGTCGGGGTCGACCGGCAATCCGAAAGCGGTGATCAACACCCAGCGCATGATGTGTGCCAACCAGATCATGCTGCGCGACACGCTGGCTTTCCTGAAGGATGAGCCGCCGGTCATCATCGACTGGCTGCCGTGGAATCACACCTTCGGCGGCAATCACAATATCGGGCTGACGCTGTTCAACGGCGGCTCGATGTATCTCGATGAGGGCAAGCCGACGCCCGCCGGAATCGCCGAGACGATCCGAAACCTGCGCGAAATCTCGCCGACGGTCTATTTCAACGTCCCCAAGGGCTATGAGTCGCTGCTGCCCTATCTGCGCGAGGATGCGCAGCTGCGTGAGAAGTTCTTCTCGCGCCTGCATGCGATGTTTTTCTCGGGTGCTGCCCTGTCCACCTATGTCTGGAACAGTCTCGACGAACTCTCCGTTCAGACCACGGGCAAGCGCGTGCCGATGCTCACAGGCTTAGGCGCCACCGAGACTTCGCCCTTCTTCATGTGTGTGACGCCGCTCACCAGCCGCTCAGGCCATGTCGGCCTGCCCGTGCCCGGTAACGATGCCAAGCTGGTGCCGAACAACGGCAAGATGGAGGTGCGCGCCAAAGGGCCGAACGTCACGCCCGGCTACTGGCGCCAGCCCGAACTCACCGCAAAGGCCTTCGACGAGGAGGGGTACTATATTTTCGGCGACGCGTTGAAGGCCGTCGATCCCGCAGACTTCGCGGCCGGTTTCGATTTCGACGGACGCATTTCCGAGGACTTCAAGCTGGGCAGCGGCACCTGGGTCAGTGTCGGGCCGCTCCGTGCACGCCTTGTCGGCACCTGTGCGCCACTGGTGCGGGATGTGGTCATTGCCGGCATCAATCGCGATGAACTTGCAGCGCTGGTGATCCTCGATCTCGACGGTTGCCGTGTCATCAATCCCGATCTGCCGCCGGGCGATCTCGCTGCGGCCGCGCGTGACCCGGTGGTCCGCGATGCCTTCCGCGAGCGGCTCGGCCGCTTTGTCGCCGGTGCCACCGGATCGTCCACGCGCATCGCCAAGGCCGTGCTGCTGGATACGCCGCTGTCCATCGACAGGGGCGAGGTGACGGACAAGGGCTCC
Source organism: Pseudomonadota bacterium (assembly GCA_023449855.1). Taxonomy (GTDB): domain Bacteria; phylum Pseudomonadota; class Alphaproteobacteria; order Rhizobiales; family Xanthobacteraceae; genus Tardiphaga. Next base: position 5,176 of record JAEXHR010000350.1, on the reverse strand, counting down.
GTGAACCAGCGGGCCGTGCTGGAGCATCGGGCGGCGCTGATCGACGAGATCTATGCGGGCGATGTGCAGGCCAAAGTGATTTCGGTTTAGGTCGCCGGGCGCGTTAATCCTGCGGCAAAGCACCCTCGTGATGGGACTTTACCGCCCCCGCGCCACTGACCTAAAGAAGGGGCTGAACGATCGGCCAAACTTTGATTTAGCTGACGATAATAAAAGAACCTTGAGGGAGAGACCAATGACCAAGCATCACCTGACGAGTCATTTGGCGATAGCGGCCGTTGCCGCGTCGCTGGCATTTGCCACGCCTGCCCTCGCGCAGGAAATCGTGGTGGGCATCACCACCTCGACCACCGGCCCGGCCGCGGCCCTCGGCATTCCCGAGCGCAATGCGCTGGAATTCGTGCCGAAGGAAATCGGCGGCGTGCAGCTCAAGATCATCGTGCTCGACGATGGCGGTGACCCGACTGCCGCCACCACCAATACCCGTCGTTTCGTGACTGAATCCAAGGCCGACGTGATCATGGGCTCGGCGGTGACGCCGACCAGCATCGCGGTATCGAATGTGGCCAACGAGGCGGGCATCCCGCATTTCGCGTTGTCGCCGCTGCCGATTACGCCGGAACGCGCCAAGTGGTCGGTCGCGATGCCGCAGCCGGTGCCGATCGTCGGCAAGGTGATGTACGATCACATGAAGGCGAAGGGCATCAAGACCATCGGCTATATCGGCTATTCCGACAGCTATGGCGACTTGTGGTTCAACGATCTCAAGAACCAGGCCGTGCCGATGGGCATCAACATCGTCGCCGAGGAGCGCTTTGCCCGTCCGGATACGTCGGTCACGGGTCAGGTGCTGAAGCTGATCGCCGCCAATCCCGACGCGATCCTGGTCGGCGCCTCCGGCACCGCCGCCGCACTGCCGCAGACCGAACTGCGCGACAAAGGCTACAAGGGCCTGATTTACCAGACCCATGGCGCCGCCTCGATGGATTTCATCCGCATCGCCGGCAAGGCTGCGGAGGGCGTGCTGATGGCGTCCGGTCCGGTGATGTATCCGGAAGGACAGCCGGATTCGGCGCTCACCAAGAAGCCGGGCATGGCGCTGAACACGGCCTATGAGGCCAAATACGGCCCCAACAGCCGCAGCCAGTTCGCCGGCCATGCCTATGACGCCTTCGAGGTGCTCAAGCGCGTGATCCCGACCGCGCTGAAGAGCGCGAAGCCGGGTACCCCCGAGTTCCGCGAGGCGATCCGTCAGGCGCTGCTGACCGAGCGTGAAATCCCGGCGAGCCAGGGCGTCTACAACTTCACGGAGAAGGACCGCTATGGTCTCGACGAGCGCTCGCGCATCCTGCTGACGGTCAAGGACGGCAAATACGTCCTGGCGCAGTAATACCTTCGGCTGAGGGGCCCCGGCGCCAAGCCGCTTTCCCTGCAGCGCAATATTGGCTAACCAGAGCCGGCCTTCACCCGAAGGCCGGCTCTTTGCCGTGCGCGCGCCGTCGCGCAAATCGCCACCCGCATGCCGTCGGTCGGCCTGATGTGCCGCCGCAGCCGCTGCGTTCCCGTCCATCCAAGAAAGTCAAAAAATGTCCAAGCTTCATCTGGCGATCGCGGCCGTTGCCGCTGCGCTGGCGGTTGCTTCCCCGGCGGAAGCCCAGAGCCCTGAAATCACCATCGGCGTCAGCCTCTCCACCACCGGCCCGGCTGCCGCGCTCGGCGTGCCCGCGCGCAATGCGCTGGACTTCGTGCCGAAGGAAATCGGCGGCGTGCCGCTGAAGCTGATCGTGCTGGACGACGGCGGCGATCCGACTGCGGCCACCACCAATGCCCGCCGCTTCGTCACCGAATCCAAGGCTGACATCATTGTCGGCTCGTCGATCGTGCCGACCTCCATCGCCATCTCGGCGGTCGCCAACGAAGTCGGCGTGCCGCATTTCAGCCTGTCGCCGATGCCCTTCACGCCGGCGCGCGAGAAGTGGTCGGTGGACATGCCGCAGCCGGTCGAGATCGTCGGCAAGGTGATGTACGACCACATGAAGGCCAATGGCGTGAAGACCGTCGGTTACATCGGCTATTCCGACAGCTATGGCGATCTGTGGTTCAACGACTTCAAGAACCAGACCGGTGGGCTCGGCATGAAGATGGTGGCCGACGAGCGCTTCGCACGTCCGGACACCTCGATCACCGGCCAGGCGCTGAAGCTGATCGCCGCCAATCCCGATGCTATCCTGATCGGCGCTGCCGGCACCGGCGCCGGCATGCCGCAATCCGAACTGCGCGACCGCGGCTATAAGGGCCTGATCTACCAGACCCACGGCGCTGCCTCATCGGACTTCATCCGTATCGCCGGCAAGGCGGCGGAAGGCGTGCTGATGGCTGCAGGTCCGGTGATGTATCCGGAAGGGCAGCCGGATACGGCGCTGACCAAGAAGCCGGGCATCGAGCTCAACACCGCCTATGAAGCCAAGTATGGTGCGGGCAGCCGCAGCCAGTTCGCCGGCCACTCCTACGATGCGTTCGAAGTGCTGAAGCGCGTCGTGCCCGTGGCGCTGAAGACCGCGAAGCCCGGCACCCCGGAATTCCGCGACGCCATCCGCCAGGCGCTGCTCACCGAGCGTGAGATCCCGGCGAGTCAGGGCGTCTACAACTACACCGAAAAGGACCGCAACGGCGTAGACGACCGCTCGCGTATCCTGCTGACGGTGAAGGACGGGAAATACGTTCCGACGAAGTAGTACTCGTCATTGCGAGCGCAGCGAAGCAATCCAGAAGGCCACACGAACGAAGGCTGGATTGCTTCGTCGCTTCGCTCCTCGCAATGACGATTGAACGCTCAAATCGCGCTTGCGCCCTCGTGCTGGAAGCCGAGATAGCTGGCCACCACGCGCTGGTTGCTGGCGATATCGCTTGCGGCTCCATCGAGCACGAATTCGCCGAGCTCCATCACATAGGCGCGGTCGGCGATCTTCAGCGCTGCCTGCGCATTCTGTTCTACCAGCAGCACAGCGACACCGGCGGCCTTGAGCTCTCCGACGATACGGAAAATATCCGCGACGATGATCGGGGCGAGGCCGAGGCTCGGCTCGTCGAGCATCAGTAGCTTCGGCGCGCCCATCAGCGCGCGGCCCATGGCGAGCATCTGCTGCTCGCCTCCACTCAATGTGCCCGCAAGTTGCTTGCGGCGTTCCTTGAGGCGCGGGAACAGGGTGTAGACGCGCTCGAAGGAGCGGGCGGCCGTCGCCTTGTCGATGCGGAAGGCGCCGAGCAGGAGATTGTCCTCGACATTCATCGTGGCGAACAGTTCGCGATGTTCAGGGACGAGGCTGAGGCCGGCTGCGACGCGATCCTCGATGTCGAGCTTGCTGATCTCCTTGCCGGCAAACTGCACGCCGCCTTTCAGCGGCAGGATGCCCATGGTGGCGTTCAGCAGCGTCGTCTTGCCGGCGCCATTGGCGCCGATGATGGTGACGATCTCACCGTCGCGGACCTCGAGATTGACGGCGCGCACGGCCTCGACCTTGCCATAGGCTACATGCGCGTCGGTGACTTGCAGCAACGCACTCATGCGGCGGCTCCGAGATAGGCCTTGATCACGTCGGGATTGGTCTTGATCTCGCTAGGCGTGCCTTCGGCGATCTTGGTGCCGAAATCGAGCACCACGATGCGGTCGGCGAGGTTCATGACGAAGCCCATATCGTGCTCGACGAGCAGCACCGACATGCCGCCTTCGCGCAACTGGCGCAGCAACGCAGCGAGCTGCTGCTTCTCCATGTGGCGCAAGCCGGCCGCGGGTTCATCGAGCAGCAGCAGCATCGGATCGACGCACAGTGCACGGGCGATCTCGACGATGCGCTGCTGGCCAAGAGATAGGCTGCCTGCGAGCTGGTTCATCTGCTCGCCGAGGCCGACGCGCTCGATCTGGCTGGCGGCTTCTGCGAGGAGCTTGGCTTCGTCGGCACGATCGAGGCGCAGCATCGAGGCGATGGCGCCGGAGCTTCCGCGCAGATGCGCGCCGAGGGCGACATTCTCCAGCACGGTCATGTCGGGGACGAGCTTCACATGCTGGAAGGTACGGGCGACGCCGAGTTTCACCACTTCCTGCGGCGGAGCGCCCGAGACGCTCTCGCCGCGCACGGTGACTTTGCCCGCGGTGGCCGGCAGCACGCCGGTGATGAGATTGAAGGTCGTGCTCTTGCCGGCGCCATTGGGGCCGATCAGCGCGACGATCTCGCGGCTCTTCACCTCGAACGACACATCGTTCACGGCAACCACGCCGCCGAACTGCTTGCGGGCTTTCTCGACCTGTAGCAGCACCCCATCGTCCGGTGCGCTTTCCGCGCGACCGGGCAGCGCTTCCGCCGACGCCGGGCGCTTGCGGCCGTCCTTGGCCGGCAGCAGCGAGGTGACCCACGGCCACATACCGGTGGGGGCGAGCTGCAGCAATGCGACGAGCAGGATGCCGAATACGATGGCTTCGAGTTGTCCACTGCCGCCGAACAGGATCGGCAGATAGCTCTGCAGCACTTCCTTGAGGATGATGACCACGGCTGCCCCGAGCACACCGCCCCACACATAGCCGGCGCCGCCGACCACGGCGATGAACAGATATTCGATGCCGAGATGCGGGCCGAACGGCGTCGGATTCGCGGCGCGCTGGAAGTGCGCATAGAGCCAGCCGGACAGGCCGGCGAGGACGGCGGCATAGATGAACACCAGCAGCTTCGCACGTGCGGTCTGCACGCCGAAGGCCTCGGCGGCGACATGGCCGCGGCGCAGTGCGCGGATGGCGCGGCCGGTGCGGCTATCGAGCAGGTTCATCGACAGGATCGCGCAGAGGATGACCGCGATCCAGATCGGGAAATAAATCGTGCCGGGATCGAGCATCTTCCACGATCCGATCGATAGCGGCGGGATGCCCGAGATGCCGTCATTGCGGCCGAGGAATTCCAGCTTGCTGAACAGGTAGAACAGGCTGATGCCCCAGGCGATGGTGCCGAGCGGCAAATAATGGCCCGACAGGCGCATGGTGATGAGGCCGAGGAACACGGCGGCGAAGCCGGCGACCAGCAGCGAGAGCGGCAGGGTCAGCCAGGGCGATACGCCGTAGGTCGTGCTCAGCACGGCGGTCGTATAGGCGCCGAAGCCGCAGAAGGCCGCCTGGCCGAACGAGGTGAGG
>JAEXHR010000346.1 GCA_023449855.1 Pseudomonadota bacterium | reverse complement strand
GGTATGGTCTGGGCCTCGATCCGATTGGTCGTGCAGCTCCTGCTAGTCGGGTCGCTGCTGCGCCTCGTCTTCCGGCAGGACTCCGCCGCTCTGACCGTCCTGATCTTCCTGGCCATGCTGACGGCGGCGGCACACGAGGTCGGCGCGCGGCAGCCACGCCGGTTGCAGGGCGGATGGCGACATTTGATCAACGGCGCGGCTGTATCGATGTCCACGATCTTTGTCTCCGCTTTTGCGCTGGTGACCGTGCTCGGCGCGGACAACTGGCTGGAACCAGCCCACGCTATTCCGATCGGCGGCATTATTCTTGGAACGGCAATGAACTCCGCCAGCATCGCACTCAATGCCCTCCTTTCGAACATCGGCAACGAGCGCGACGCCATCGAGGCCCAGCTTGCGCTGGGTGGATCCCGCTTTAGCGCGTTGTCGCCGCTGATGCGCCGGGCCGTGAATGCCGGCATCATTCCGGTGATGAACCAGATGGTCGGCGCCGGCATCATCACCATGCCCGGAATCATGAGCGGGCAAATTCTCGCCGGGCAGGATCCGCTGAATGCCGCCACCTACCAGGTGTTCCTGATGTTGCTTCTTGCGGCGAGCGGGACGGCGAGCGCCATTTTCGCGGTCTACTTCACCGTGTTCCGCCTAAGCGACGAGCGTCATCGTCTGCGCCTCGACAGGCTTGAGGACGAGCGCAGGCCTAAAGGGTGATCCTTGCCTCGAAACCGGAGGTTCTGCCGGTAGCGGGCGAGCGCAATAGGAGGGTGCCGCCCATCTGCGCGACGATACGCTCGGCGATGGGAAGGCCGAGACCCGACCCGGAAGCCTCCGTCTTTCCTCTATGGAAGCGTTTTTTGATATCCACGATCTCTGCGGGCGGAATGACGGGGCACTCGTTCACGATGCGAATCACACCGTTGTCATCTACCGAGATTTCGACCGGCGTGCCGGGTTCGCGGTGGATCAGCGCATTCTCGATGATGTTGCGTATGACGATGGCGAAGGCGTCCGCATCCACCGCGCGCGTCAACGCTCCGCCGGAGGTGTCATCATACTCTATCTGGCCTCTGGCATTGCCGCTTCGCTCGAAGTCACGCACGATCAGGTCGAGAACGCCGAGAAGATCGACCTCGCTATCCTTTGTGCCGATGCCGGAATCGGCGCGGGAAAGTTGAAGCAGTTTTTCTGCAAGTCGTCCGAGCGCCGAAAGCGCGCTCTCGAGTGTCCGCGCCCGGTTGCGCGCCGGTCCATCGGGAAGCTCGCGGATGAGCACCTGACTATGTGCGAGCGCCCCGGCAATCGGCGTTCGCAATTCGTGCGCGCTGTTGGCCGTGAATTCTCGTTCCACATCCAAGGCCGCCCGCAAACGTCCGAGGAGGAGATTGACCGATCGCACGATCGGCTTCAGTTCCTTCGGCAGATCGGCATCTTTGATGGGAGCGAGGTTGCCGCCATCTTTGGTGGCAATGGCGCCGCGCAATGTGCCTATGGGCTTCGTCGCACGGCCGACGATCAGCCAGATCGTGATGTAGCTGCCCGGCACGAGCAGGAGCAGCGGGATCAGCATCGTGACCGCGCTTTCGCGCACGGCCTCCCGTCTGTGGCTGAAGCGGTCGGCAACCTGAACGAACAAGGTGAAGTCATCTGCCACGGCGGTATAGATGCGATGGCGCTCCGTATCGTGGAAGCCCACTGAAAGCGGCGCATCGAACGGTGTCTCCGGCGCATCATGGGATCTCAGAATGATATTACCGTCCATGCTTCTGGCCTGATAGGTCAGATATTCACCCTGCTTGGCGGCGTTGAAATCGATGGAAAGGCCATGACCGGCGCCGGCGCGCAGTTGCAGATCGGCAGCGACGAGCGACAGCAGTCTTTCGCTCGTTTCCTGCAAGGCGCTATCGAAGACCTCGTCATATTCTTCCCGCATCACCTGGATGCTGATGGCGATCGCGATCAGCCAGAAGGCAATGAGCGCGCCCGTCAGCGAAAGCATCAGGTAGCGGGCAAGGCTGCGTTCGCGTTTCATTTTTCCTCCAGAAGATAGCCGATGCCCCGGATGGTCCTGATCCTTTCCTTGCCGACTTTCTTGCGCAGGCGGCTGACATAGACCTCCACCGTGTTGCTTTCGATTTCCGCGCCGAATTCGTAAAGCGCCTCCTCGATCTGCCCTTTCGGAACAATGATGCCCGGTCGCGCCACGAGGAGATCCAGAACGGCCCATTCGCGACGGGTCAGGAGAACCGTATCTCCAGCGACGGTGAGCGCATGATGCGGCCGGTCGACCTCCATATCGCCGAATTGTAGAATCGGCTGCGGCCGGCCGTCGTATCGCCGCGAAACCGCCGCCACCCTCGCCTCCAGTTCACCAAGATCGAACGGCTTGACGAGATAGTCGTCGGCTCCGGCGTTCAGCCCCTCGATCCGGTCGGTGACCTGGTCCCGCGCTGTCAGGATGATGACAGGCACGGTCATGCGGTTTCGCCGAATGCGCTTGAGGAAAGAGATTCCGTCTCCATCAGGAAGCTGCAAATCCAGCAGGATAAGTCCATAGTCGACGGAGCCGACCGCGGCGTCGGCATCCTCAAGGCGCAAGACCCAATCCACGGCATGGGGCGTCGTTGCGATATGGTCCTTGACCGCCTCTCCGATGAGCCGGCTGTCTTCAACAAGCAGGATTCTCAAACTCGTCCTCTCTTCCACGCCACGGCGGCCATGACGTTCCTTCAGGTCAATGTCAGCCTAGTTTCCGATACGTGCGGCAGCAGTCGTCACACGCCGAAGACGCATCCAGTGGCGGCTCCAGGTCAAAACTGCCCGGAGGCCTCGCGAACCATGACCATCTACCGAAAAGCCATCGGCAAAAAAGTTCTGAAAAGAGCAGCCGCTGTTCTCGCGATCTGCGCCGTCGCGGGCGGCGGCTATCTCGGGTTTCTCCAGCTCACCGGAAACTTTCACACAGTCATCGCGGGTGAGTTCTACCGATCTGCCCAGCCAACGCCTAAGCAGCTGGAAAAATACGTTGCCGATCACGGCATAAAGACGATCATCAATCTTCGAGGCGCCGATAGCGCGCGGTGGTATCGGGATGAAGTCGCCACGGCAAAGGCCCTCGGCGTGCAGCATATCGATTTCAAGATGTCCTCGTCCGATCCTGTGACGGGCGAGGTCGCGGATCAGTTGATAGCCATCATGAGAAATGCGCCGAAGCCCATACTCATCCATTGTAAGGCTGGCGCTGACCGCAGCGGGATCGTTTCGGCGATCTATAGCCGCGGTATCGCCGGCTGGAACGAGGAAAGTGCCGAACGGCAGCTCTCGGTATATTTCGGTCATATCGGCATACCTTATCTTTCATCGACCTATGCGCTGGATGAGAGCTGGGAAAAGCTCGAGCATCATTTACTTCCCATTTAATAAAATCGAAAGCGCAGACAGCGTCGCTGCTCCTCGGTGAAGAAATGCCAACTAGGGGGCAAGACCAATGTGCTCTTGAGCGGAATCGAACCCGCCACCCGCGAAAGTTCCAAAATCTCATCTCTCTGAAATTCCTGGGCAATCCCAATGTTCGCCTACGGGCTTCCATTCTTGGTAAACAAGCCGGCGAACAGCTTGTCGCCACGGCAATCGAGTGCATTCGCACTCAGCATCCGCTGTCTCGGCATGACCTCGCTCTCCAAGTCTGCGTAATGATCATGCAAAAATAACAGCGTCTTTCGCCTCGCGAACCTTCAAATATCTATCACCGCACGCTTACACAGTTTATTTTGAGGTGTAGTTTGCAGCCATGCTCCGATTAAGGGCATAGCGCGATCGTACCGAGATCGCAAATGGGGGGATATTCATTGGGATACTGGAAGGATTTACCGGCATCTGCCGATAATCTGCGGCTGTTCAACCCAGCCAAGGGCTGGGTCGAGTTCGCCGATCAAGTTGACGGTGACGCCAAAACTACCAGTTTCGGCGCCAACCGCGATATAGATCTTGCGTTGAGCGTCGCTATGAATGCCTCGAACTTGATGGTGCTGACCGGGGCCGGCGCATCATTCTGCGCACGAAATACCGCACAGAACGCTCTCACCGCGCCCGGCATGGGCGACCTTTGGGATGCGGTCAAAACCGCAGCCACCGACGACACATTCCAGGAAGTGATCAAGCTCATCCCCAAAGCCAAGGACATTGGCAAGAACATTGAGAAATTGCTGACCCAATGCAAAATCTATGTCGAGCTCTTCGACAACGCCCAGAGCGCCAAAATCACGAACTTCATTGGAACCGCCGAGGAGGCGATCTCCAAGCGCGTCAGCTTCGTCAACAAGGATACGGACCTCAAGGCGCACGGCACGATCATCCGTAAGATCGCGCGGCGCGGCGTGCGGAAGCCGCGCGCCAGATTTTTCACGACCAACTACGATTTGTGTTTTGAATACGCCGCGCGAACACAGCGCTTCTCCATCATCGATGGCTTTTCCCATTCCATGCCGCAAATCTATGATCGCGGCCATTTCTCGCACGACATCGTCCGCCGCGAGAATGCCAAGGAGGGGCCTGACTATATCGAGAACGTCTTCCATCTCTACAAACTCCACGGCTCGATCGACTGGAAGCGAAGCGGTGCCGATATCGTGCGGACAGAAGGCTCGGAAACGCCTCTCCTGATCTTTCCGCGCGACAGCAAATACCAGGAAGCGTTTGAGCCTCCTTATCTTGATATGATGGGCGCGTTTCAAAGCTCGCTGCGCGAGCCGGATACCGCCCTGATCGTCTCAGGCTTCGGCTTCAACGACGACCACCTGAGCAAGCCAGTGATGGCGGCACTGGAGGCCAATATGAGCCTCAAGCTGATCGTGTGTGACGTGGCCTTTCTCAGAGACGATGTCTTGGAGAAAGGCGATCATACCATCGCCGGGGAAAGCCCGGTGCGCGAGCATATCGGCGACTATTTCGAAAGGTTCAAAAACTTGGCGCGGATTGGCGATCAGCGTATCACACTGCTCAGCGGCCGCTTTGAGGATTTGGCGCTAGCCATCCCTGATCTCGTTGCGCAAACCGAACGCGAACGCCATCTTGACCGTATGCAGGCCGCGAGAGGCTTCGGCGATGGGGTACAGTCGTGATCAAACATAGCCTGGTTGATCCCGATCGCTATGTCGGCACGATTTCCGTCGTGACGGCGTCAACGGTGCAAGTGAACTTGCCTTACGCCACCGCCCGGCCGGAGCGCCGTGCCCTTGCGCGCGGCGCCGTCGGCGACTTCGTATTCGTGGATTGCGAGCTCGTGAAACTTCTCGGCCGACTGGTCGAAGTCAAACTGCCCGACGCCGAGCGATTGACCGTCGAGCCGACGCTGGGCACGCAACCCGATCCTCACCCGGTCGGCAGGGTGCAACTGCTGGCGTCAGTCAATCAACGCCAGAGCAAACTCATGCGAGGCATCCGCCACCATCCCCGCGTCGGCGACGCGGTTTACCTGGCGGATCCGGACATGTTCGGCGAGCTCATGGCAAATTCACTAGGGGCAAGCAGGACGAGCGCGCTGGACATCGGCACGCTTGATGCGGGCAGCGGCGTGCATTTACGCTTGCCACCTGAGAAGCTGTTCGGCCGCCACTGCGGTGTATTCGGAGCCACGGGCGGTGGCAAGAGCTGGACCTTGGCCACCATACTCCAGCAGATAAAAG
>JAEXHR010000266.1 GCA_023449855.1 Pseudomonadota bacterium | reverse complement strand
CTCTCGGGGCGGGGGGCCCGCCCTATTGCCTCGCGGGGGGGCGGGCGCTACAGACGCGCTTCACCAAAGCCGGGCTGCAATTCGATCCCGTCGCCTTCACCTATTCATTCCGCACCGGCGCAGCGATCCTGCAATCGGTCGACCATGTGTTTCGCGATGAAGCGATCTATCGCAGCATTCACAACGAGGGCACCTACCCACAGCATGAATCGCTGGAGGATGCCGGACCGAGCCTGATCGACCTGTGGGAACTGGAACAGCCCGACGAGCGCCCAAGCATCGAAGGCTGGGACGCGCCGTTCGACAAGCGCTCCGAAACCAGCCCGGAGGTGAAACTCGCACGGCGCGTGCAGGCGGAGATCAAGGCGCTGATCGCTGACAAGACCGAGACCGGGCCGCTCGGCAGGCGGCGCCGGCTCAGCTATGGCGACATGCTGATCCTGGTGCGACGGCGCGGCGCGGCGTTCGATGCAATCATCCAGGCGCTGAAACATGCCGGCATTCCCGTGGCCGGCGCCGACCGGCTGAAGCTGACCGAGCATATCGCGATCATCGACCTGATGAATCTCGCCGATGCACTGCTGCTGCCGCAGGACGATCTAGCGCTCGCCACTGCGCTGAAGAGCCCGCTGTTCGGGCTCGATGACGACGACCTGTACAAGATCGCCTGGGAGCGCACGGGATCGCTACGCGATGCGCTGGGCGAGAAGGCGTCGGACGATGCGAAGCTGAACGGCGCGCTGGTGCGGCTCGTGGCTTGTGAGAAGCAATTTGCGATCACGACGCCGTTCGCCTTCTATGCCTGGCTGCTCGGCGGTGATGGTGGCCGCGCGCGCATCCTGCGCCGGCTCGGCCATGAGGCCAATGATGCGCTCGACGAATTCCTCGAACTCGCGCTCGGCTATGAGCGCAAGGCGCCGGCCTCATTGCAGGGTTTTGTCGCCTGGCTGCGCGCGGCGGACACCGAAGTGAAGCGCGACATGGAGATCACGCGCGACGAGGTGCGGGTGATGACCGTGCATGGCGCCAAGGGGCTGGAAGCGCCCGTGGTGTTCATGGTGGACACCACTTCGTCGCCATCGGACTCGCAGCGGATGAACCTGATCCAGCTGCCGACGAGCAATGCCGCGCCGGGCACCGCCGGCGTCGTGGTGTGGGCGGGCAAGAAGAGCGACGATCCGGAAGCCGTGGCGACCGCGCGCGCCGCGATGATCAAGGACACCGAGGACGAGTATCGGCGGCTGCTCTATGTGGCGATGACGCGCGCGGCAGACCGGCTGATCGTCGGCGGCTGCATGCCGGGCAACCGAAATACGGTGCGCGAGCACGCCTGGTACGACCTGATCCAGAAGGGGCTGGAGACATCCGGCCTGCATCTGCAGGAGGTGCGCGCACCGGACGGTGTGGTGAAGCGCTATACCAAGCCGGGCGATGCCGCGCCTGAGCAGAGCGCTGCGGCGACCGTGACGGCGGCCGCGCCGATCGAGCTGCCGGTCTGGCTGCGCGGCACGGTGGACAACCAGCCGCGGCGCGAAAGCCTGCTGCGGCCTTCCGACGCCGAGGATGACGACCGCTTCGCCCCGCGCGGCGACGAGACCGAGCGGCAGCGGCGGATGGCCCGGCAGCGCGGCAATCTGGTGCATCGCCTGCTGCAATCGCTGCCGGAGATCGCCGTGGACAAGCGGCGCGATACGGCCATGGCCTTCCTCAATCGCAACGCCGACAACTGGACCGAGATCGAGCGCAGCATGCTGGCCCAGCAGGTGCTGGTGCTGCTGAACGAGCCGGGGCTGGCTGCGTTGTTCGCGCCAGGGAGCCGGCCGGAGGTCGCGGTAGCCGGCCGGCTGAAGCGGCTGGACGGCTCGACCTTCCTCGTGTCCGGGCAGATCGACCGGCTGGTGGTGAAACCCACCGAAGTGCGGATCGTCGATTACAAGACCAACCACAATCCACCCCGCAAGCTGGTGGCGGCGCCAAAAGCCTATATCCGGCAGCTCGCCCTGTATCGCGGGGTGCTCGCGAAACTATACCCCGACCGGCCCGTGCGCGCCGCCCTGCTCTGGACGGAAACCATTGAGATGATGGAGATTTCCAGCGCCGCGCTGGACGCGGAGCTGGCCGCCATCATCGCTGCGTGACCATGCCTTGACCCGGCAAGGGGGCGTTCATAGGTTGGATGCATCATTTTTGGCGCGCGATTCCCGAGGCGCCTTCATTGGACAGAACGAGGACAAGACGATGGGTGTTGGCAAGGTTTCAGACGCCGATTTCGAAACCGCGGTGCTCGGCGCGCCGGGCCCGGTGGTCGTCGATTTCTGGGCGGAGTGGTGCGGCCCCTGCCGCATGATCGCCCCGGCACTCGACGAGATTTCGGCGGCGATGGGCGAGAAAGTCACCATCGTGAAGCTGAACGTGGACGAGAACCCGAAGACGGCCTCGAAATACGGCGTGATGTCGATCCCGACACTGATGATCTTCAAGGGCGGCGAAATGGCCTCCCGCCAGGTCGGCGCCGCGCCGAAGGCAAAGCTGCAGCAGTGGATTTCCGCCGCGGTGTAAGCTGCTGGCGAATTGAGTTTACGGAACGGCCGGTGACGATGTCGCCGGCCGTTTTGTTTTGAACTCCGCCCTCATCCTGAGGAGCCGCGCAGCGGCGTCTCGAAGGATGGTTGCAGGGCCCCGAGCCTGGCGATCTCATGGTTCGAGACGGCGCTTCGCGCCTCCTCACCATGAGGGGCCAGAGCTACCTGATCCACCCCGTCGCCAGCGCACTCGCCCATTCCATGCGCTCGTTCTGCCGCGCCAGTGCCGCCATCGCCGCGTGATCATACGGCACCTGCCGGAACGTGACGTCCCAGCGGCCGTCCCGCTTCTCGACGATCGCGTAGCACGCATCGGGCGTGCCGACTTCGAGCGTGTGCGAATAAGGCGCGACATCGCGATAGCCGGGGCCGCCGACGCTGCCGGGATTGACGATCATGCGACCGTCGCGCAAGCGCACGCTGCGGGCGATATGCGTGTGGGCGCACAGGATCAGCGACTGCGCGATGCCCTTCGCCTTTTCCTCGATGGTTTCGATGGGGGCCATATGCACGATGCCTTCGGGCGTCACCGCTTCCATCCAGTAGGTGTTGTCGTCATCGGGCGTCGCGTGAACGCAATAGACCTCGTCCCGATACACTGCGCTGAACGGCAGCGCGCGCAGCCAGTCCATCTGCGCCGGCGTCAGCTGGTCATGCGCGAGACGGTCCGACGGATACATCTCGTCCAGCGGCCAGTCGGTGACATAGCGATCGTGATTGCCGCGCACGCAGACGGCGTTCATGCCCATCATGAGTTCGACGGTGCGACGGGCATCCAGCGGGCCGGAGACCATGTCGCCAAGATTGACGATCTCGACGAGACCCTGCGCTGCGATATCGGCGAGCACCGCTTCGAGGGCGAGATAGTTGCCGTGGACATCGGCAAGGACGGCGAAACGCATGAAGACTCCTGGAGTAGAGTTACGTCAGATTCCACGCAGGGAGCGTGCCGCTTTCTCACTACACTCCGCCCTCATCCTGAGGAGCCGCGTAGCGGCGTCTCGAAGGATGGCTACGAGCTCCGAGCCCGGCCATCTCATGGTTCGAGACGGCGCTCTGCGCCTCCTCACCATGAGGGTTTGGAGATCAGGCCGGCGGCGTGCCGTTCTCCGCAAGCACATGGCCCGCCAGATAGAGCGAGCCGCAGATCAGCACCCGCGGCGGCACTTCATAGGCGAGGCGCCGCAGCGACTGCAGGGCGGCGCCGGCGCTATCCGCCGTCTCGACGCGCATGCCGAGGGCGCGGCCGGCATCGACAAGCTTTTCCACCGGCATGACACCGGCGCGATCGGGGATCGGCACCGCGATGATGTGGCGCGTGAGGCCGGCAAAATTGGCAAGGAAACCGCCGGCATCCTTGTTGGCCATCATGCCGACGATGACGACCAGCGGCCGCGGCACGCGCTCCTCGAGATCGCCGAGCGCTTCGGCGATGACGCGACCGCCTTCCGCATTGTGACCGCCATCGAGCCAGAGCTCGGACTTATCAGGCGCGAGCGAAAACAGTTTGCCGGAGGTGAGCCGCTGCATCCGTGCGGGCCATTCGGCACTCGCGACGCCGCGTTCATAGATGGACGGATCGAACTTGAACTGCGGCAACGCGCGCAGCGCCGCGATGGCGAGGCCGGCATTGCCGAACTGATGGCGACCAAACAGGCGCGGAGCGGCGAGGTCCATCAGACCGCGATCGTCCTGATAGACGAGACGGCCGCGCTCGACGCTGATGTGCCATTCCTGCCCGGCGCTGTGCGTCGGCGCATGCAGCTTGCGCGCCTGCGCTTCGAGAACGGCTGCGACCTCGGGAAGCTGATCGGCGATGATGACGGGGACGCGGCGCTTGATGATGCCGGCCTTCTCGGTTGCAATCTTCTCCACGGTGTCGCCGAGGAAATCGGTGTGATCGATGGCGATCGGCGTGACGACGCAGGCTGCCGGCGTCTCGATCACATTGGTCGCGTCGAGCCGGCCGCCAAGGCCCACTTCGAGCAGCAGCACATCGGCGGGATGGCTTGCGAACAGATGGAAGGCAGCGGCCGTTTCCGCCTCGAATAGCGTGATCGGCGCGCCGGCATTGACGGCTTCCACATGGGCAAGAGCGTCATACAGGTCGACATCGCTCACCAGCATGCCGCCGAGGCGGATGCTCTCGTTCATGCGCACGAGATGCGGCGAGGTGTAGACATGGACGGTAAGGTCGGCGGCCTCGAGGATCGAGCGCAGATAGGCGATGGTCGAGCCCTTGCCATTGGTGCCTGCGACATGGATCGTCGGCGGCAGCCGGCGCTCGGGATTGCCGAGCTGCGTCATCAGGCGCTGCATGCGCTCCAGCGACAGATCGATCGTGCTGGGGTGCAGCGCCGAGAGTCGCGCCAGAATCTCGCCTGATGGCGACGATGTCGGCGCGGTCTCGCTCACGCTTGCGGAGCCGGCACCGCGTCCGGCGCCACGGCGATCTGCTCGGGCAGCACGCGCGGTGCAGCCTCGACGGCCGGCGACTTGGTGAGCAGGCGGCACAGGCGCGCCAGCGTCGGCTTCAGGTCATGGCGATGCACCACCATGTCCACCATGCCGTGGTCGCGCAGATATTCGGCGCGCTGGAAACCCTCAGGGAGTTTTTCGCGGATGGTCTGCTCGATGACGCGGGCGCCGGCGAAGCCGATCAGCGCGCCGGGCTCGGCGATATGGATGTCACCCAGCATCGCATAGGAGGCGGTGACGCCGCCGGTGGTGGGATTGGTGAGCACGACGATATAGGGAAGCTTGGCCTCGCGCAGCATCTGCACGCCGACGGTGGTGCGCGGCAGCTGCATCAGCGACAGGATGCCCTCCTGCATGCGCGCGCCGCCGGAGGCCGCGAAGACGATGAAGGGCGACTTCTTCTCGACAGCCAGCTCAAGGCCGCGGACCAAAGCTTCGCCGGCGGCCATGCCGAGCGAGCCGCCCATGAAATCGAAATCCTGCACGGCCACCACGGTGCCCATGCCTTCCATCTTGCCGTAGCCGACCTTCACGGAGTCCTGCATGCCGGTCTTGGTGCGGGCATCCTTGATGCGATCGACATATTTGCGTTCGTCGCGAAACTTGAGCGGATCCGCAATCACTTCGGGCAGCGCGACGTCGTACCAGGTCTCGTTGTCGAAGATCGACTTCAGGCGCGCCGTGGCGCCCATGCGCATGTGATAGTTCGAGCCGGGAATGACGAACTGATTGCTCTCGACATCCTTGTAGAACACGAGCTGGCCGGTATCCGGACATTTGATCCAGAGATTCTCCGGCGTCTCCCGCCGCAGAATGTTGCGGATTTTTGGACGGACGACATTGGTGAGCCAGTTCATAGGGTTCTCCGCGTCGCGAGCATGCGTCGCATCTTGAATTATATGGCGGGCCGCGCCGGGCGCGGCAACCGCGGTTCCACCCCGTTAGGGGGCAATTCTGCTTATTCTGCGGCCTGCTTTGCGCCGCGGACGCCGGCGGCGAGGGCCGCGGTGAGATCCGCAACCGCCGAAACGGTCTTGCTGGTCGCCTTGCCGTCGGCATCCAGCGAATTCTTGAGCGCATCGATGAGCGCCGTGCCGACCACCGCGCCATCGGCGTGGCTGGCAATCGCCTGTGCCGCCTCGGGCGTGCGGATGCCGAAGCCGACGCAGACAGGGAGCTTGGTGTGGCGCTTGATGCGCGCCACCGCGGTGCTGACGGCAGACGCATCCGCCGCCGCCGCGCCGGTGATGCCGGTGACGGAGACGTAATAGACGAAGCCTGACGTGTTCGCGAGAACGGCCGGCAGGCGCTTGTCGTCGGTCGTCGGCGTCGCGAGGCGGATGAAATTGATGCCGGCCTTCATCGCGGGGATGCAGAGCTCGCTATCTTCCTCCGGCGGCAGATCGACGATGATCAATCCATCGACGCCGGCTTCCTTCGCATCGGGCAGGAATTTATCGACGCCGTAGATATAGATCGGATTGTAGTAGCCCATCAGCACGATGGGAGTCCTGTCATCGGTCTTGCGGAAATCACGCACGAGCTGCAGCGTCTTGCGCAGGGTCATGCCGACACTCAGCGCACGCAGGCCCGCGGCCTGGATCGAGGGACCGTCGGCCATCGGATCGGTGAAGGGCATGCCGAGTTCGATGATATCGGCGCCAGCCTTGGGCAGCGCCTTCACGACCTCAAGCGACGTCGCGGGATCGGGATCGCCGGCCATCACGAAAGTGACGAAAGCCGAGCGACCTTCGGCGGCGAGCTCTTTGAAACGGGTATCGATGCGGGTGGTCACGACTGGCGGCCCTTCAGAATATCACCGACCTGCGGGACGTCCTTGTCGCCGCGGCCGGAGAGGTTGACGACCATCAGGTGATCTTTTGGCAGCTTCGGCGCGAGTTCGGAGACCTTGGCCAGGGCATGCGCCGGCTCAAGCGCCGGGATGATGCCTTCGAGTTTCGACAGCAGCTGGAATGCCGCCAGGGCTTCCTCGTCGGTTGCCGAGAGATACTTCACGCGGCCGATGGAATGCAGCCAGGAATGCTCGGGGCCGATGCCGGGATAATCGAGACCGGCCGAGATCGAATGACCTTCCTGGATCTGGCCGTCTTCATCCATCAGCAGGTAGGTGCGGTTGCCGTGCAGAACGCCCGGGCGACCGCCGGCGATGGATGCGGCGTGCAGATCGGTGAGGCCGTGGCCGGCCGCTTCGACGCCGTAGATATCGACCGAGGGATCGTCGAGGAAGGGATGGAACAGGCCCATCGCATTGGAGCCGCCGCCGATGCAGGCGATCAGCGAATCCGGCAGGCGACCTTCGATCTCCTGCATCTGCGCCTTTGTCTCGTCGCCGATGATCGACTGGAAGTCGCGCACCATCATCGGATAGGGATGCGGGCCGGCGACGGTGCCGATGCAGTAGAACGTGTTGTGCACATTGGTGACCCAGTCACGCAGCGCCTCGTTCATCGCATCCTTCAGCGTGCGCGCGCCGACCTGCACCGGCACGACTTTCGCGCCGAGCATTTCCATGCGGATCACATTGGGCTGCTGACGGGCGACGTCCACCGCGCCCATATAGACGATGCATTCCAGGCCGAAGCGCGCGCAGAGCGTCGCCGTCGCCACGCCATGCTGGCCGGCGCCGGTCTCGGCGATGATGCGCTTCTTGCCCATGCGGCGCGCGACCATGATCTGGCCGAGCACATTGTTCACCTTGTGCGAACCGGTGTGATTGAGTTCTTCGCGCTTCAGATAAATCTTCGCGCCGCCGAGATGCTCTGTCAGGCGCTCGGCGAAATAGAGCGGCGACGGACGGCCGACATAGGCTTTCAGGTAGCCATCCATCTCCTTGCGAAAGGCGGGATCGGCCTTGGCGTCCTCATAAGCCTTCTGCAGGTCGAGGA
This sequence comes from Pseudomonadota bacterium, assembly GCA_023449855.1. GTDB lineage: Bacteria > Pseudomonadota > Alphaproteobacteria > Rhizobiales > Xanthobacteraceae > Tardiphaga. Next base: position 8,364 of record JAEXHR010000266.1, on the reverse strand, counting down.
TCAGCGGCATCAGGGTTTCGGCGACGAAGCGGCCACCGAAAATGCCGAAATGGCCGGTCTCGTCCGGGCCGGTTCGATAGGAGTTTGGGATGGCTTTTGTCATCAGGTCGTCAGTTCTTCCGTTGCGCGCGCGGCGCGGATGAAGGCGCGGATCATATCGGGATCCTTGATGCCCGGAGCGCTTTCCACGCCGGACGAAATATCGACGCCGCCTGCGCGCGTGATCCGCACGGCTTCGGCGACATTCTCTGCGTTCAATCCACCCGACACCATGAAGGGCAGCTTGAGATCGAGTCCTTCGAGCAGGTGCCAGTCGAAGGCCGCACCGAGACCGCCGGGACGAGTGGCGTCCTTCGGCGCCTTCGCATCGAACAGGATGCGATCGCACACTGCGGCATAACCGGGCAGCGCAGCGAGATCAGCCTTGGTTTCGACAGCGATGGCCTTCATGACCGGCAGGCCGAACTTCTGTTTGATATCGCGAATGCGCGCGACGCTTTCCTTGCCATGCAGTTGCAGGATCTGCGGACGCAGTGCCTCGATGCTGTTGGCGAGCAGCGCGTCGTCGGCATCCACCGACAGCGCGACTTTCACGGCTTTCTTCGCCTGACGGCCGAGCTTCTCGGCGACGTCCAGCGAGACGTGCCGCGGCGACGGCGGGAAGAAAACGAAGCCGACCATATCGGCGCCAGCGACCAGAGCCGCGTCGAGCGTCTCCGACGTGGACAGGCCGCATATTTTGACGGTCAGGGGCATGCTTTCAACGGCTGCAGGCAAACGGAACGGGTGAACGGTAAAGCAGGCGCCAATCGGCGCGCAGCCGGGCGGGTTCTACAACGTCGCGCCCTGCTTGTCTCGCTCGCCGGGGGCATAGCCGGGGGCTGGCAGGCCCGGTACCGGCCGCTGGGTGGTCGCCCGTGCCGTGGCAATCTCAGCCCGCAAGTCGGCCAGCTCGCCACGGGCGCGGCGCGCATCGGCCTCGTGCTGACGAGCAGCGCGGCGCCAATGGCGCTGCCCGACCCAGGTGGCAGTGCCGCCGGCAATAACGCCGAAAATGGCGACGACGATCAACACCACGAAGAGCGGCAAAGTCGCACCGATGGAGGGATCGTTGCTGTTGAAGGGGTCGAAGGACACCGTAACCGGATGACGATTGGCGACGGCGAACACGATGAAGAGGATCGCAACGGGAACGACGACCAGAGCCGTGAGGAATTTGCGCATCGACATCTCTCACGTAACAGTGAAGCAGAAACGAAGCCGTCCCGGCGATTGCAGCGAGTGGAACCGCTTAGGAGGCGCTCGCTTCCGAGGCCTGGGCCGACTCCGGCGCAGACGGATCGCGGTTCAGGCGCTCGCGCATTTCCTTGCCGGTCTTGAAGAACGGCACGCTCTTCTGATCGACCGGAACATGCTCGCCGGTGCGCGGATTGCGGCCCGCGCGCGCCGGGCGGTGCTTGACCGAAAAGGCGCCAAAGCCGCGCAGCTCGACGCGATCGCCACGCGCCAGCGCCGCGACGATTTCGTCGAGGATCGCATTCACGATGTTCTCCACATCCCGCTGGTACAGGTGCGGGTTGTGTTCAGCGATGCGTTGGACGAGTTCGGATTTGATCATCGAGACGTTGGGCTTGGGATTGGAGGGTGCATTTCCGTGAAAAAGCGTTGAGCTGTCAAGACGCTAAATGACTAATGAAGGCCCGGAAAGTGCGTGACAATTGATCTAAAAGACGCTTGGCCGCCTGCCCGCGGTGCAGAAGAGCGAGTTGCGGGCGAGTGGCGCGGCACCTTCTGGATTCAAGTTTAGTTCAGGGACACCGGTCGCCAAAGCGCCAGCATCCCGTCAAGACCCATACCATCGACAGCTTGCGCAAACCCGCCCTGCTCCACCTGCCGCGCGATAACGGATAGCCCTACCGCATCAAGCGCGATCGACGCGGCAGCGCGCAAGAAGGTAAGATCGCCGAATTTCGGCGACAGCTTGTAGTCACGGACGGGCAGATCGCTCTTGATCTTCTTTTCGGACACCAGCCACGCCACCGCCGTCTTCTCGTCGCCGACCTGGTCGATCAGCTTGAGGCCGACGGCCTGGCGACCGGTGAAGACACGGCCGTCGGCCACCTTCTCGATCTGAGCTTCGTCCATGGCCCGGCGGCTCTGCACGAGCCCCCGGAACCAGGTGTAGTTATCCTTCACCAGCGCTTCCAGCGCAGCGCGCGCTTCCGGCGAGGGCTCATCCACGCCATTCGGCGATGCTTTCAGCGGCGAGGATTTCACTTCATCGAGCTTCACGCCGATCGTCTTCATGAGACCGCTGAGAACGGGAAACTGCACCAGCACACCGATGGAACCAACCATCGACGTCTGTTGCGCAACGATCTGATCCGAAGCGAGCGCGGCGATATAGGCGCCGGAGGCGGCGACGCCTTCCACCACCACGACCATCGGTTTCTTGGCCTTGAGGCGGATCAGCGCGTCATAGAGCTGCTCGGAACCTGCGACCGTTCCACCGGGCGAATTGATATGCACGACCACCGCGGCGGCAGACGACTTCTCCAGCCGCTCCAGCGCCTCGATGCGTTCATTGTTGCTCTGGATCAGACCTTCGATCTTGATCCGCGCAATGGCGCCGGACGAGGCCTGCGTCGACGAGCGCGTCACATAGAGGCCGCCGCCGACAATCGCCACGACAGCCACGAGCACTGCGATCGTCCGCCAGAATGTCAGCTTGCGGCGCAGTCTGCGGCGATCGACGATCACATCGGAATCAAGCGACATGCGGGGCTCCTGAGTAACGGCGGGGCTGCATCCATCGTCCGAGCAGCCTTTCGGTGAGGTTTCTCGAATACCTCAATTGCGAGGCAATATGAAGAAAACAAGGTGGGAGACCGTAGGGCGGATGAGCGGAGCGTAATCCGCCGCGGAGTCTCCACCATGAACTCGGCCGGCGGATTACGCCTGCGGCTCATCCGCCCTACAATCCGAGCTTCAAACAAAAAGGGCCCCGGCAATGCCGGAGCCCCAATTTGTCACAGGTAAGCCTGAGCTTACTTGTCGCCGCTCTGCTTGAGCGCCTTGCCGAGAATGTCGCCCAGGGTCGCGCCCGAATCGGACGAACCGTACTGCGCGATGGCTTCCTTCTCTTCGGCCACTTCGAGCGCCTTGATCGACACCTGGACCTTGCGGGCCTTCTTGTCGAACTGGATCACGCGGGCATCGACCTTCTCGCCGACGGCGAAACGCTCAGCGCGCTGGTCGTTGCGGTCACGCGCGAGTTCCGAGCGCTTGATGAAGGTCGTGAAGTCGGTGCCGGCGATCTGGACGTCGATACCCGAGTCCTTCACGTCGAGCACTTCGCAGGTCACGACAGCGCCCTTCTTGACGTCGCCCGGCTCTGCGAAGGGGTCGCCTTCGAGCTGCTTGACGCCGAGCGAGATACGCTCCTTCTCGACATCCACATCGAGGACGATGGCCTTGACCATGTCGCCCTTCTTGAAGTTGTCGATGACCTGCTCGCCCGGAAGCTTCCAGTCGAGATCCGACAGATGGACCATGCCGTCCACGTCGCCATCGAGACCCAGGAACAGACCGAACTCGGTCTTGTTCTTGACTTCGCCTTCCACGGTCGCGCCGACCGGGAACTTCTCGACGAACACTTCCCACGGATTGCGCATGGTCTGTTTGAGACCGAGCGAAATACGACGCTTGACGCTGTCGACCTCGAGAACCTGCACTTCGACTTCCTGCGAGGTCGAAACGATCTTGCCGGGATGCATGTTCTTCTTGGTCCACGACATCTCCGAGACGTGGATCAGGCCTTCGATGCCCGGCTCCAGTTCGACGAATGCGCCGTAGTCGGTGATGTTGGTGACGCGACCCGAGAAGCGAGCGTTCAGCGGGTACTTCGCCTCGATGCCCTGCCACGGATCGTCGAGCAGCTGCTTCATGCCGAGCGAGATACGGTGGGTCTCGTGGTTGATCTTGATGATCTTGACCTTGACCGTCTGACCGATGGTGAGCACTTCGGTCGGATGGTTGACGCGACGCCACGCGATGTCGGTGACGTGCAGCAGGCCGTCGATGCCGCCGAGGTCAACAAACGCACCGTAATCGGTGATGTTCTTGACGACGCCGTCAATGACCTGACCCTCTTCGAGGTTCTGGACGAGTTCCTGGCGCTGTTCGGCGCGGGTCTCTTCGAGAACGGTACGGCGCGACACGACGATGTTGCCGCGGCGACGGTCCATCTTGAGGATCTGGAACGGCTGCGAGTTGTTCATCAGCGGGGCGACGTCGCGGATCGGACGGATGTCCACCTGCGAGCGCGGCAGGAAGGCCACGGCGCCGTCGAGATCGACGGTGAAGCCACCCTTGACCTGGTTGAAGATAACGCCGTTGACCTTCTCGTTGGCGTTGAACGCCTTTTCGAGCTTGCCCCAGCTTTCTTCACGGCGGGCCTTGTCACGCGACAGCACGGCTTCGCCGAGCGCGTTTTCGATCCGGTCGAGGAACACCTCGACTTCGTCGCCCACCTTCAATTCGCTATCACGGCCCGGGCCGGCGAATTCGCGCAGCGCCACGCGGCCTTCGGTCTTCAGGCCGACGTCGATAACGGCCATGTCCTTTTCAATCGCAACCACGCGGCCCTTGATGACCGAGCTTTCCTGAAGGTTGCCGCCCGAGAAGGACTCATCGAGCATCGCGGCGAAATCGTCGCGGGAGGGATTGTAGGAATCAACAGAAGCCATTGGTTCTCCAGATGCGGTATCTTGCCGGCCGTTCGGGTTAAGGGGCGCAGCGCTTGCTAAGGGTCAGAGGTCCGCAACCTCTGACGACCGCTTTGCATGGAGGTGCAAAAACGGGCCGGCAGGATGCCTTCGCAAGTAATGCGTATTTTTAAGCTTGGGTGTCCGGAGCCAGAAAAGAGCGTATCGCAGCTCGAGACCGGGAGCGGGCGCTCCTCCAATGACGGCGGCGGTTTTGCCTGGATGCCCCTCAGGACGAGAGATCGATCAGACCCGCTGCCGGCCCGCTCGGACGGCCTCGACAATGTCGATGGCGGCCCGGACGCCGCCTTCTATATCCAAATTGGAATTATCCAGCAAGTATGCATCTTCTGCAGGCTTTAAAGGCGCCACGGAGCGGTTCTTGTCGCGCTCGTCACGCTTGAGGATGTCGGCCAGCACCAGCGCCTCATCGGCCGCCTCGCCCCGCGCCTTGGCCTCCAGCGTGCGCCGGCGGGCGCGCACCACGGGATCGGCCACCACGAAAATCTTCACATCGGCATTCGGGCAGATCACGGTTCCAATATCGCGGCCATCGAGCACGGCGCCGGGCGGTTCCTCCGAAAAATGGCGCTGGAAGTTGAGCAGCACCTCGCGCACGCGGGGAAACGCCGAGACGATGGAGGCGGCATCGCCGGCTTGCTGGGTCTTCAGCGCAGGATTGCCGAAATGCTCGGGATCGAGGCTTTCGGCGGCATGGACGGCCTCGATCTCGTTGTTGAGGTCGATGCCGCGTTCGATCAGCGCGAAGCCGACCGCGCGATAGAGCACGCCGGTATCGAGGTGACGATACCCGTAATGCTTCGCCAGGCGCTTGCCGAGCGTGCCTTTACCGGATGCGGCGGGTCCGTCGATGGCAATGATCATTTTAGCACGGAACTTTCGTGGGTCAGTGCGGAGCGGGCACGTCGCAGCGGCCGTTCCTCGGTGAAGATATTGCGGGAAGCGAACTCGGCCGGGCTGGCATAGGTCAAGTATTCCCGCATGCCGGCGGTCGATCCAGTCGCGGTGAACCAAGGCTCATCGAGCCGGCGTGAAGGACCAGACACCCATGCCGGCACCTGACCGAGCCGATATTGCTTGGCGAGATATTCGGCAATCGCCCCGACCAGCGCATCGAGCTTGGCGTCATGACTCAACTGCGGTTCATCCGCAAGGCAGGCATAACGGGCCGCCGCAGTGGGGGCGAGATCGAAGCTATCGACAAACTCGGCCAAGGCGGCGTCTTGGACCGCCCCGGATCGAATGCAATCAACTGCGTCAGCGAGGGTATTTGGGCGCATCGCTCTTCCCTTCGCGGCTCATGTTGTTCAGCAGAAAACGTTGCTTCTCCGGGGAGGACGCACTCACCGGAAAGTACTTTCCCAGCAACGCGATCGCTTGATCCGCGGATTCGATACCAACGACATCCATCAAATTCAGGATGTCGAGACGTTCGGTGTCGCCACGAATGACGTCCGTGACCCGCATGGCTTTCAACTTCAGTGCCAGGAGATACTCAGCCGTCGGAACGGATACGACAAGTCCCGGGGGTGAGCCGCCGCGCGGGAACGTCCCGAATTCGAGATGGTCCGCAGCGCCGGTCGCCAATGCACTCAGATGAAAAGCGACGCCCTCGTTCAACCAGTCGCTCGACCAGCCGCGCTTCATGGCGATCTGCTCGGCGGTCACACGCAACCATTCCGGCCATTCACCGTCGATCTCGGCGATATCGACGTCCTCCGTGGCAAAACGGAAATTGCTCGCCAGCATCAAGGCCGAACCGCCATAAACGGCGATCTGCAGTTTCGTTCCAGCCGCAACAGCGGCACGCCCGATCTCGTCGAAGGCGTCCAGCAGGGCTTCCCGGTCGAAGGCCGCTGCCATGACGACTACCCAAAATCCGCGCCCAGCCGGCGCATCATCGGGATGAAATCGGGGAAGCTGGTGGCGATGAAGGTGGTGTCGTCGATGGTGACAGGCTGATCGGAGGCGCAGCCCATCACGAGCGCGGACATGGCGATGCGGTGGTCCATATGGGTGGCGACAGTGCCGCCGCCGGGGACACGGCCCGTGCCGTGAACGATGAGATCATCGCCGACGATCTCGACCTTCACGCCGTTGACGCGGATCATCGCGGCGGTGGCTTCGAGACGGTCGGATTCCTTGACGCGCAGCTCGTGCAGGCCGCGCATGATCGTGGTGCCCTCGGCGAAGGACGCCGCCACCGCCAGCACCAGATATTCGTCGATCATCGATGGCGCGCGCTCGGGCGGCACTTCGACACCGCGCAGTTTCGACGCCTTGATACGGAACCTGGCCATCGGCTCGCCGGCATCGCCGCGCACATCGGTTTCCTCGATGGAGGCGCCCATTTCGCGCAAGGTCGTGAACAGGCCCGTGCGCAGCGGATTGGTCATCACATCGGTGAGCTCGATCTCCGAGCCGGGCGTAATCAGCGCCGCGACCATCGGGAAAGCTGCCGAGGACGGATCAGCAGGAACCACCACATCGGAACCCTTGAGCTCGGGCTGGCCCTGCAGCGTGATCTTGCGGCCGTGGGCGCCTTCCTTCTCGGAGACGATGTCAGCACCGAAATGCTTGAGCATCAGCTCGGTATGATCGCGGCTCGCTTCCGCCTCGATCACCGTGGTGGCGCCGGGAGCCGACAGACCGGCGAGCAGCACGGCAGACTTGATCTGCGCGGATGCGACCGGCGTTTTATAGACGATCGGCAGCGGATCGCGGGCGCCCGCGAGGGTCAGCGGCAACCGGCCACCTTCCTGGCTGGCAATGACTTTCGCGCCCATCAACTCCAGCGGATCGACGATACGGCGCATCGGGCGGCTGCGCAGCGAGGCATCGCCGTCGAACGTCACGGTGATCGGGCAGCCGGCGACGGCACCCATCACCAGCCGCGAGCCGGTGCCGGCATTGCCGAAATCCAGCGGCGCGTTCGGCTGGGCAAAGCCGGACACGCCTACGCCATTGACCTTCCAAGCGAAATCGCCTGTGCGCTCGACCTTGGCACCCAAAGCCTGCATGGCCTTGCCGGTATTCAGCACATCCTCGCCTTCAAGCAGGCCGGTAATCCGCGTCTCGCCGACCGCCAGCGCGCCCAGAATCAGCGCGCGATGCGAGATCGACTTGTCGCCGGGAACGCGCGCAGAGCCGCGCAAGGCGCCGCTTTTGCGCGCGGTGAGAGGCGTCGGCTGGGCGGCGGATGTGTCTGGATGGCTCAAAATGGTGTTCCCTTGCGCAGGGCGGCTCGTAGCATATGGGCCACGACGCGTCACGCACCCGTCATTGTCGTGCAAAGCGCTATTGACATGCGCGTCTCAACTAGCCAAGTGAAGCACCGTTTTTCAAGAAATCCCCAGGACACCTGCACGTGGCCAAATCCGACCTCGGAACCAAACGCATTTGCCCGACCACGGGCAAGAAGTTCTACGACCTCAACAAGACCCCGGTGATTTCGCCTTATACCGGTGAGGTGGTGCCGATCGCTCCCGTCGCGCCGACCCGTGGCCGTACGGCCGAGCGCGCCTCGACGGCGAACGCGACCGACGAGAACGAGACGATGGACAACGAGGAGATGGTG
>JAEXHR010000265.1 GCA_023449855.1 Pseudomonadota bacterium | reverse complement strand
TGGATTGCTTCGTCGCAAGGGCTCCTCGCAATGACGGTGGAAAGCGTCACGGCTTCGAGCTCATCGCTTCCTTCGCCGCCCGCTCACCGCTTTCCCGCGCGCCATGGGCCGTCGAGAAGAAATTCGGCGACGTTGCCTCGCCTGCGAAGTACAGCCGCCCATCCACCGGCGTAGCGAGTACCGCACGTGCCTCCGCATGACCGGGCTTCGCCGCTGAATAGGCTCCCTGCGCAAAGCGGTCGTGGCACCATCGGCTCTCGGCAAGCGGGGTGAGCTTGCTGCGGATGTCCGCGCCGAGCAGTTTCACGATTTCATCAATGCTGTGGGCCAGAAGCGCACCCTCGCCGGCATTTTCCATTTCGCGTGCGAAGGTGCCGCCATAGAAGCCGGCAATGCAGGGGCGGCCAGAGGGGCGGAGATGGAAACTGCCGATGCCGGTCGCAACGGAGGAGCCGCGCAGGCCGACATCTTCGGGCCACTTGTCGGCATCGGCCAGCGCCAGCATCACCTTGTTGTCGGCGCCAAGTGGCAGGCCGGCGGCGGCCTCGACTTTCGCGGGCAACGGCGGGTGGAAGCGGATATTTTCATTCGCGAGGAGATTGGTCGGCACGCAGACGATCACCTTCGCCGCGCTCAGCGTGCCGCGCGAGGTTTCGATCTTCACGCGCTGTCCGGAATGATCGATCACCAGCACTTCGGTGTTCAGCGCTACCGGACACGGCTTGCCATAGGCCGCGATCAGCGCGCCATAGCCATCGGGCAGCCGCCAGTTCACCTCGGTGTCCTCATAGGAATCCATGTCGTGCAGCGACACGTCCTTGAGCTCGAACCCGTTGATGTAGGTGGAAACCGCATCGATCATCGGATTCCAAGGATTGCCCGGCTCGAGGCATGTCGCGGCCGGCGCATCCTCGTCATTCTCGGCGGCTTCCTCGGCGCGGTCGTAGAACGCATCCATCGCGGCGAAGAATTCCGCACGCTGCGCCTTCGAGAATACCGCGTCATAGGTCTGCTCGCGCCATGGCGGGCGCTTGGTATCGACCTTGAAGCCTAGTTCTTTCGCGATACCGACGAAGTCGTTCTTGTCCGCCGAATGCAGCCATTCGCAGCCGAGATCGAACGGAATGCCGGGCGCGGCCATGATTGTATGGGCACGGCCGCCGATGCGATCGCGGGCCTCCAACACGATCACCGAGAGGCCGGAGCCTTCCAGCGTGCGCGCGGCGCCGAGACCGGCGGCGCCGGCGCCGATGATGGCGACATCGACTTCGGAAGGAAGATTTGGGCTCATCGCGTCATTCACACCGGATTGTCGTGACACCGGGATAGAGCCTTGCTTGAATTATGCAAGTCACGCCCTCCGGAGCAGACATCATGACACAGCATCCCGATTACGACCTCTATGGCTACTGGCGGACCTCGGCGACCTATCGCGTCCGCGTCGCGCTCAATCTGAAGGGGCTCACCGCGACGGAACATGTGATCGATATCGACAAGGGCGAGCAGCTCGGCGAAGCGTTCCTCGCCATCAACCCGCTCGGCGCCATTCCGGCCTTCATCGACCAAGGCCATCCGCCGCTGACGCAGTCGCTGGCGATCCTCGAATTTCTGGACGAGACCCATCCCGCGCCGCCGCTGCTGCCAGCCGATCCGCACGGCCGCGCCCGGGTGCGTTCGATCGCCGCGATGCTCGCGGGCGACACGCATCCCCTGATCACGCCGCGGGTGCGAAAATATCTGGCGCAGACCGGCGGCTTCGACGATGCGCAGGTGCGGGCCTGGCTGGTGCACTGGTTCACCGTGGGGCTGCAGGCCGTGGAGAAGCGCCTCGCCAGCGAAAGCGCGACCGGGAGCTTCTGCCATGGCGATCAGGTCGGCATCGCCGATATCTGCCTCGCCAGCATCACCGCGACCATGAAGGCGATCAAGATCCCGCTGCCGGATGTGCCGACCATTGCCGCGATCGTCGCACGCTGCGAGGCGATGGAGGCGTTCGCGAAGGCGGATCCGATGAAGCAGGTGGGCGCGCCGAAGGGGTAGCCGATCACAGCACCAACGTTGCGATGATCTCTCCCTCCCCCCAAGCGGGAGAGGGAAACAGCACCAAAACAAAAATGCCCGGCTTTCGCCGGGCATTCCGTAACAGTGAAGAGAAACGCCGCGGCTTACGCCACCGCTTCCTTCGCCTTTTCCGCACGCTTGCGATCGTTCGGATCGAGGTGCTTCTTGCGCAGGCGGATCGACTTCGGGGTGATTTCCACCAGCTCGTCGTCCTCGATGTAAGCCAGCGCCTTTTCCAGCGTCATGCGGATCGGCGGCGTCAGGCGCACCGCTTCGTCCTTCGACGTGGTGCGGATGTTGGTGAGCTGCTTGCCCTTGAGAACATTGAGTTCGAGATCGTTCTCGCGGGTGTGCTCGCCGATGATCATGCCGCGATAGACCTTCCAGCCCGGCTCGATCATCATCGGGCCGCGATCTTCCAGCTTGAACATGGCATAGGCCACCGCTTCGCCCTGGTCGTTCGAGATCAGCACGCCGTTGCGGCGGCCGGAGATCTCGCCCTTGTAGGGCAGGTAGGCGTGGAACAGGCGGTTCATGATCGCCGTGCCCTTGGTGTCGGTCATCAGTTCGCCCTGATAGCCGATCAGGCCGCGGGTCGGGGCGTGGAACACGAGACGCAGACGATTGCCGCCCGACGGACGCATCTCCATCATCTCGGCCTTGCGCTCGCTCATCTTCTGAACGACCACGCCGGAGAATTCGTCATCGACGTCGATGACCACTTCTTCGACCGGCTCCAGCGTCTGGCCTGCTTCGTTCTTCTCGAACACCACGCGCGGACGCGACACCGAGAGCTCGAAGCCTTCGCGGCGCATGTTCTCGATCAGGATCGCGAGCTGCAATTCGCCGCGGCCCGAGACTTCCATCGCATCCTTGTCGGCGGATTCGACGACGCGCAGAGCCACGTTGCCTTCGGCTTCGCGCAGCAGGCGGTCGCGGATCAGGCGGCTCGTGACCTTGTCGCCTTCGGTGCCGGCGAGCGGCGAGTTGTTGACGATGAAGGACATCGACACGGTCGGCGGATCGATCGGCTGCGCCTGCAGCGGGGTATCAACCGTGGGATCGCAGAAGGTGTCGGCCACGGTGCCCTTGGTCAGGCCCGCGATGGCGACGATGTCGCCGGCTTCGGCGAAATCCACCGGCTGGCGCTCGAGGCCGCGGAAGGCGAGGATTTTCGAGATACGGCCGGTTTCGATGGTCTTGCCGTCGCGCGACATGACCTTGACGCTCTGGTTCGGCTTGACCGAACCCGACGCGATACGGCCGGTGATGATGCGGCCCAGGAAGTTGTTGGCTTCGAGAATGGTACCGAGCAGGCGGAACGGGCCTTCTTCCACGGTCGGCGGCGGCACATGCTTGAGCACCAGCTCGAACAGCGCCTTCATGCCGACATCGTGCGAGGCATCCGGGCTCGCGGCCATCCAGCCATTGCGGCCCGACCCGTAGAGAATCGGGAAGTCGAGCTGCTCGTCGGTGGCGTCGAGCGCGGCGAACAGGTCGAACACCTCGTTGACGACTTCGTCGATACGGGCGTCCTGACGGTCCACCTTGTTGATGGCGACGATCGGGCGGAGGCCGAGCTTCAGCGCCTTGCCGACCACGAACTTGGTCTGCGGCATCGGGCCTTCGGCGGCGTCGACGAGAACGATCACGCCGTCGACCATCGACAGGATGCGCTCGACCTCACCGCCGAAGTCGGCGTGGCCGGGCGTGTCGACGATGTTGATCTGGGTGTCTTCCCACTGCACCGAAGTACACTTGGCGAGAATGGTGATGCCGCGTTCTTTTTCGAGATCGTTCGAGTCCATCGCGCGTTCCTGGACGCGCTGATTGTCGCGGAAGGTGCCCGACTGCTGCAGGAGCTTGTCGACGAGGGTGGTCTTGCCGTGGTCGACGTGTGCGATGATGGCGATGTTGCGCAGTTTCATGTGTCTTCTTCTGGTTCGACGAACGGATGCCCGAAGCGGGTTCTGCAAGGGATCGGCCCGGCGCTCTCTGCGCGACCAACCCTTAACTTCTTTCAAAAGTCCTTGCCTGAAAACGCGCTGGGCAATCCCTGCAAAAGCAAACCCGGCCTCAACGAAAAAGCCGGGTACCTGGGCGCGTTGCGGCGCAATATAGTCAGGAATCTCCCAAAAACAATGTGAATCTGCCTCCAAATTCACCGGACCCGTAGGACGTCTCGAACGTAGGGCGGT
>JAEXHR010000178.1 GCA_023449855.1 Pseudomonadota bacterium | reverse complement strand
GCCCTACTCTCATCGTTACCGCCGGTGCACGGCGTCCGACAGCCGCTCCAGCGCGGCATCCAGCGTCGCGTCGTTCTTGGCAAAGCAGAAGCGCACCACTGAGGTCACCTTGTCCTGCTCGTAGAAGGCCGACACCGGAATGCCCGCCACCTTGTATTGCGTGACGATGCGCTTGCAGAATTCCTCGTCGGTCTCGTTGAGCCCGAGCGGCGCGAGATCGACCGTGAGGAAATACGTGCCCTGCGACTTGATCACCGGAAAACCGATGCGCTCCAGCCCGGCCGCCAGACGATCCCGGCTGCGCGCGAGATCGGCGCGCATCGAGGTAAAGTACTCATCGGACTTGCCGAGACCATAGGCGACGGCTGCCTGCAGGTTTGGTGCGGTGGTGAAGGTCAGGAACTGATGCACCTTGGCACAGACGCGGAGGAGATGCGGCGCGGCGCACACGAAGCCGATCTTCCAGCCGGTCAGCGAGAAAATCTTGCCGGCGGACCCGACCTTGATGGTGCGATCGCGCATGCCTGGAATGGTGATGAGCGGGATGTGCTCGTGGCCGTCGAACGTCACGTGCTCCCACACCTCGTCGCAGATCGCGATCGTATCGAACTCCTGGCAGAACCTTGCCAGCAGTTCGAGATCCTCACGCGGATAGACCACCGCGGCCGGATTGAGCGGTGAGTTGAACAGCACCGCGCGGGTCTTGTGATTGAAGACTGCGCGCAGGTCCTCTTCCGTCAGGCGCCAGTGCGGCGGCTTCAGGCTGACGAGACGCGGAATGCCGCCAGCCTGGCGGATGATCGGCAGATAGCTGTCATAGACCGGCTGGAACACGACGACTTCATCGCCGGGCTGCACCACGGCGAGGATCGACGAGGTCAGCGCTTCGGTACCGCCCGAGGTCACCATCACCTCGCTCATCGGATCGAGCGTGAGCTTGTGCCAGTGCTGATAATGCGTGGCGATCGCCTGACGCAGCTCGGGAATGCCCATCATCGACGGATACTGATTGTACCCGTGAACGGTGGCATCCGCCGCGGCCTGACGAATGTCGTCAGGGCCGGGATGGTCGGGAAAGCCCTGGCCGAGATTGATGGCGTTGTTGTCGCGGGCGAGCTGCGACATCGCCTCGAAGACGGTGACGGGCAGCTCCGAAAATATCTTGTTCATCGAGAGATCAGGCTTTCGTCGGCAGGCCTGCGGCCTTCCAGCCGATGATGCCGCCGGCAAGATGCTTGTCGTAAGCGAGGCCCGCGGCCTGCGCCGCCAGCGATGCCGTCACCGAGCGCTTGCCGGAGCGGCATGCGAACACGATCTCCTTGCCGGCGGGATCGGGGATCTCGGCGGGATCGAAGGTCGAAAGCGGCACGACTACTGAATCCGGATAAGCCTCGACTTCGACCTCGTTCGGCTCGCGCACATCGACCAGCAGATACTTGCCGTCCTTGATGCCCTGCGCGACTTCCTCGGGGGTCAAATCCTGAACTTCTGCCACCACAACCTCCTGTACTCCGGCGCCCGGAGCAGATCAGAAGGGGCCGGATCGGCCCCTGTTTTCGGGGGCCAAACTCGCGCTTTGGGGGGCGAAAATCAAGCGCGGAGAAGCTGCTAAATCGTCACCTGGGTGCCGACCTCGACCACCCTCCCCGTCGGGATGGAGAAGTAGTCGGTAGCATCATTGGCGGTGCGGCTGAGGCTGATGAAAAGATGGTCCTGCCAGCGCGGCATGCCGGAATGCACGGCCGGTTTCAGCGCACGCCGCGACAGGAAGAACGAGGTCGCCATGATGTCGAACTGCCATCCCGTCTTCCGCGCGATGGCGAGGGCTTTCGGCACATTCGGCGATTCCATGAAGCCGAAACGCAGCGTGATCTTCGAGAAGGTCGCGCTGATCTCCTCCATGCGAACACGCTCGCTGATATCCACCTTCGGCGTCGGTGCCGTCTCGATGGTGAGAATAACGTTCTTCTCGTGCAGCACTTTGTAGTGTTTCAGACTATGCATCAGCGCGGTCGGAGCACTAAGCGGATCGCTGGTGAGAAACACCGCCGTGCCGGGCACGCGCTGCGGCGGGCGCTTCTCCAGCATGGCGACGAGATCGGCGAGCGGGAATTCCAGCTTGCGCGATTTCTCGAACAACAGCCGGCTGCCGCGCCGCCACGTATACATCAGCAGGATGATCGCGCCGCCCATCACCAGCGGCACCCAGCCGCCGTCGAACACCTTCAGCAGGTTGGCCGTCAGGAAGGTGAGATCGATGACGAGGAACGGCACGATGAGCGCAGCCGCCGCGATCGGCGACCACTTCCAGCCCCGCCAGATCACAACGAAGCCCATCATCGCGGTCACCACCATGGTGCCGGTGACGGAGATGCCATAGGCCGACGCCAGCGAACTCGATGACTTGAACATCACCACCAGCACGATCACGGCGATCAGCAGCAGCATGTTGACGCGCGGAATATAGATCTGGCCGGAATGCGCTTCGGAGGTATGTCGGATTTCGAAGCGCGGCAGCAGGCCGAGCTGGATCGCCTGCCGTGTCAGCGAATAGGCGCCGGTGATGACGGCCTGGCTGGCGATCACCGTGGCGGTGGCGGCCAGGATCACCATCGGGATCAGCGCCCAATCGGGGAACATCAGATAGAACGGATTTTCCAGCGCCGTCGGGTCATGCATCACCAGCGCCGCCTGCCCGAAATAGTTCAGCGCCAGCGAAGGCAGCACCAGGAACAGCCAGGCGAGCCGGATCGGCTTTTTGCCGAAATGGCCGAGATCGGCATACAGCGCCTCGGCGCCGGTGACCGCCAGGAACACCGCACCCAGTGTCACGAAGGCGACGATGCCGTGGTGGAACATGAAGTAGATCGCATGCACGGGATTGAGCGCCGCGAGCACTTCAGGATGCTTGACGAGCTGCGGGATCGCCGCAACCGCGATAATGGTGAACCACAGCACCATGATCGGGCCGAAGAATGTCGCGACCTCCGCCGTGCCGCGGGATTGCACGGCAAACAGCGCCACCAGAATCGCGATGGTGATCGGCACCACATAGGGATCGAAGGCCGAGGTCACGAGTTTGACGCCCTCGATCGCCGACAGCACCGACAGCGCCGGCGTAATCACCGCGTCGCCGTAAAACAGCGCCGCGCTGATGATGCCGAGCATGGCGATCACGGTCCCCCGGGATCCGATGGCACGTTGCGCGAGCGCCATCAAAGCCAGCGGGCCGCCTTCCCCGTTATTGTCGGCACGCAGCAGGATCACGACATATTTGAGCGTGACGACGATGATCAGTGCCCACAGGATCAGCGAGAGAACGCCGAGGATGGCTTCATTGTCGACGCCCGGCGCTTTATGCCCGCCAGCGGCGACGATGGCCTCACGAAACGCGTAAAGCGGGCTGGTCCCGATATCGCCATAGACGACGCCGATGCAGCCCAGGACCAGCGAGCCGAAGCTCGCCGTGGAATGGCCATGGCCCGCATCCGCCGACGTGTCCGCGGCGGGAGTGGCGTTATCGCTTGTCATGAAAATGGCCTCGGGCGGCTTGTCTGGACGTACGTCTGAACAGCGGGGCAGCGAGGCCGTTCCCGGCCCCGGTGATCCCCGGCAGTCTAGCGCAAATCCGGGAACCGGAAACGACAAAAGGCGCCGGCTAGATCGTTACCTGAGTACCAACCTCCACGACGCGGCCGGTCGGGATCTGGAAATAATCGGTGGCGTCGTTCGCCGAACGGCTGAGCGCGATGAAGATGTGGTCCTGCCACAACGGCATGCCCGATTGAGCCGACGGTTTCAGCGAACGCCGCGACACGAAGAACGACGTCGCCATGATGTCGAACTGCCAGCCAAGCTTGCGCGCGATGACCAGCGCCTTCGGCACGTTCGGCTGCTCCATGAAGCCGAAGCGCAGCCTCACCATCGAGAACTTGTCGCTGATGTTCTCCATGCGCACGCGCTCGGTCACATCGACCTTCGGGGTCTGCGCGGTTTCGATGGTCAGGATGACATTGTGCTCGTGCAGCACCTTGTTGTGCTTGAGATTATGAAGCAGCGCCGTCGGCACGAATTCGGGATCGCTGGTGAGGAACACCGCGGTGCCCTTCACGATATGCGGCGGACGCTTCTCGAGGCTCTTGATGAGATCGCGCAGCGGCACTTCGGTGCGACGGGTCTTGAGGATGAGGATCGCAGCGCCGCGCCGCCACGTCCAGATCATGCCGGCCATCAGCAGGCCGAACAGCAACGGCACCCAGCCGCCTTCGAGCAGCTTCAGGAGATTGGCGCTGAGGAAGGTGAGATCGATGAAGACCAGCGGCGCGATCAGCGCGAAGGCCGTGGCGGCCTTCCAGTTCCACAGCTTCCAGATCACCACGAAGCCCATGATGCCATCGACCACCATGGTGGTGGAAACCGCGATGCCATAGGCGGATGCAAGCCCGCTGGACGACTTGAACATCAGCACGAGAAGCACGACGCCGATCAGCAGCAGGCGATTGACGCGCGGCAGATAGATCTGGCCGGCATGCGTCTCCGACGTGAAGCGAACCTCGAAGCGAGGCAGCAGGCCGAGCTGCACGGCCTGGCGGACCAGCGAATAGGCGCCGGTGATCACCGCCTGACTGGCGATCACGGTGGCAGCAGTAGCGAGCACGACCAGCGGAATCAGCATCTCTTCCGGCGCCATGCGATAGAACGGATTTTCGATGGCCGCCGGATTGGACAGCACCAGAGCGCCCTGCCCGAAATAATTGATCAGCAGCGCCGGCAGCACGAAGAAGAACCAGCCATACTGGATCGGCTTGCGGCCGAAATGGCCGAGATCGGCATAGAGCGCCTCACCGCCGGTCACCGCCAGGAACACCGCGCCCAGCGTCACCAGACCGATCGTACCGTGCGTGAGCATGAACTGCACGGCATAATACGGATTGATCGCCTTCAGCACCGTCGGGTCGTCCGTAATATGCGAGGCCCCCATCAGCGCGAGCGCCGTGAACCAGACGATCATGATCGGGCCGAAAGCGGACGCCACCTTGGCGGTGCCGATCCGCTGCACCGAGAACAGCGCAACGAGAATGATGATGGTGATCGGAACGACATAAGGCTCGAGTGCAGGCGCCTTGAGCTTGAGACCCTCGACGGCTGACAGCACCGAGATCGCTGGCGTGATCATGGAATCGCCGATGAACATCGAGGCGCCGAGCACGCCGAGCGCCAGCAGCACCCAGCTCTGGCGACCGAGCGCGCGCTGGCCGAGCGCCATCAGCGATAGCGTTCCGCCTTCGCCATTGTTGTCGGCGCGCAGCAGGAACAGCACGTATTTGACGGTGACGACGATGAACAGCGCCCAGAGGATCAACGACAGCACGCCAAGCACAATGACCGGCGTCGCCGGCCCGCCATGGGTGGCGCCGTGAACCGCCTCGCGGAATGCATAGAGCGGCGAGGTTCCGATGTCGCCGAACACAACACCGATGCTGCCGACCATGAGGGACCAAAACCCGGCATGCGCTGCCGGAGCTTCGGTCGTGACCTCGCCTGTTGTTTCCGTGACAGCCATGCTGTTCGTAACGCCTAAGAATAATCCGGCGCCCGCTATGGCGCGCCCGACCATGCCAGTCAACCGGCAGCCTAGCCGATCCCACCGCCAGTTGCCTCTCCCGAGACGCGGCAAAATGGGCGTGGAGCAGCAAAAAAAGGATTTGACTGGATTACGGCTTGAGGTTCGGCGGCAGCGGCGGATCTTCCCGCATCAGCGTAATGGTCACGCGGCGATTGGCCGCCATGGTCGGATCGTCGGGGAACAACGGCTGGCTGTCGGCCTTGCCGGACACCGAGAAGATGTGCGACGGCGGCAGCCCTTCCCGTTCGAGGATCTGGCGGACCACATTGGCGCGATCCGACGACAGGTCGAACGCATCATAGTCATTACGCGACGGCACGAAGCCGGCGGCCGTATGGCCCACGATCGCCACCCGCAGCGGCGTGGCCTTCAACGGAACCGCGAGCTTCTGCAGCAATTGCCGGGTGCGTTCATACGGAACCTTCGAGCCTTCGGCGAACATCGAGCGGCCGTTCTGGTCGATGATTTCGAGATTGAGCCCCAGCTTGGTCTCCTCGAACATGATGTTCTTTGAGATCTCGGTGATCTCCGGCATGTCCTGCAGCGCCTGCCGCAGCGACGCGGAGGCCAGCGCGAATTCGCGGTCCAGCTTCAGCTTGGCGCCCGAAGGCCGCGCCGTCGCTGCCTTCTCGTCGGGGCTGGTCACGTTGGACGCATCCTGCGGCGAGACGTGTTCCTTGTTCTTGGTCATGCCGCGCGTCGGCAGACCATCGGACTCGATGATGCCGGAATAGCGGGAATCGGTCTGCACGCCGAAAGCCTCGCGCATCGAACCGGCGACGATCTTGAGCTTCGCCGAATCCTGCGTCGAGAAGGCGACGAGCATCACGAAATAGCTCAGCAGCAGTGCCATGAGGTCGGCGAAGGTCACGAACCAGCCGTGACCGCCATGTGCCTCGCCGCGCTTTTTCTTGGCCATATGCCGCTGCTCCGCGCAGATCCTTCAGCTTATGCCGGGACCGGCTCGCCTTCTTCGTGGCGATGCTTCTCCGGCAGATAGGCCAGCAGCATCTCGCGCACCAGCGCCGGGCTCTTGCTGTCGCGGATCATCAGGATGCCGTCGATGATCAGCGTGCGGTTGGTCTCTTCATCCAGCACCTTGACGTGCAGCTTGTCCGCGATCGGCAGACAGACGAGGTTGCCGACCACGGCGCCATACAGCGTCGCCAGCAGCGCCACCGCCATGAACGGGCCGAGCTTCGAGGGATCCGACATGTTCGAGAACATCTGCACCATGCCGAGCAGCGTGCCGATCATGCCGAAGGCCGGGGCGCAATCGCCGATGGCGCGGTAGATCTTCGAGCCTTCGTCGAGATGCATGAGGAAGTTGTCGCGGTCGCGCTCGAGATTGTCGCGGATGAATTCGAGGTCGTAACCGTCGGCCACGAAGCGGATGCCCTTGGCGAGGAAGGGGTCGTTGGTCTCGACCTTTTCGAGACCGACCGGCCCCTGCTTGCGCGCGATTTCTGCGATGCGGGCGAGCTCGTCGACGAGGTCACGCGCATTCAGGCGGCTCAGTGTGAACGCGAATTTGGCGCCAAGCGGCAGGCCGTGAAGAATGGACGAGAGCGGGAAGCGGATCAGGGTCGCGGCAAACGAGCCGCCGAAAATGATGATGACGGCGTGGATGTCGTAGAACATCCCGAAATTGCCGCCCATCAGGATCAGGGTACACAGCACGATAATGCCGGCGACGAAGCCAATGAGTGTTGTGATATCCATGACAACTCCGACGCTACGCGTATCGACCGACGTCCGTCCTGAACGGCGGAGCACTCCCCCTGCGGAGTACACGGGGGCAACTTAGCGATACTACGATTAAGGACGGGTTACCGTTCACCTCGCATTAACCAGTAATTAACGCGATAAATCACTGGCGGAACGAAAAATGCGGAGACGTTTTCGCCTCCGCATTGTCGTTCATGGATCGCAATATGCGTCAGTGAATTTCGGCCGCCTTCGCCATCGCATCGCGCAGCTTGGCGAGCGAGAATGACGGATCGCGTGCGACGGCCAGGATCGGCTCCTCGCGCCGCGCGCAGAGCTCGGCGGCATCCGGCAGCTTCGCCGCGACATCCGGCGGGATCACCACCGCGCCGTGGCTGTCGGCGTGGATCAGATCGCCGGAGGCGACCGTCATGCCAGCAACCCGCACCTCATGACCGAAGTCGGTGACATGGACATGCGCATGGGACGGACCGAGCGACCCTGCCAGGGCCTGGAAGCCATCGGCCCATTGCGGAATATCGCGGATCGAGCCGTCGGTGATGACGCCGAGACAGCCGAGCGCCTTGTGGATTGCGCTGTTCACTTCACCCCAGAACGCGCCGTAGCCGGCATCCG
The DNA here is from genome assembly GCA_023449855.1 of Pseudomonadota bacterium. Taxonomy (GTDB): domain Bacteria; phylum Pseudomonadota; class Alphaproteobacteria; order Rhizobiales; family Xanthobacteraceae; genus Tardiphaga. Next base: position 6,067 of record JAEXHR010000178.1, on the reverse strand, counting down.
GCCCGTCGATGTCCTGAATCACGCTGATCTGTGGTCCGGGACCGCTGCCGACATATTCGTAATAGGCCAGTCGTCGCGCCTTCTGCTCGGCCGGCGGCAGACCCGACGCCACGGTGGCGCGGATGGTGGCGGTTCGCGCATAGCCGACCATGGGTGGCAGATTGGGGAACGGACAAACCAGCGGCCGCGTGGTGTAGCCGATCAGGCGACGCTCCGGCGCCACGATCTCCAGCGCGTTGCAGATCGTCGGCGTGTCGTAGCGCCGCAGCGCTTCGAGCACGGATGCGGGCAGCATGGTATCGGGCTTGGTCACGGTGGTTTCTCCCTTTTTGATTTTTACCCGGTCGTTGCCGGGGATCTTGTCGTCGCCGATCAGGGCAGAGGCGTCGGCCGATCGCCGGACGATGGCGGCGGCTCCGTAGCCTTCGCCTGTTCGCCTGCCGCCGTCTGCGCGGCCAGCGCCCGCTCCTGATCGCGATAGGACCGCCAGCCGAATGGCAGGCTGGCCAGATAGCCGATCGAGATCAGGGACAGCATATGCCAGGGGTAACCGATCAGCAGCGCCACAAAGAGCACCGCCGAGGCCGAGATCAGCAGCACCAGCTCCCGCGGCACCCGCATATTGACGGCCTTGCCGGAGAACACCGGCAGGCGCGACACCATCAGGAAGGCGATCACCAGCACATAGGCGGTGGTGATCACGGCCGGCGGCATCGGGACGTCGAGAAACGACAGATAGACCGGCAGCATCACCGTGATCGCGCCGAGCGGCGCCGGCATGCCGGTGAAGAAGTTGGCCGCAAAGGCCGGCTTGTCCGGATCGTCCATGGTCGCGTTGAAGCGCGCCAGCCGCAGGGAGCCAGCGATGGCGAACACCATCGAGGCGATCCAGCCGACATTGTTGAGGTCGTGCAACTGCCAGAAATACAGGATCAGCCCCGGCGCCACGCCGAAATTGACGAAATCGGCCAAACTGTCCAGCTCGGCGCCGAATTTGGACTGGCCCTTGATCATCCGCGCGATGCGGCCATCGACGCCGTCCAGCACCGCGGCGAACACGATGGCGGCCACCGCAAGCTCCATCCGGCCTTCGGTGGACAGCCGGATCGCGGTCAGGCCGGCGCAGATCGCCAGCAAGGTGATGAGATTCGGCACCAGCATCCGGATCGGGATGGTGCGGAACCGGCGGCGACGGGTTTCGGGGATCTGGGGAGTGTCAGGCATTTCCATAAGCAGACCTTAGCAGACCGCACTTGGCTCCGCCATGACGGCACCTGCGGGCCTCGGGCGGCCCGCCAATGCGGTTAATCGGTCCGGTAGGTGCGCCCGCCGTCGCCGATGCGGAAATCCGCCAGCACCGTCTCGCCGGCAATCGCCGTCTGTCCGACCGCCACCAGCGCCTTGCTGCCTTCGGGCAGATAGATGTCCAGACGGGAGCCGAAGCGGATCAGGCCGAAGCGCTCGCCAGCCTCCAGCACCTGCCCTTCGCGCACGAAGGACACGATTCGCCGCGCCACGAGGCCGGCGATCTGCACCACGCCGATGCGGCCACCGGAGGTCGCAATCACGAGCGAATTGCGCTCATTGTCCTCGCTGGCCTTGTCCAACTCGGCATTGATGAACTTGCCCGGCCGGTAGGCGATGCGCTCGATCCGGCCTGCCACCGGGCTGCGGTTCACATGGACGTTGAAAACGCTCATGAACACCGAAATGCGCAGCAACGGCTGGTCGCCAAGGCCGAGTTCGGCCGGCGGCAGCACCGGCTGCACCATGGACACCTTGCCATCGGCCGGCGAGACGACCACGCCCTCGCGGGTCGGGGTGACACGGACCGGGTCGCGGAAAAACAACGCGCACCAAACGGTCAGACCGGTGCCGATCCAGCCGAGCGGCGTCCAGATCCAGAACAGAACCAGGCTGGCCAGCGCGAAAATGCCGATGAAGGGGTAACCCTCCTTATGGATCGGCGGGATCTGGCCACGGATGGAATTTGCGATGGACATGGAGCGTTGGGACCTGTGTTCGGACGAAATCTGGGGCCTGCATAGCAGAGTTTATTCTGCCGCGTCAGGCCTCACCACCGGCTCATCGCTGCCTTCCGCCACCGGCGGCGGCCGGCGGTTGGGCGCGGCGCCCTCGTCGTCGATCTGCGCCAGACGCTCGCGCGCGGCCTCGGCCTCGCGCTGCCGGTTCCACATGCTGGCATAGAGGCCGTCGGCCACCATGAGCTGCGCATGGGTGCCGCGCTCGGCGATGCGGCCCTGCTCCAGCACGATGATCTCGTCGGCGCCGACGATGGTGGACAATCGATGCGCGATCACCAGCGAGGTGCGGCCGCGCGAGACCTTCTCCAGCGCGTCCTGGATTTCCTGCTCGGTATGGCTATCGAGCGCCGATGTCGCCTCATCCAGCAGCAGGATCGGCGGCGCCTTCAGCACGGTGCGCGCGATCGCCACGCGCTGCTTCTCGCCGCCGGACAGCTTTAGCCCGCGCTCGCCGACTTCGGTCTCATAGCCTTTCGGCGCCATGCGGATGAACGGATCGATCTGCGCCATCCGCGCCGCCTCTTCCACCTCCGCATCGGTCGCATCCCAGCGGCCGTAGCGGATATTGTAGCGGATGGTGTCGTTGAACAGCACGGTGTCCTGCGGCACCATGCCGATGCTCGAGCGCAGCGACGACTGCGTGACGTCGCGAATGTCCTGACCGTCGATGGTAATGCGGCCACCCGAAACGTCATAAAGACGAAACAGCAGCCGCGAGATCGTCGACTTGCCGGCGCCGGAGGGGCCGACCACCGCCACCGTCTTGCCGGCCGGCACTTCGAAGCTCAGGCCCTTGAGGATCGGACGCTCCGGATCGTAGGAGAAGCGCACATCGTCGAAGCGGATCGCCCCCGACGTCACCGCCAGCGGCATCGCGCCGACACGATCCTTCACCTCGGCATCGCGGTTCAGCACGCCGAACATCTTTTCCAGATCGATGATCGCCTGCTTGATCTCGCGATACATCATGCCGACGAGATTGAGCGGCTGATAGAGCTGGATCATCATGGCATTGACCATGACGAAATCACCCACCGTATGCGTGCCGTTGCGAACGCCAACGGCACACATAATCATGGTCAGCGTCAGGCCGATGGTGAAGATGACCGCCTGCCCGGCATTGAGCACCGCGAGCGACGTATAGGTTTTCACGCTCGCGCGCTCGAAACGCTCCACGCTGCGATCGTAGCGCTGAGCCTCGCGCGCCTCAGCGCTGAAATATTTCACCGTCTCGTAATTCAGGAGCGAGTCGATGGCCTTGGTATTCGCCTCGGTGTCGGACTCATTCATGCGGCGACGGATGCCGATGCGCCATTCGGTGGCGACATAAGTGAACCAGCAATAGACGACCACCGTCAGTGCCACCACGGCCGCATAACGCCAGTCGAACTGCCAGACCAGCACCGCCATCACCAGCGCGAGTTCGACCACCGTGGGAATCGCCTGCAGGATCACCATGCGGACGATGACCTCGATGCCCTCGCGCCCGCGCTCCAGCACGCGCGTGAGGCCGCCGGTCTTGCGCTCCAGATGGAAGCGCAGCGACAGCTCGTGCATATGCACGAAAGTGAGATAGGCCAGCTTGCGCACCGCATGCATGGCGACGCTGGCGAAGATGCCGTCGCGCCATTGCGTGAACAGCGCCATCAGGATGCGGACCAGCCCGTAGCTCGCCGTCATCGCCAGCGGCGAAGCGATCAGCCACAGCATCCAGTTCGACGGCGCGATCGGAGCCGAACCGATGCCGCTGAGCGCATCGGTCGCCCATTTGAAGGTGAAGGGCACGATCATGGTCGCGGCCTTCGCGACCAGCAGCAGCACCATCGACCAGACGACGCGGCGCTTCAGGTCCGCGCGATCGCTCGGCCAGATATAGGGCCACAGATGCCTGAGCGTGCCGAGCAAGGTCGCCTGCTCCAGCGGCTGGGCGGGAACCTTGTTGGTCATCGCGTTGGAAGAGTTGTCAGCCATATATCGCGCCCGGCAGGAAACAAGCAGCGGCGCCGGGCCGCGCAGGAATGTTCATTTTCATCGCAGTCATATAGGAGCTTTGACGCGTTGTCGCACCCTTGCGGGGAATCATTTACCGTCGCGGGGCTGCATTCGGGATCATTTTCCCGCTATGCGTTCAGAACGTCTTGACCGTGTCATACGGCGATGCCACATGCCCAACATGAACACTATCAAAACAATCTGCGTCTATTGCGGCTCCGGCCCCGGTACCAATCCCCACTTCATCGAATCGGCAATCGGCCTCGGCAAGATCATGGCCGAGAGCGGTATCGGCCTCGTCTATGGCGGCGGCTCCATCGGTCTGATGGGTGCCGTTGCGAAGTCGGTGCTGGAGCACGGCGGGCGCGTGACCGGTATTATTCCGGAATTCCTCACCCGGCGCGAGAATGCGCTGGTCGGTGCGCAGGAACTGATCGTCACCCACGACATGCATGAGCGCAAGCGCCTGATGTTCGAGCGCTCGGATGCCTTCGTGGCCCTCCCCGGCGGCATCGGCACGCTGGAAGAGCTGGTCGAACAGCTCACCTGGCAACAGCTCGGCCGGCACTCGAAGCCGATCCTGCTGGCGAATATCGATGGGTTCTGGGAGCCGTTGCTGACGCTGCTGACCCATATGCGCACCACGGCCTTCATCCGTCCGACGCTGCCGCTGGACGTGCTGACCGCCGACCGCACCGAAGACATCCTGCCCCGCTTGCGCACCGCCGCCGCCAAAGCGACGGATGAAAGCAAGAAGCTCGCAGAGGACGTCGCGGCGAGACTCTAGGCAAGGCTCTAAAAGACTCCAGATACGTTCCGGCTTTGATGGAGCCGGAGCGACACTGCTGCGGTCGAGCGCCTCAGACCCTTGCGCTCGCGTCGGTCATCCCCCGCGGCTTTCCTGCCTTGCGCCAGTTCTCCACTGTCTGAACAATGACGAAGAACGTCGGCACGAACAAAACGGCCAGGCAGGTCGACGCGATCATGCCGGAAAAGACCGTGATCCCGATCGACTTCCGCGCACTCGCGCCAGCGCCCGTGGCCAGGACCAGCGGAAGCACGCCGAGAATGAACGCGAAAGACGTCATGAGAATGGGCCGGAAGCGCGCCCGTGCAGCCGCGACCGCCGATTCCAGCAGCGGCTTGCGATCGCGCATGTGAAGCTCGATCGCCACCTCGACGATGAGGATCGCGTTCTTCGCCGAGAGTGCGACAAGCAGGATGATGCCGATCTGCGTGTAGAGATTGTTCTCGATCCTCAATCCGTTGAGCACCGCCACCGGCCCGAGCAACGACAGCGGCACCGCAAGGATCACCGATATCGGTGCGTACCAGCTCTCATACTGCCCGGCCAGAACGAGGTAGACGAGCAGCAGCGCGAGACCAAACACATAATAGAGCTGATTGCCGACGATCTTTTCCTGATAGGACATCGCGGTCCACTCGAAGCCTGCGCCCGGCGGCAGCGTTTTCGCGGCGATCTCCTCCATCAGCGCCATCGACTGTCCGGAACTGTAGCCCTGTGCGGGCAAGCCGATCACCGTTGCTGACGGATAGAGATTGTAGAGGCTGATCAGCGACGGCCCGACCGTGGGGGTGATCTTCGCGACCGTTCCGAGCGGGATCATGTTGCCCTGCTGGTTGCGCACCATCAGATTCTCGATATCGCGCACGCTCAGACGATATTTCGCATCGGCTTGCGCGAAGACCTGGAACGTCCGCCCGAACTTGTTGAACTGGTTGACGTAGGATGATCCCAGATAGGACGCCAGGGTGGAAAACACCTGATCCGTCGTCACATGCAGCGTCTGGGTCTTCACGCGGTCGATCTCGACATCGAATTGCGGCACCATCGAGCGGAAGGGCGAACTGACACGCTGCAGCGCGCTCTGCGTCTGCGCATTGGCTGTTATCGCCGCCGTGATCGCCTGCAGCTTGCCGTAATCCGCATTGCCGTCGCGCAATTCGATCTGCATCGCGAAACCCGCGGCATTGCCGATTCCCTGGATCGGTGGCGGCGGGATCACCAG
>JAEXHR010000060.1 GCA_023449855.1 Pseudomonadota bacterium | reverse complement strand
GGTGAGCGCGGTGGACCGGCCATTGGCGGCAAGCAATGCCGTGAGGTCGGAGAGCTGCTGCGACTGGAGGGCGAGAAGCTGATTGCCTGCCTGTGCAGCCTGAAGCGCGCCGGTCGCGCTCTGGCTCCGGCCAACCAGTTGTGACATCTCGGTGCGGTTGGTATCGATATTGCCGACCACGGTGGCCTGCACGCGCATGGCGTCCTGAAGGCCGCCGACGCTGTTGCGCCAGCGCTCTTTGGCATCGGAGACGAGCTGCGCATCGGTGGCCGAGAGCGAGACATTGGCGTATTTCGACTGGAACGCCTGGTCGATCTGGCCGACGTCGAAGGCGATGTTCTGCGCCTGGGACAGAAGCTGCTGCGTGCGGCTCACCGACTGCTGGATCTGCTGGAGCGACGAATACGGCAGGCTCGCCAGATTGCGGGCCTGGTTGATCAGCATCTGCGCTTCGTTTTGCAGGCTGGTGATCTGATTGTTGATCTGCTCCAGGGCGCGGGCGGCGGACAGCAGGTTCTGCGAGTAGTTCGTCGGGTCATAGACGATCCAGGCGGCGGAAGCTGGCGGCGCCAGAACCAGCGAAGCCGGGCCTGAGACGGCAAGAAAGGATGCGGCAAGCAGCGCCGTGCGGGAATAACGGGTGTTCATGAGGAAGACTCCTTGTCCGGCTGGAGGATGAGATTTGCAAGGTCGGGAATGAGGTCCGCGGCCCAGTCGACGCCGCGCAGACGCAGCCAGGCGGCAAGGAAGCCGTCCCGGCCGTGCTCGGCGAAGATGCGAGCGATGGCGGACTGATCGGATTTCGAGGAGGCGGCCGTCAGCGCCAGACCCACTTCGGACAGGCCCAGGTCGAACAGGCGGTTCCCCCTGCGGCTCTGGCAGTAGTAGTCTTTCTTCGGCGTGGCCCGTGCGAGGATCTCGATCTGGCGCGCGTTCAAGCCAAATCGTTGATAGATGGCGGCGATCTGCGGTTCGGCGGCGCGCTCGTTCGGGAGAAGAAGACGCGTCGGGCAACTTTCGATGATCGCCGGTGCGATCGCCGAATTGTCGATGTCGGAGAGCGACTGCGTGGCGAAGATGACCGAAGCGTTTTTTTTTCTGAGGGTCTTCAGCCATTCCCGCAACTGTCCGGAAAAGGCTTCGTCATCGAGCGCCAGCCAGCCTTCATCGATGATGAGCATGGTGGGCGAGCCATCGAGTCGGTCGCCGATGCGGTGGAACAGATAGGACAGCACCGCCGGGGCAGCACCTGTGCCGACCAGCCCCTCGATCTCGAAGGCCTGCACCGACGCGCTGCCGAGGTGCTCGGTTTCGGCATCGAGCAGCCGACCGTAGGGACCGCCAATGCAATAGGGCCTGAGCGCCTGCTTCAGATCGTTCGACTGCAGCAGCACCGTCAGGCCGGTGATGGTGCGTTCCTCGACCGGCGCCGAGGCGAGAGAGGTCAGCGCCGCCCAGATGTGCTCCTTGACATCCGGCGTAATCGCAACGCTCTCGCGCGTCAGGATGGCGACGATCCAGTCGGCCGCCCAGGCGCGTTCCGGCACGTCGTGAATGCGGGCGAGTGGCTGGAGCGAGACGGAAAATGCATCGCCTTCGGTGAGATCGCCGCCGAGATCATGCCAGTCCCCGTCCATGGCAAGGGCCGCAGCCCGGATCGAGCCGCCGAAATCGAACGCGAACACCTGGGAGTGGGCATAGCGCCGGAACTGGAGCGCCATGCAGGCGAGCAGCACGCTCTTGCCGGAGCCGGTCGGCCCGACGACCAGCGTGTGCCCGACGTCGCCAACATGAATGGAAAGCCGAAACGGGGTGCTTCCCTCGGTCTTGCCGAAGAGCAAGGGGGCGCTACCGAGATAGTCATCCCGTTCCGGTCCCGCCCATACGGCGGAGAGGGGGATCATATGGGCGAGATTGAGCGTCGAGATAGGCGGCTGGCGGACGTTGGCATAGACATGCCCCGGCAGCGAGCCGAGCCAGGCATCGACGGCATTGATGGTTTCGGGCATCGCGGTGAAATCGCGGCCCAGCGCGACCTTCTCGACAAGACGGAGCTTTTCGTCGGCCAGGCGAGGATCGGTGTCCCATACAGCGATGGTCGCCGTGACATAGGCCATGCCGGCATAGTCGGCGCCGAGTTCCTGAAGCGCGATGTCCGCATCGGCCGCCTTGTTAGCAGCGTCGGTGTCCACGAGAACCGACGCCTCGTTGCTCATGACTTCTTTCAGGATCGCGGCGATCGACTTGCGCTTCGCAAACCATTGGCGGCGGATGCGGGTGAGGAGCCGGATGGCGTCGGTCTTGTCGAGCAGGATCGCGCGTGTCGACCAGCGATAGGGAAAGGCGAGCCTGTTCAGCTCGTCGAGGATGCCGGGCGTGGTCGCGGTCGGAAAGCCGACGATGGTGAGGATGCGCAGATGGGTATTACCGAGGCGTGGCTCCAGCCCGCCGGTCAACGGTTGATCGGCCAGCAGCGCGTCGAGATACATCGGCGTTTCCGGAACCCGGACGCGATGCCGGTTGGTGGAAACGGTCGAGTGCAGGTAGGTCAAAGTCTCGCTATCGTCCAGCCAGTGGCATTCGGGCATGAAACCGTCGAGCAGCGCCAGCACGCGATCGGTGCGATCGACGAAGCCGCGCAGGATCTCGTTCGGATCGACGCCGGAGCGTTCGCGTCCCTCGTAGAGCCAGGTCTCGGCACGCGCGGCATCTTCAGCAGGCGAAAGATAGGAGAAGGTCAGGAAGTAGCCGGAAATGAAATGGCTGCCCTGCTCTTCGAAATCAGCCTTGCGTTCGGCATCGAGCAGAGCGGAGGCGGGATCGGGAAAGCGGCTGTCAGGGTAGGT
>JAEXHR010000033.1 GCA_023449855.1 Pseudomonadota bacterium | reverse complement strand
GATCAGTGTATCCCTGTTGTAGACGGGGCAGCGCTCGACGCTTGGAGCATGACCTAGCTCCGATAGGTGCTTAAAGAGATAGTCATAAATTTCTGGGCCTGGATCCGCCTCGCTCACGATGAAGTGTTGGCCGCGCAAGTCGGCCCATTCGATCTGCTGCTTCGCGGCCAGCTCGTGTGTCTCCGGCAAGACTACAAAGACATGCTCGTACCAGAGCCTCGTCACTTCACATCCCATCGCTCTTGGATAGCCGGTAAGGAAGGCGATATCGATCTCGTGCAGCCGGACGGCGGCGATGTGAACAGCGGGTGCGCCCTCGACAAACTTTGTGCGGACGCCAGCATGCTGTGCGCGATATCGCTCGAGAAGTTCGGCGATGAATCCTGACGCGAGCGACGTGAATATCCCAATCCGCAGCACGCCCACCTCAACCCTGCCTGCTGCCCGAACCTCTTTTACGGCTAGATCGAGTTCATTGATGACCCGTCGCGCTCGTTTCACGAAATTTCTACCGGCTTCGGTTAACAAGACACCACGCTGATAGCGGATGAACAGCGCCGCGCCAGCCTCGTCTTCCAGATCGCGGATGCGTCGGCTGATTGCCGATTCCTGCACACCAACCGCTATCGCCGCCTGCCGGAAGCTGCCGTGTTCGGCTGCCGCGATCACATAATGAAGCTGACGAAGCTGGATTTCGGAATGGCGATCAAGACCGAGCACTCACCGCGACTCCCAGCGTTCTAGCGGTCGGGCAGAAGGCTTTCCTACCTCCTTCGAGATGAGTGCATAGTTTAAGATGAAAACATGCATGCCATATGCCAGCCGCAGGCAAACGACCAGTTTATCCTTGAAGGATCTTCGCGCGCCAAAATCGGCAGCCTGCATACTTTGCAAACATAACTCCTGTTAAACCCATGAATCACGCAGATCGCATCGCGGGAATCCCAAAACCCGCATCGCCTAAAAATCTTCCAAAGTAGTGCTAGTTCCAGGCTTCCGAGCTACCGAACGCCTCATCTGTTCTTCGCTTCTCTGATCGAAGGAAACGATCAGGATGCTTTCACATACTCTCCAGGAGCGTCAGCGGCCGGCGTCTCGATGTTGCTTGTCCCGCCGAGCCGAGGGGGCATCACCCGGTCGCCCGAATAGCTCGCAAGCCATGCCGTCCATTCCGGCCACCAGGAGCCTTGGCGGGTTGGTGCAAGCCGGACCCATTCGTCCGGCGAGACATAGGCGTCGCCCGGCACGCGTTTCATGATCTGATAGTGGCGGCGCGGACGCCCAGGCTCGCTGACGATACCGGCATTGTGGCCGCCGTTTGTCAGTGCAAAGGTGATCTCGGTGGGGATGAGGAGATGCAGTTTGTAGACTGAACGCCAGGGAGCGACATGGTCCGTCGTCGTTCCCACGCAGAAGATCGGGACACGCACATCGCCGAGCGAAACCGGGTGCTCTCCAACCTGATAGCGACCGGAAGAGAGATCATTCTGAAGATAGAGCCGTCGCAGATATTCCGAATGCATCTTTGCCGGGAGCCGTGTTCCATCCGCATTCCAGGCCATCAGGTCGTTCATCGGCCGTCGTTCGCCGAGGAAATACTCGTTTATGATGCGTGACCAGAACAGGTCGTATGAGCGCAGCATCTGGAAAGCCGCGTTCATCTGCTCGGCATGCAGGTAGCCGACTTCGGCCATCTGCGCTTCCAGCAGAGCGATCTGACTTTCGTTGATGAACAAGCCCAGCTCGCCAGGTTCGGTAAAATCCGTCTGGGCGGCAAGCAGCGTGACGGAGGCAAGACGATCGTCGTTGTCTCGCGCCATGGCCGCAGCGACGATCGAAAGCAGAGTGCCACCGAGGCAATAGCCTGCGGCGTGAACCTTCCTCGCCGCCGTGATCGCCGTGACGGTATTAAACGCGGCCTGAAACCCGAGCTCGATATACTCCGCCATCCCCATGTCGCGATCATCGGCGTCCGGGTTCTTCCAGGAAATACAGAACACGGTGAACCCTTGATCGACGAGATAACGGATCAGGGAATTGTGGGGCGATAGATCGAGGATGTAGTATTTCATGATCCAGGCCGGAACGATCAGGATCGGTTCAGGATGGACCTGGTCAGTGGTCGGCGCATACTGGATCAGTTCGATCAGCCGGTTCCTAAACACGACTTTGCCAGGAGTGGTGGCGACCTGTTCTCCGACGACGAAATTCTTAGCACCGGCCGGGGGCAGGTTGGACATGCGCCGGGCAACGTCGTCAAAAAAATGCGACAGCCCGCGAGCAAGGTTCGCTCCCTCCTCGTCGATGCTTTTTTTGATCACCTCTGGATTGAGCGTCGCGAGATTGGTCGGCGACAGCATTTCGATCCACTGTTTGGCGCCGAAAGCGACGAGGCGTTGATGATGAGAATCGACACCCCAGACGTCGCGGGTGGCTTCCTCCCACCATCTCGTCTGCATCTGAAACGATTGCCCGAGGACGTTAAACGGCCACTGCGTCCAGGCTGGATCGCTGAAGCGGCGATCGGTAAGCGGCGGCATCTTCGAGGCAAGGCCAGCGTTGTGTTCCGACGACAGTCCCGCGTTCAGCAGCGCATGGATCTGCTCCATTTGCTCGAAAGCCAGGCGAGACAGATCGGCCCGCTTGCCAGGACTTGTCGCGAGATGGCTTGCCCAGTCCATCCACGCCAGCAAGGGAGATTCGGGCGAGATCGACGACCATATCTGCGACCATGCCGCATGAACGTCCTCATCTTTGTTGCGGCTCTGCGATTCTTCTTGTTCTTTCATGACGATCACTTTATCGACGCCACGGTGTCCGGGTGGCGCATAGGGAAAACGGCATTATTTCAAACGAAGCGGCAACCCGCTTCAGTTTTGGCGCTTGCGTGCACGACCCCGAGGATTTGGCGTCCTGCGCGCTGCCGAATTGTCAGAACCAGGCTCAGAACCGTCTGTTTGATTTTGGGGCGGCGCGCTCGGTTCTTCGGTCGGGGTGGAATCCGGTGACGCCTCGCGTTGCGCCGTCGTTTTCGCGTGCAAAGCGGCCTGCTCGAAGAAGCCTGTGACATAGGCCAGCGCGTTTGCGGCGGCTTCAGGCAGGGCTTCATCATCCAGGCGGACAAGTTCGCCTATGGCGAGGGCCGCCTTTTCGATATGCTCGGCATCAGATCCTTCAAGCAAAGCTGGGATCGCCTTGATCGCTTCATCTCCCATATGGGAGAGCAAAAGCGCCTGTTCGCGGACAAGCACGCGAAAGTCAGCTTGCCTGGGTCCTGGCATCTCCGGATCGTCCCAAAGGCGGGCGGCACGATGGTAGAGACGTTCATCGACGCCACCACGATGTTTCAGCACATGGAAAAGCGCGCGCAGCGATGCCTCCAGCAACTCTCCCTGCTCGACCTTCGCCTCCAGCCCAGCCATCGACGCCTGGACCGTCCTGCGGTGTTCGGGTGTTCCCCCGGGGTGCGACCTCGCGGGGCGATCATCTGCAAGTGGTTGTCCTGCGAGCGCTTTTAGCCAGGGAGAGCCGAACATGAGGCCGAATGAAAGCGCGTAAATTTCGTCCCTGTGGTCGCGATAGCGATCCAGAAAATGCACAAGTGCATCGGAGAAGTCCTTCTGCATCTGCAAGAACGGATTGTCGGACGGAACTGGCTGTCTCTTGTCTCCGATTTCGGCGGCAAGCTCACGCACTTCCGCGCCGAGGGGGTGATCGCTGGACCAGGATTCGAACGACATTCGCAAGGGATGCAACGCCTGCAGCCACCGTGCGGAATACGATGTCGCAAACGCGCGTACCCAAGGCTGGAGGGTATTGCGGTAGAGAGCGAGATTGATTTCCGAAACGCGAGCGGCGGCAGCGAAGCGGCGATCCGATTCAGGATCCGGGCGAACGATCTCACGAACCTCCTCGACACTGCTGCGCCTGACCGACATCAGATAAGGATCCGTGACGTCGGGGGCGTTCTCGGGCGTAGCGCTGACGGTCGCACGATAGATGCCTGCCGGAAAGAGATCGATCTGATCGATCAAGCTGGCAAACTTGCGGTGCTCCTTTTGGCCGACGCTGCTGGAGACGAAGATGCCGAGATGGCCAATACTGTCGTGTGTGGTGTACACGATCGTCTGATCGTTGCTGAGAACATCCTCGTCACTGTCGTAAAGGTCCGTGATCCATCCGAGCGCCTGCGGTGGCGGTGAGATGTTGTCGCCATAGGAGCAGAACACGATGATCGGCGAGCGGATGTTACGCAAGTCCACTCGAAGCCCATCGGATGTCAGCAACTGCGCGGTGGAGAGCTTGTTTCCGATAAACAGATTGTCGACGATGTATTGCATCTCGACGTCATTCAGGAAAACGTACCCGCCCCAGTATTTCTCGAAGCCGACATAGCGTTCCCGCTCGGTGTCCACCTTCGCATAAACGTTGTACTGCTTTACCCATAACGTATTAGCCGGATCGAGATTTTCGAAGTTCTGAACGAGCCACGCGCCGTCGAAGCGGCCTGCTCCCATGTCACTGGTCAGGGCCGTCAGCCAGCTGCCACCGAGTAGCCCTCCGGCGTATCGCATCGGGTTGTCACCGGCCCAGTAGGACAGCGGTGTGCCCGCGACGATGAGTGGACCGAACAGCTCCGGCCAGACGGAGGCGGCCATCAGCAATTGCCAACCTGCCTGGCAGTTCCCGATCACCGCAGGCTTGCCCTCACTGCCAGGATGGAGCTGCGCGACATGCTCGACGAAGGCCGCGAAACACCGCATGACGTCTTCGACGGTTTGTCCAGGGACCGGATCCGGGAGGAAGCCCACAAAATAGCAAGGGTGTCCCGCCTTCAGCGCGGCACCGATCTCGCTGTCCGGCTTGAAGCCGCCGATGCCCGGCCCATGGCCGGCTCTGGGATCGATCACGACGAACGGGCGCCTGGTTTCGTCGACCACGTTTCCGTCCGGTGGTGTGATGCGAACCAGCCGGTAGTTGGTCGGCCGCGGCAGATCGAGGCCTGACAGAATCGGCTCACTGGTGAAGTTGAGGACACCAGGGCTGCCCTCGCGCAGCTTCTGGCGATATTGATCACCGACTTCACGCTCGATGTCGGCAAAAAGGATAGTACGCTGCCAGGCGTCGGCACCGTAGGCCATCCCGGCTTCGGCCAGCGCCCACGGGTCCGCGAGGAGTTCGGACCATTGCCGTATTTTGGTCGTGGTTTGGGTCATGGTGTCCTCCTGACGCAGTTACCCGTCATGTATGAGAGCTGCCGTTGGCCCTCAGTCTGCTTCAAGCGCCAGCGCGACGCCCTGACCGCCTCCGATGCACAGCGTGGCCAAACCTTTCCGCGCATGGCGGCGTCGCATTTCGTGAATGAGGGTCACGAGAATTCGTGCGCCCGACGCTCCGATCGGATGACCGAGTGCGATGGCGCCGCCGTTGACGTTGACTTTCGACGTGTCCCAACCGAGTTCGCGGTCGACTGCGAGTGCCTGGGCCGCGAACGCTTCGTTGGCCTCGATGAGATCGAGATCGGTGAGGTTCCAGCCGGCCCGTCGAAGGGTACGCTGGGTCGCGCCGACCGGGCCGATGCCCATGAAGGCTGGATCGACGCCGGCGCTGGCGTAGGCCTTGATCCATGCGAGTACGGGCAAACCCAGGCTCTTTGCCTTGTCCGCGCTTGAAAGCAGAAGCAGGGCGGCTCCGTCGTTGATCGTCGACGCGTTGCCGGCCGTGACGGTCCCGTCCTTCTTGAAGGCCGGCTTCAGCTTTGCGAGCGCCTCGCAGGTCGTGTCGGCGCGCGGCTGCTCGTCGGTGTCGAAACTGACAGAACCGCCTTTGCGCTGCGGAACATCGACGGGTGTTATCTCGTCACGAAAGCGGCCGAAAGCGACAGCATCGGCGGCCTTCTTCTGTGAGGTGGCGGCGAAAGCGTCCTGTTCCTCGCGTGTCAGCCCATAGCGTTCCGCCAGGTTCTCGGCCGTGATGCCCATGTGATAGTCGTTGAACGCGTCCCAGAGACCATCGCGGATCAGGCTGTCCTCGAGCTGGGCGTGGCCGAGACGCAGGCCCGTGCGCGCCTTCGCAAGGATGTAAGGGGCGAGCGACATGTTCTCCTGTCCACCGGCCAGCACCAGATCGGCATCGCCGCAGGTAATCGCCTGTGCAGCAAGGTGCACTGCCTTGAGACCCGAGCCGCATACCTTGTTGACGGTGAGAGCCGGCACGGCATGCGGTATGCCGCCCCCGATCGCCGCCTGACGTGCCGGATTCTGTCCGCTTCCGGCGGTGATGACCTGACCGAGGACAACCTCATCGATCTCTTCGGGCGAGATGCCCGTGGTTTCGAGGACCTTCCTGATCAGGATTGCGCCGAGAGCGGAGGCTGGAAGGCCTGACAGCCCACCCTGGAAACTTCCGATCGCGGTTCGGGTCGCGGCCAATATGGCAATGTCTCTTGTCATCAAATTTTCCTTGGCGATGGCACGCGAGAGACGACGCAGAACCTGATGATGTCCCGCGCGCGCCGAGCGTGTCAGTACATATGCTGACCGCCATTCATCGATATGTTGCTGCCGGTCATGAACGCCGCGGCGTCACTGGCGATGAAAGCGACGAGAGCGGCGATCTCGTCCGGCTGCCCGAGGCGTCCGACGGGAATGCCGGCGACGATCCTGGCAAGGGTATCTTCGGGAACCACAGTCACCATGGTGGTCGCGAGATAGCCGGGCGACACCGTATTCACGGTCACGCCCTTTTTCGCAACTTCCTGCGCCAGCGCCTTGGTGAAGCCGTGCATGCCGGCCTTGGCCGCCGAGTAATTGGTCTGCCCGAACTGCCCTTTGATGCCGTTGATCGACGCGATGTTGATGATCCGGCCCCAGCCGCGATCCGTCATGCCATCGATCAAGTGTTTGGTCACATTGAAAACGGAATCGAGATTGACGCGAAGGACAGCGTCCCAGTTCTCCTTGTCGAGCTTGCCCAGAGTGGCGTCGCGGGTGACGCCGGCATTGTTGACGAGGATATCGACCTGATGACCATCGGCGTGAAGACGCTCGGCCATGCGCTGGCAGGATTTGAAGTCGGCCACGTTGACGTCATAGGAGGTGAAACCGTAACCCTTGTCCCGCTCCGCTGCGAGCCACTCCTTGGCCGGACCCTCATCGCGGGCGTGCGTCACCAGCACCCTGATTCCGGCATCATGGAACGCCCGGGCGATCGCCTCGCCCAAGCCTCCCATCCCGCCCGTAACCAGGGCGGTCTTTTGTTCAGGCATCATGAATCAGGCCGCCTTTCCGCCCTTTGGCGCATCTTTCCCGCCGGGGATCGGGAACAAGGCGCCCCATTGCTTGAAGATGTCCTGGATCGGCTGCCCTGACGTTGCGCCGCCGACGGCTTCGCTGACCGCCCTCTGCCAGCCCTCAATGGCTTCACGCAGACCGTTCGTGAACTCCGTCTGGTTTTTGATGGCGATCTTCGTCAACTCTTGCGTGTCGCCGGCCCGTTGCTGGAGTGCGCGCCAGAAAGTTTCACCTGGAAGGGTGGCAAGGTTTTGCCAGTTTTCGGCCTTGCGCAGGCTTTCGATCTCCGACCTGGATTCCGCGATGGCTTCATCACTCGCTTGGGAGGCGACATCAAGCCAGCGATGGCCACCCTCCTGCAGGAGGCGACCGATCTGGATTTGCAGTTCGGCGTTGGCCTTATAGAGTTTCAAGGGCACAGCATCGGTATTCATTTTCACTTTCCTTTACTTCGTGAATGACCCCTACGGGCGTAACTGGGCCGCTGCAAAAGCCGAGCGAAAGTTGCTGCGGTGAGTGGTCGAGCAAGCTAGCCGTGCCTTCACGAGCGCCCCTAGATGCCCTCAAAATTTAGTTATATTCAGTATTATTAGATCGAAGTAACAGATCACATCCGGCTTCATTTCATTTTACAAAGCGCTTACCTCCGTTGATTTCAATATATGTGAAATCGTGTTTAGCTACGGCCCATTATACTCTTTGTAATCTTTGGTTGACATCTATGTCATCATATGATGACTGATCCTGAAATTAAGTGGGCATGCAGGAGTTTGTCAATAGCAACTAACGTCTTTACGGCGGCGCCAAGCCAGCACGCTTCATAAGCGGCACGTCAGGGGCTGCCCAAGCGTCAGGCGTGGTGGCCCGGAGATCCTCGGTGGGCAAGCTTGAGATATCGACCCCCTACGAAACCAAGGCCATTACTTGATCAAGTGTTGTTCAGCGGGAAACCAACGCGACGCCTTCATCTGGTCCGCTGTGGGCTGTGACGCCCCGGGGCAGTCGGCCGGACGAGCGGCGCGACCCAGTCAGCCAGATGGATGATCACGAGGCTCTCGCCGGCAGCACGGACGTCATCGCGCAACGGCTGTCGTGGGCGCGTCACGTGCATCGCCGACGGCAACCCAGTCCAGAAATCGCAGACTTCCGCCTGTCTACGGCATCAAGCCGGGCAAAGCCTCGGAAGCAATCACCTGCTCCTCGTCCGTCGGAATGATGATCACAGGGATCCGGCTCGCGGCGCTTGTTATGATCGCATGATTGGTGGCGTTCGCGGCGGGATCGAGATCGATGCCCAGCCACATCAGCCGGCTGCAGATGTCGGCCCTGATCGCTGGCTGATGTTCGCCGACGCCGGCCGTGAACACCATCGCGTCGAGACCCCCCATCGTCGCGGCCAGACGCGCAGCTTCTCCGGCTATGCGCAGTGTGAAGAGCTCCAGCGCCTCCTTTGCCTCTGGCGCCTCGCTGGCGAGAAGGTCGCGGCTGTCGGGGCTGATGCCCGAAACGCCGAGCAGTCCGGAGCGGTGGTAGAGCATGTCCTCCAGATCGGCGACCGGCATCCTTTCCTGCGATAGCAAATGCAGAAGCACGCCCGCATCCAGCGCGCCGCACCGTGTCGCCATCGGCACGCCGTCCAGCGTCGAAAACCCCATGCTGGTATCGACGCTTTGGCCGCCTTGCATGGCGCAAAGACTGGCGCCCGAGCCGAGATGGGCAGCGACGATCTTGCCGCCGGCCAGTTGCGGCCAGTTGCGGGCGAGTTCGCTGGCGATGTATGCGTAAGACAGCCCGTGAAACCCGTAGCGCTTGATCCCGCGCTCGTGGAGTGCACGGGGCAAGGCGAAGCGGCGCACCAGATCGTCATTGGTGCGATGAAAGCTCGTGTCGAAGGAGGCTGTCTGGCGAAGGTCCGGCCGCAGCCTTGCGATGGCGCGGATCAAACGAAGAGCTTGCGGCTGATGCAGCGGGGCCAACGCAACGAGCGCCTCCATCTGACGTAGCGAACGGTCATCGATGAGCACCGGGCCCGAGAACACGTCGCCGCCATGCACCACGCGGTGGCCGATCCCGGCCAGGTCGTCGAGCCTGTAGATGCGTGCCAAATGCGTGAACGCTTCGCCGAGCACCTCGTCCAGTTCCTCGCCCGGCTGTGCCTTGAGTTCCATATCGACTTGTCGCTCTCCTTCCAGAAGCCGGAAACGTAGCGGCGTGGTGCGAAAGTCGATGATACCCTTGCCGAGACGCTTGGGATGCCGGCCTTCCACGGCGAACAGGCCGATCTTGACGGTCGACGAGCCGGCGTTGAAAGTGATCAGAAGTCGATCGCTCATGCTGCCGCCCCCGGCATGGATTGTTTGCCGCGGCACACGAGAAGTTTTGCGAGGGCTGCCGAAGCGATCCGCGCGGATAAAGGGTCGGAGCGACTGGTGAGTACGATTGGCACGCGCGCCCCCAGCACGATCCCGGCCGCCGTTGCTCCGGCAAAATAGATAAGCTGCTTGGCAAGCATGTTGCCTGCCTCAAGGTCCGGGACAAGCAGGATGTCGGCCTCGCCGGCTACATCGGAGACGATGCCTTTGGTGCGCGCGGCAGCGATGCTGATCGCGTTGTCGAATGCGAGCGGCCCGTCGACAAGGGCGCCGGCAATCTGACCGCGCGCCGCCATCACGGTCAGGGCGGCCGCATCGAGGGTTGCCGGCATCTTGGCGTTGACGGTTTCGACGGCGGCAAGCACTGCGACGCGTGGTTTGTCGACGCCGAGTGTTCGCAGCAGATCGACCGCGTTCTGGCAGATGTCACGCTTGTGGTCGAGCGTCGGCTGGATGTTGATCGCCGCGTCGGTAACGATCAATGGTTTCCCGTAGGCTGGTACGTCCAGTGCGAAGACATGGCTGATGCGGCGCTCGGTCTTTAGCAAGGATCCAGGCGCGACGATGGCGCCCAGCAACTCGTCGGTGTGCAGGCTGCCTTTGACAAGGACGGCCACTTCGCCTGAAACTACCAGTTCCACGGCACGCGCTGCCGCCGCATGGCTATGGAGCGCCTGTTCGATTGCGATCCCATCGAGGTCGACCTCGGCGGCGTCCGCCGCTGCCCGGATCCTCGCCTCGGGCCCGACAAGAACCGGTTCGAACAATCCTTTTTCACGCACTTCGACGGCGGCAAGGATTGCCTCGGGTGAGCATGGATGCACGATCGCCGCGCGTACCATCGGCAGTTCACGGGCCTGCCGGACGAAGGCGTCGTATCGATCGTGGTGTGCGGTTGGAGGCGTGGACGGGGGCGTGGCCGGCCATTCAATGGATCGTGCCGGCGCGATCACGGTCGCGGTGCCGGTGAGGACTTGCTCGCCTTTTTGGTTCGAGCATGTCGTGTCGAGAACGACAACCCGGCTTGCCGGCGATTTTTCGGTGACGCGAACCGTCGCGGTGATAGTGTCACCTGACAGGACCGGCTTCAGAAAGCGGAACTCCTGTGCCAGATAGCTTGTCCCGGGCCCGGGCAGTTGCGAACCCAGCACTTCGGAAATCAGGGTTCCGGCCCATGCACCATTCATGACGGCGCGATTGAACATGCTCGTCGCTTCGGCAGCGTTGTCGGGCGGCAGATCGCCATCACCCGTTGCCACCGGCGTGTCACTCTCGCTTTTGTCGCCGCTTGCGACCCTGACCAGAGAGGCCGTGTCGCCGAGCTGCAATTCGTCAAATGTTCGATTCCTGAGCGTGCTGGGAACCACGGGTGGCCTCACTTCTGAAAAACATAGGTGCCGGGAGCATCGCAGATGGGTGGAAATCCTGCGTCGGGAGCGCCCATCCCAGGCGCGGCAATGCGTTCAGACAACGAATGCGCCTCGAGCCAACCTTGCCATTGCTCCCACCACGACCCGTCCTTTTGGGTGGCGGCGCCAACCCATTCGTCCGGGCTGAGGCAGAGATCGGCTGTCCGCTTTAAGGCGACGCTGTAGCGTCGGCCGCGATGACCGGGTTCGCTGACGATGCCGGCATTGTGTCCGCCGCTGGTCAATACGAATGTGACGTCGGTATCGGTGATCTGGTGGATCTTGTGGACCGATCGCCACGGAGCGACATGATCGCGCTCGGTGCCGACAACGAACAGGGGCACGCGGATGTTCTGGAGTGCTGCCGGGCGGCCATCGACCATGAAGCGGCCGGTGGCGAGTTCGTTATCGAGATAGAGCCGTTGAAGGTATTGCGTATGCATGCGGTAGGGCATGCGGGTTGAATCCGCGTTCCACGCCATGAGATCGGTCATCGGAGTGCGCTCGCCCATGAGATAGTCGCGCACGAGACGCGACCAGACGAGATCGTTGCTGCGCAGGATCTGGAAGGCTCCGGACATCTGGTCTGACGACAGATAGCCCCGGTTCCACATCATGCTCTCGAGGAAGTGCATCTGGCTGGGATCGATGAAGAGCGCCAGTTCTCCGGGCTCGCTGAAATCCGTCTGGGCTGCCAGGAGGGTGACGGTCGAAAGGCGGTCGTCGCCCACACGGGCCATTGCGGCGGCGGCGATGGAAAGCAGCGTGCCTCCCAGACAATAGCCGGCCGCATTCACCTTGCGGCCGGGCACGATCGCTGCGATCGCATCCAGTGCCGCCATCACGCCCAGTCGCCGGTAGTCGTCGAGCGAAAGGTCGCGGTCGGCGTCCGTCGGATTGCGCCAGGAGACATAGAAGACCGTGTGTCCCCGCTCTACGAGATAGCGGACGAGCGAGTTGTGGGCCGAAAGATCGAGAATGTAGAATTTCATGATCCAGGCAGGCACGATCAGCACCGGCTCGGCGAACACCGTCCCGGTCGCAGGAGAATATTGAAGCAGCTCGATCAGGTGATTGCGATAGACCACCTTTCCAGGTGTGAGGGCGACGTCGCGGCCGGGAAGAAAGGCGTCGGCGCCAATCGGGGGCTGAGCGTTGGCGAGCCGGGTGGCATCCTCCATCCAGTTCTGGAAGCCCGAGACGAAATTCGAGCCTGCGCTCTGGATCGTCCGCTCGATCACCTCGGGATTGGTGAACGGGCTGTTCGAGGGCGACGCCACGTCAAGCAGTTGGCGGGCCACAAAAGAAACGACCTCCTCGTGATGGGGTGTTACCCCCGGCACGGCGCGCGTTGCATCGGACCACCATTGCTGCGCGAGAAGAAAGGTCTGCACATATGCGGCAAACGGCTGCTTGTCCCAGCCCTCGGCCTTGAAGCGATAGTCCGAGGCGAGCGGCTCGATGCACGCCGGTGCTTGGCCGTGAAGACCGACGGCGCCGACATAGGCCGAAAGGCGCGCTCCCTGGCGAATGGCCGTGTCGGCCAGCTCCAGGCGTTTTCCGGGGGCGGACCACATATGCAGCGACCAGTCGAACAAGGCGAGCGTGAGCGCCGCCGGCGACAGTCCGGCCGTCAATCGGGCTGTACAGGCCTCGCGCAACCGGTCCAGGGCACGATATGCTTCCATGCGGGCATCGTGATCATAGCCGCCAGGTGGGGAAGTGGCCGCGCTAAGCCCGCTCTGCACCGTTCCCGCCATCAGCGGCGCGTCTCGTGCGGGACATGTTCGCGAGGAGAGTCGCAGTCCCTTACTTCGACCTCGAGCAGCGTGGCGATCACCTGCTTGACATCCTCTTCCAGAGCACTGCGCTCGCCTTCCAGCAGGGGCTCGGCCTTGATCACGTCCTTGAGAATACCGACACCCGCCAGAAATGCTGCGACCAGCGCGGCACGCCTTCTCGATACCGTCGACAGCTTCCTGACGAGCGGAGCAACGAAATCCTCCTCCAGGAATTCGTTGAGCACCCGCGAGGCTGCTGGACTGGCGAAGGACTGCACCACGATGTCGAGCGCACCGATCTCGTTGGCGCCTTTGCGTGACAGGATCTGGTTCGCCAGGGTGGAGGGCAGGCAGCCATCGTCTTCGGCGAACAGCTGCTCGGGCCGGCCGCTCGCCTTGACGGCCTCGTAGAACAGCTTCTCCTTGGATCCGAAGGAGCGATGGACATAGGCCATGTCCACCCCGACATCGGCGGCGATGTCGCGAAGGCCGGTATCGTCATAGGAATGGGCCGAGAAGCGAAGGATGGCGGCCTTCAGGATGCGGTCGCGCGTCGTGTCGCTGGCGTCCGGGCTGATCACTCGGTTGGGTATTTTTTCTCCTCGCGGCCTCTTGACCGGCTGTCAGGTTTAGCTTCATAGAATACATCAGTCAACGATTGATGACTAAGGTTGTTCCTTCGGGAAGGATGGCGAATTCTCTCCTGTCCAACCCTTAGGCAAAGAATTGTTGAAGGTATCGTCACTCAGGCCAGGCGGCCAGGCTGTATAGGGGCGGTAACGACAAAACAAGGATGCCGCGCGGTTCGATCGTCTTTCCGTCACGATCGCAGGTCGAGTGCCCGGCGCCATACGAATTTCGACAGCGCTGCACTCGATTTACGGCGCCCGGCGTATCCATGGTGAAGGAGAACAGCATGACCAGGACAATGAAGGCTGCGGTGGTCCGGGAGTTTGGAAAACCGCTCGTCATCGAGGAAGCGGCGGTGCCGACACCTGGAGCCGGCCAGATTCTCGTCAAGGTCGCCGCCGCCGGCGTCTGCCACACCGACCTGCATGCGGCCGAAGGGGATTGGCCGGTCAAGCCGAAGCCGCCTTTCATCCCCGGACACGAGGGCGTGGGCCACGTCGTTGCGGTCGGGTCAGGCGTAAAGCATGTCAGGGAAGGTGACCGGGTCGGCGTGCCATGGCTCTACAGCGCCTGCGGCCATTGCCGGCATTGCCTGGGCGGGTGGGAGTCGCTCTGCGAGGAGCAGCAAAACACGGGCTATTCGGTGAATGGAAGCTTCGCGGACTATGTCATCGCCGACCCTGACTATGTCGGCCACCTGCCGGACAATGTCTCCTTCGTCGATATCGCGCCGATCCTCTGCGCCGGCGTCACTGTCTACAAGGGTCTGAAGGTGACCGACACGAAACCGGGTGACTGGGTCGTCATCTCCGGTATTGGCGGGCTTGGACACCTCGCCGTCCAGTATGCCAGGGCCATGGGTCTCAATGTGCTGGCGGTCGATATCGATGACGCCAAGCTCGATCTGGCCAAGCGCCTGGGGGCATCGCTTGCCGTCAATGCACGCAGCGAAGACCCTGTCGCTTTCGTTCGCAAGGAAATCGGCGGGGCCCAGGGCGTCCTCGTCACCGCCGTGTCGCCCAAGGCATTCGAGCAGGCGCTCGGCATGGTCGGGCGCGGAGGCACCTTGTCGCTCAACGGCCTTCCGCCCGGCGAATTTCCGCTGTCGATCTTCGAAACGGTGCTCAACGGCGTCACGATCCGCGGCTCCATCGTCGGCACCCGGCTCGACCTGCAGGAGGCGCTCGATTTTGCCGGCCAAGGCAAGGTCAAGGCGACGGTCGAGACAGAAACGCTCGACAATATCAATGACGTGTTCGCCCGAATGCACAAGGGCGACATCCAGGGCCGTGTCGTGCTCGATTTCGAGGGCTAGCCATTTGCGAGGCATGACCGACAGGGGCGGCGCGGGCCTCGATCTTTCGCGGCGAGCCGGATGGTGATCGATGCAGGTCGATGCCTTTTTGTCCTTCACGATCGCAGTGATCCTGCTTCTCGCCGGCAAAATCGTCACCATGAACGCCGTGGTCCTGCGCCGCTATGCGATCCCGGAGCCGGTTGTCGGCGGCCTGCTTTGCACGGCAGCCGTCGCACTTGTTTTTGCCTTTACCGGCGAGAAGATCGTCTTCGAACTGGGCATGCGCGACTTTCTGCTGCTGCTGTTCTTTGCCGGCATTGGCCTCAAGGCTGATGTGCGGAGCCTTCTGGCCGGAGGCAAGCCGCTGGCGGTCCTGCTTGCGCTCGCCATCGTCTTCATGCTGTTGCAGAATTTCGCGGGCCTGTCGCTTGCGTCCCTGTTCGGGCTCGAGCCGAAAGCCGGTCTGATGGTCGGATCGATCTCGCTGACGGGAGGCGTCGGAACCACGCTCGCCTGGGCGCCGATTTTCACGCAGCGGCTCGGGATCGAGAATGCGCTGGAGCTCGGGATTGCCGCCAACACCGTCGGGCTCATCGCCGCCTGCATTATCGGCGGACCGATCGCCGCCTACCTGATGAAGCGCCACCGGATCGCCGGCAACCAGGATGGCGACCTCGACATCGGCGCGCCGTTCGAGCAGGCGCAGACCAGGCTGGATTATTTCTGCGTCCTTTGGGCCATCCTGGCGCTGAACGTCGCGCTCATGCTCGGATTCGGTATCGAAAAGCTGATCGCACTGACCGGCTTGACCGTCCCGACCTTCGTCAGTTGCCTGGCCGCGGGCATCCTGATTCGCAATCTCATGCCGCTCGCTGTCGGTGCAGCGGTGCGGCGGATCTGGCCAGGCGTCGAGGATGGGCTGGCGCTGGTGTCCGATCTGGCGCTCGGCCTGTTCCTGACGATGGCGCTGATGGGACTGCAACTGTGGCAGCTCGACGGCGTCCTTGTCTTCATCACCGCAGCGCTTGCGATCCAGATCGCCCTGACCGTGCTGTTCACCATCACCGTCGTGTTTCGCCTCATGGGCCGGGACTACGAAGCGGCCGTCATATCGGCCGGTTTCGGCGGCATCACGCTTGGATCGACGGCCACCGCGATCGCCAACATGACGGCTGTCACGCAGCAGCACGGGGCCGCCCACCGGGCGTTCATCATCGTTCCACTCGTTTGCGGCTTCTTCATCGATATCGTCAACGCGTTGATCATTTCCGCCTTTGTCGGCTGAACAGGACTGTTGGGGTGCCGCGCCGGCAGACCGCATGCGACGGCCCTCGATCGCTTGTCGTCGCAACCTGCGTTCGTTGACCTGTCTGGCAATGTTGAAGGGGCCAGTTGGGTCGGCTTTTCGAGTTAATCATCAATCGATGACTAACTGCATCATCACTTGTTGACAAAAAGGTCATCGTTTGATGATATGCGCGCGCAACGCTTGTGCTTCGGCACGCAGCCCTTTTGTTGCATCTGGCAAAGAAATCATCGGAGCACGTGGCTATGGATGCTGGCAAGGAGACGTCTTCTTCCAATTCAACCGGGTCTGGTTTTGGAATGAATTCATTCGATTTCATGAAGGCGGTCTCGTCGGTGCCCGTCAAATTCTATTCCGGGCTGTATCGCGCAGGCCTCGATGCCACGGCACGACTGCTCCAGCAGCAGGCAGATTATCTGCACCAGTTATCGACCATCGACCAGCCCGCCGAGATGATGGCCGCTCACGGCGATCACGTCCGCAAGGTCCTGGCCGGATGGGCGGATGAGGGCAGGCACATCTTCGAACGGGGCATGGCCGATCTCAAACCTGACGCATGATCCGAACGCGAGGTCGTTGCGC
>JAEXHR010000012.1 GCA_023449855.1 Pseudomonadota bacterium | reverse complement strand
CCCCCCCGCCCCCCGGGGGGGCCCCCGCCAAAACCGGCCGGGCCCCCGCACGCGAGGCTGATCGAAGGAGACTGTCACGATGAAAACCCGTTCCGCTACCGCCGCCGTCAGCGCCCTGCTGCTGGCTTCCCTCACCGCCGGTGTCACGACCGCCGCGCACGCCCAGGCCAGCAAGCCGATGGAGAAGTGCTACGGCGTCGCCAAGGCCGGCAAGAACGACTGCAAGGCCGGCGCTGGCACGACCTGTGCGGGCACCTCGAAGATCGACTATCAGAAGGATGCCTGGAAGCTCGTACCGGCCGGCACCTGCGCCAAGATCAAGACGCCCAAGGGCCTGGGCTCGCTGACGCCCAAGGCCTGAGGATCGCCGTGATGACCATGACTGCAGGCCTGGGCTTCAAGCTCGAGCATCTCGATGAAGCGCTGACGGCGCGAAACCCGGGCCTGTGGTTCGAGGTGCACGCTGAGAACTATATGGTGGACGGCGGGCCGCGGCTCCGCGCGCTCGTCGCTCTTGCCGAGCGTTTTCAGATCTCCCTTCACGGCGTCGGGCTGTCGCTGGCTTCTATCGAGCCGCCATCGGTGGAACATCTGAGCCGCCTTCGCGCCCTCGCGGATCTCATTCGTCCGGCCGCCGTGTCAGATCATCTGGCCTGGCAGAAGTGGGAGGGCGCGCACCATTCCGACTTCCTCCCCTTCCCGCGCACGCGGCAAGCGCTCGACATTACGTCGGGCAATGTTTCGCGGGTTCAGGATGCCCTCGGGCGCGCGATCATGGTCGAGAATCCCTCGCTCTATGTCGACCTGTCCGGTCATGAGATGGACGAAGCGGCGTTCCTGGCCGAACTCGCCCGGCGCACCGGGTGCGGTTTGCTGGTCGATGTGAACAACATCTACGTCAGCGCGTCGAATCTTCGCTTTTCCGCCGAGGCACGGATCGATGCGATACCGGCGGAGATCGTGGGCGAGATCCATCTTGCCGGACATCGGCCCGACCCCGATCGAGAGAGCGGGCTGCTGATCGACAGCCACGACGCGCCGATCGCCGACCCGGTCTGGAGACTCTATGAACGGCTGATCGCACGTATAGGCGCCCGGCCGACGCTCATCGAGCGCGACGACGACATCCCTCCTTTTCCCGAGTTGATGAGTGAGCGCGATCGTGCCCATCGCCTCCTCGTCGAGCGGATGCCTGTCGATGCTTGACGCTGCCGATTTCCAGCAAGCGTTCGGCGCTATGCTGGCTGCTCCGGACACGGTCGCGGATTCTGCTATCCGTCGCGCGCTCACCATCCATCGCAACACCGCGAGCAAGGCGGCGCGTGATGCCTTGTTCGCCAACTTCCCGGTTGTGGCAGCCCTTGTCGGAGAGGACGCCTTTGCGGCGTGCGCGTCTTCCTATGTCGACGCCGTGCCGCCCGCCGAAGCCCGACTCTGCCTTTATGGAGATCGCTTTCCGCGCTTCGTAGACGCATGGGCCGCTTTTGCCGAGGCACCCTATCTCGGCGACGTGGCGTCGGTCGAGAGGCTGGTCGTCGAAGCGCTGTTCGCGGCCGACGCCCACGTACTCGATCCGAGTGCGCTCGCGAGCGGGATGAACCCTGAGGCGCCGCTGCGCTGGCACCCCGCCACACGGACCGCAAAGACGCTGGTTCCAGCGGCCAGTCTGTGGCTGGCGCATCAGCCGGAAGCGAGCGAGGACGCCCTCGAAACCATCATATGGGAACCGGAGCTCATCCTGATCACGCGTCCCGAGGACGCAATCGAGGTCAGGGCAATCGACGTCCCCACCCGCGCATTCCTCGCTGGGGCGACGCTCGCCGACGCCGCGGCGCGTGCCGCCGGCGAAGACGGCGACGTCGCTCAGATTTTTGCTTCTTTGCTCGGGGCGGGAGCCTTCGCCGCCCAAGACCAACAGGGAGAATTGCAATGAACATCTATGCTCGCGCCGGGGCAACGCTCGATCGGTTTTCCGGCTCGGTCCTTCTGCTCGTCGCCCGTCTCGGCGTCGCCGGCGTCTTCTTCATGTCGGGGCGGACCAAGGTCGATGGCATCCTGCACATTACCGACAGCACCTACTCGCTGTTCGAAACCGACTATAAGATTCCGCTGATCCCGCCGTATTACGCCGCGCATCTGGCGACCTATCAGGAGCATCTCTTCCCGATCCTGCTGGTCCTCGGGCTCTTCAACCGTGTAGCGGCTCTCGGTCTCCTCGGCATGACCACCGTGATCGAGGTCTTCGTCTATCCGGACGCGTGGCCGACGCACCTGAGCTGGGCTGGCCTGTTGCTCCCCATCATCTTCCGTGGCGGCGGCAAGTTCTCGCTCGACTATCTGCTGGGTATCGACCCGCCGCGCGGCGAGCAGGTGAAGGACTATGCCGCTTAACGACGGCGACAATCGCGCACCTCTGACCGCCCGGTTCGGCGCGCTGTGCTACGCGGCGTGGGGCGTATTTCATTGCAAGGTCGCGCTCGACATCTGGCGGTTGGGCGCGGCCCAGCGGGATCTGGCTCAAGGCCGTCTCTATCAGCTGGCCGCCTACATGCTGACGATCGCACTCTTTGTGCTGGTTGTCGGCTTGTGGCGAAACTGGCGCAACGATCGGCTCGGCTATTGGCTGAATCTGGTGGTTGCCGGCTGGGCGGATTCGATATGGGTCGCGGTGGTGGTATTGCCGGGTTATGTCGATCCGATCCGCGGGTTTGTGCCGCCAGCGATTTTCCTCGCCGGCGCCTTCCTCACGACGCTTGCCCGGAGAACTTCACCCCGATGACATCTCTCGCGCTGCTCTATGAACATCCACAGTGGCTCATGCCGCTGTTCGCCGAACTCGATCGGCGAGGCATCTCTTTCGAAGCTCTTGGCGCGGATGGTCATATCTTCGACCCTGCCGATCGTTCCGTGCCCGCGCCGCTGATTTTCAATCGGATCGCGATGTCGAGCTTCCTGCGCGAGCCGGACCATCCGATCTTCTATGCCCAGGCGGCAATGGCGCACTGGCGCAACGCTGGCGCGCGCGTGCTCAACGGCGGTGCCATCATGGGGATCGACGCCTCCAAGGCGCGACAACTCTCGCTGATGACGCATCTCGGCCTTTTGGTACCGGAGACACGGATCGTGCATCGCAGGGCTGACCTCGCCGCTGCGGCTGCGACACTTCGGTTTCCGGTCGTGGTGAAGGCCAACATCGGTGGGTCGGGCGCCGGCATCATGCGGTACGAGACCCTGGACCAGCTGGCCGAGATGGCGACCGAAGGCATGGTGCCCGATAGCATCGACCGCGTCTGGCTGGTTCAGGAATATGTACCAGTCCGCGGCGGGCGGATCACCCGGCTGGAAACGATGGCTGGCCGGTTCCTCTACGCGATCGACGTCGATGGCGGCGGAGGGTTTGATCTCTGCCCGGCCGACGCGTGCGTCGCCGCGCCGGGGAAGGCGGCGATTTCCGTTACGGAGGCAAAGCCGAGCCAGGCGCTGATCAACGCGGCCGAGCGGATCTCGGCGGCGGCTGAACTTGATATCGGCGGCATCGAGGTGATGATCGACGATCGCGACGGAACGTCTCGCTTCTACGACATCAACGGCTTCTCGAACTTCGTCGCCAATCCGGTCGACGTGCTCGGTTGGGATCCGCACGAGAGACTGGTCGATTGGCTCGAAACCCTGATCGAAAAGGTGCCCGCATGAGATATGGCTATTGGATGCCGGTGTTCGGCGGCTGGCTGCGCAATGTCCCCGATGAGGGCATGGATGCGAGCTGGGAATATTCTCGCGATCTCGCTGTCAGGGCCGAACGGATCGGCTACGACCTGACCCTGATCGCCGAACTGAATCTCAACGATATCAAGGGTGCCGAGGCACCGACCCTGGATGCCTGGTCAACGGCGGCTGCGATTGCAGCGGTAACACGCACCCAGGAGATCATGGTCGCGGTTCGGCCAAACTTCCACCAGCCTGCCTTGTTCGCCAAGGCCGCCGCCAACATCGATCGCATTGCCGGCGGGCGGTTGTCGCTCAATGTGGTCTCGTCCTGGTGGGCGGACGAAGCGAAGCAATATGGTCTGCAATTCGACCAGCACGACGACCGCTACGCGCGCACGTCCGAATGGCTGGAAGTGGTCAAGGGGTTATGGGCCGAGGAGCGTTTCGACTTCAGCGGCCGGTTCTACCAGACCGACGGCGCGATCTGCTCACCCAAGCCTGTCCGCGTACCGATCCTCTATGCGGGCGGCGAAAGCGAGGCCGCGAAGACGATGATCACTCAACAATGCGACGCCTATGTCATGCACGGCGATCCTGTCGAGGTCGTCCGGCCGAAAATCGCGGACATACGGGCGCGGCGCGAGGCCGCAGGCGGTTCGCCAATGACCTTTGGTATGGCGGCCTATGCGATCGTCCGCGACAGCGAGGCCGAGGCAAGGCGGGAATTGGACAGGATTCTCGACGTTAAGGATATGCCTGCCGGATATTCGAACTTCGATCAATGGCTATCGGGGACTCAGCTCGAGCGGGAGATGAAGATCCGGGAATATTCGGTTTCGAACCGCGGTTTGCGCCCCAATCTCGTCGGCACACCCGAGCAATTGCGGGAGCGAATCGCGGAATATGAAGCGGCGGGTCTTGATCTTCTGCTTTTGCAGATGAGCCCGCAGAGGGAAGAGATGGAACGCTTCGCGTCGCAGGTAATCCGGGCCCGCGTCCAAGAGCTTGCACCCGCCTGACGTTCTATCGCCACATTCCGTGAAACGAGCTCGCCTGATCGTGACCATGGTATAGGCTTCGCGTCTAACGACGACAGGAATGAGGCGCGGGGCCGGCCGAACGACCGGCATCACTGATATGCCCGAGCCTCGCACCCACCTAGCCGAAGGTGAAGCTGAACGCCTGCACGCCCGGGTCGAGGAACTCGATCTCGAATACATGGTCGGCGACGGGCCCACCCTGCCGCACGAGTTGGTACAGTCGCACGTCGGTGACAATCCCCTCACCCGCCGCATTGACGTCCGAGCCGTGATTGTCCGCGGGCTGCTTGCCGTCGATCGTGACGCGATATCGCACCGGACGACCATTTGTGGTCCCGAGCACGAGATGCAGGTCGCGGGCATGGAAACGATAGGCGATGCGACCGCCCGCATTCGCCAGTGCGGCGCTCTGCGGCCCCACGGTCCAGTTGCCTGACAGGCCCCAGTCGTTGAGCGCGAGCGTGCCGAAGGAATAGCTCTTCAGCTTATCCTCGCTGACGTTGCCCGACGCGAACCGCTCGCCTCGCGCGTAGCCAATGTAGGTCTCGGGCGAGCGCACATCCTGGGCAGCAGCCGCGGCTTCGACGCCGGCGCCTTCCACCTTGACCGTGCCGCTCGCGGTGAAGCCCGGATGTGCCTCGGCCAATAGTCGTTGGATGATGCGTTCGGAACCGGCATAGTCGCCTTCGCCGAAATGATGGTGCCGGATGCGCCCTTGCGCGTCGATGAAGTAATGCGCTGGCCAGTAATGATTGTCGAAGGCTCGCCAGATCGCATAATTGTTGTCGACGGCGACCGGATAGGTGATGCCGAGATCACCCAGAGCCTTCCTGACGTTTGCGGTGTCGCGCTCGAAAGCGAATTCCGGCGTGTGAACGCCAATCACCACGAGGCCCTGGTCACGATATTTCTCCGCCCATGCCCGGACATAGGGTAGGGAGCGCAGGCAGTTGATGCAGGAATAGGTCCAGAAGTCGACCAGAACGACCTTGCCCTTGAGCGCCTTTGCATCGAGCGGCTGCGAATTCAGCCAGGTCACGGCCCCCGAAAGTGGGGGCAACGTTCCCTCCACCGCGAGGGTCTCGTCGTTCTGCTCCGCCGGGCGGCTCATCCCAAAGCGATCGAGGAGGCGTTGCTCGACCGAGTTGGTACCGGCAAGCGAGACGCGCGACAGAAAGCCGGTGTCCGCGCCCAGCGCGATCGCAACGACCGCCAACAGGACCACACCGCCGGCGGCGCGGCGGATCCATTCGCCGACCCCGAGCGAACGCTTCATGGCCTTGAACAGACCGCCGCCCACCAGCAGCGCCAGCCCGAGCGACGTGGCGGCGCCGGCGGCATAAGCGAGCAACAGCAGGGTCGTGGTCGCGCTCGGTCCCTGCAGTGCCGCACCGGTGAGGACGAGACCAAGGATCGGACCGGCGCATGGCGCCCAGAGCAGGCCGGTCGCTATCCCGAGAAGTACCGACGGAATAATCCCGGTCGCATCCCCGGCGCCCTGGGACAGCCGGTTCCCTATTTGGACGATCGGCCGCGTCAGCCGGTCGGCCAACGCGGGAAACAGCAGCGTCACGCCAAAGCCCGCGAGAAGCAGGAGTGCGACACCGCGGCCATATTGGTTTGCGGTGACGATCCAGCCGCCACCGAGCGCTGCGAGCGAGGCGACGATCGCGAACATGAGCGCCATCCCGACCAGCATCGGCAGGCCGTTGGTGAGAAACGGTCGTCCGGCACGGGCAAATACGAAAGGCAGGACGGGCAGGATGCAGGGACTGATGATCGTCAGCGCGCCGCCGAGATAGGCGAGGAGAACAAGAAACATGCCGAGGAGCCGACCTATTGGAGGAGAGGAACTGTACGATATCCGTTCGCGGATGGAGAGCGGTTACAGGCTGTCGCGAACGGCCAAGCCGTCGCCACCAGGATTGTAACGGCCAGGAGCCGTCGAGCGAACCCGAACGAGACTTCTTGGCGGGTGCGCAGGTTATGGGTGAAGCGGTGGTTGAATTAGCCCCTGCCCGTCCCGATGATCAGCGCCATGCCTCGGCTCGCGATGGATATTACGGGAGATGACAATGAGCGACGGCGCCGACAACCTGCCTTGCGGATATGTGCCACCGAAGATCTGGACATGGGACAAGGCGAACGGCGGCCAGTTCGCCAGCATCAACCGCCCCGTTTCGGGGTCAACCCACGAACAGGCCCTGCCCGTGGGCGAACACCCTTTGCAGCTCTACTCACTCGGCACGCCAAACGGACAGAAGGTCACGATCATGCTCGAGGAGCTGCTCGCGATGGGTCATGCCGGTGCTGAATATGATGCGTGGCTCATCAAGATCGGCGACGGCGACCAGTTCGGCAGTGGGTTCGTCGACATCAACCCGAACTCCAAAATCCCGGCATTGATGGACCATTCCACGAACCCGCCGACCCGGTTGTTCGAGAGCGGGTCGATTCTCTTCTACCTCGCCGAAAAGTTCGGCGCCTTCTTGCCCACCGAGCACTACAAGCGGGCCGAGACGATGAACTGGCTGATGTGGCAGATGGGGTCGGCACCGTTCGTTGGCGGCGGCTTCGGCCATTTCTATGCCTACGCACCTCTCAAGATCGAATATGCGATCGATCGCTACGCGATGGAGACGAAGCGGCAGCTTCACGTGCTCGACACCCATCTGGCGACCCGTGAGTTTGTCATCGGCGACGAATATACGATCGCGGATATCGCGATCTGGCCGTGGTACGGCGCGATCATGACCAGCGCCTACAGCGCCCAGGAATTTCTGAATGTCGCAGAGTACGAGCATCTCGCACGCTGGGTCGAGCAAATCGCCAGTCGACCAGCGGTCAAGAGAGGGCGGCGGGTGAACACCACCTTCGGCCCTCCTGAAGCGCAGCTGCCTGAGCGCCACAAAGCAGGTGATTTCGCCGCCTGATGTTCCTCGGCGGATCAGCGATCGAGCGGTCGTCCCCCCTGTCGATTCCCCGCAGCTCGCCCGGCGTCCGATAGTCGCTGGCCGGATGTCACGGAAGCATTTCGGCTCTCCACCAAAGCGGGCTTGAAGATGGCAATGTAACCAGCGCCGAGCCTCACCCGAACTGAAGGCTATGACCAAGCGCAGTGCCGGTACCACGTGCGCTCGCCTGATCGCCTGCTTTCGGGAGTATAAGATGATCGATCCGTTGGTGCGTGACGATGTTCGGGGGTTCCTGTCCTTCCTGGAGGGACTCCCGGGTCCGAAGCTCAACGAACTCTCCCCCGGCGAGGCCAGAGTCCTCGCTCAGTCCGTCTACAGCCAGGTCGAGGTCGAAATCGGAACGGTGCAGACCCTGTCCGATCTGGAGATCGATACCCCGGGCGGTCATCTGTTGCGGGCGCGGCTCTTTGATGCACGTACAGAGCGGGTCCCATCACCCGTGCTGGTCTTTTTTCATGGCGGAGGCTGGGTCGTCGGCGGTCTGGATGCCTATGCGCCGCTGTGCGCGGAAGTCGCACGGGCGCTCATGGTGCCGGTCGTATCGGTCGAATACAGGCTTGCGCCCGAGCACCCTTGGCCGGCAGCGGCCGACGATGCCGAAGCCGCGGCGCGCTGGCTGGCCTCTGCCTCCTCGGAACTCGGCTTCGAAGCGACCGGGCTTGTCCTTGCAGGCGAGAGCGCAGGCGGCAACCTGGCGATCATCACGACGATCGCATTGCGCGATCGTCCGGCGGCGGTTCCCGTCGTGGCGCATTGGGCGATCTGTCCGGTGACCGATCTCGTCACGCCTTATGCGTCGGCGGATCAATTCGGACAGGGCTATTTCTTGACCTCGGGCATGCTCGCCTGGTTCAGCGCCTGCTACCGCCCCGATCCCCAGAATTGGCGTGCCTCGCCCATCGTGGCCGCGTTTGCGGGGATGCCGGCCGCGGTCGTGACGACGGCGAGCCTCGATCCAGTGCGCGACCAGGGACGGGCCTATGCCAGCGCGCTCGTCGAAGCGGGCGTGCCGGTCGCCTTCCACGAAGCACAGGGCAATATCCACGGCTTCACGTCGTTCCGGCGCGCGATACCGTCATCGCAGGCAGACCTTGAGGTCGCTCTCGATGCTCTGGCAAATCTGCTGGCACGCCGGCGCATCGGGTAGCGTCCCCCAGCTTTGTAATGGCCTTCGGCAGCGAACCGTCAGGAACATGCGCGTTGACGTCTATGCGTGTAGACGTTACATCTATGCGTGTAGACGGAGATTCGAGCATGTCCGAAAGGATCACGGAGGCCGAGCAGGTCGTATTGGAGGCTCTGTGGGATAGCGCGCCGGCAACGGCCGCGCAGATTACGGAGCGCGTCTATCCCAAGCGTCAGTGGAACGGGCAGACGGTGAAGACAATCCTCGCGCGGCTGATCCACAAAGGCGCGATCGAGGCGGAAGCGGACGGACGGCGCTTCCTCTATCGACCGCTGATCGATCGTGCGGCGTTGGTTGAAACCGAAGCACAGCATCTCCTCGATCGCCTTTTCGACGGGAAGGCCGCTCCGCTCGTCGCGCATCTCGTCAGGCGGGCCGAACTCAGCGCGAAGGATGCCGAAGATATCGAGCATCTGCTGCAGGCGCTCAAGCGATGAGCGCGTGGTTGGCAACGTCGCTTGCGGCGTCCAGCGTTCTGATGCTCGTGGTCCTGATGCTGCGGAATGTCGTGCGGAGCCGTTTCGGTGCGCGGGCCGCCTACTTCTTGTGGGTGCTTCCGCTGGCCCGGATGCTGACGCCCCCTCTGCCCGGAGCGGCGATGCCAGCCCGGCCGACAATCGATGCGTTGCCGCTCTGGACCGGATCCGCGCTCGATGTTGCCGGGTTCGGACCAGCGGCTCCGGCAAACCCCGCGATGGCCAGTCATTCACCCGGTTTGGCGAGTTTGCTGCTGCTCTGCTGGGCTACCGGTGCCGTGCTGTTCCTGCTCCGGCAGCTGGCCTGCTATCATCGCTTTCTCGGTGTGGCCCAAGGCGGCGCCCGGGAGTTCACGCGTGCAAGAGGCATCTCGGTGTTGTTGAGCACGACGGTACCTGGCGCCTGTTCGACCGGCCTGCTCCGGCGGCGTATTTTCCTGCCTGCCGATCTGACGGTATCGTTTACGCGCGAACAGGTCCGCCTCGTGCTGGCGCACGAAACGGCGCATCATGTGCGACGCGACATATGGGCTAACACCGTCGCATTGCTGATCGTCGCGGTCCATTGGTTCAATCCCCTTGCGCATCTGGCCTATCGGGCGTTCCGCACCGATCAGGAACTGGCCTGCGACGAGACCGTGCTGGCGCACGAAAGCGAGGATGCGTTGCATCCCTATGGGCTGGCACTGGTCCGGGCGGCGACCAATGCTCCACACACGGCCGCGTGCCTGCTGGGATCGGTGGACCATGTCAAAATGCGCCTGTCGCAGATGGCCCGGCCGATGGTGCCCCTCCCCGCGCGCATGACGGGATTGGGCGTGACACTTGCCCTGACCGTCGCCGGCGTGGCGCTCACCGCCTCGACGTTCGCCGCGGAACCGAGCCCGGCGATACCAGCCCTCTTCCCACGGGCAGCTATCGCGCCGACGGCTGTAAGCGTCCCGGCGCCAGAACTCCGTCAGCCGGCTCCTTCTCCGCTGGTCGGCCGCGCAACAGCACGAATGCAGTCCGTCGACGCCGCCGCCGCACCACAAGTCGACAGGGAAGTAGGGAAAATCCTGGCCACGGGACGGGAAACCTTGCGTGCCGCGTGCGGCATCCATAGCCGGATCGAAAACATAGACGCGCCCGGCGTGGACATCGGACCAGGTTCCGGTCTCGCCTATCGTTGCGAAGCCCCCGACGCCATGCGGGCCACATCGCAACGGCTGAAGAATGATGCCGTGAGCCGGATTACCGCGCTGAACCTGAGCGCCGCCGAGAAGACGCGGACTCTGGCGATGATCGAAAGCGGCTTTACCCGGATAGAACAGGACTTCCTGCCCGAAGCAACCGGCTGACCTTCGTCCGGCCCCCGTCGGGGTCTGGATACCGTTCCATCGTGAAAGGATATGAATTGCGCTTTGCAATCATGCCGCTGCTCGCCCTGAGCACGGCACTCCCGCTCCACGCCCAAACCCCGCCCGGCAACAGCGCTCCGCGACTGACGGCGATCGTCGATCCAATCCCGGCGGCCGCCGACAGAAATTTCGAAGGGGTCATCACGCTCGACGTCGATGCATCGCTTATCACGCGTGGGATCGTCGAAGTACAGGAACGCGTGCCCGTCACGAGACCCGGCCCGATCTACCTCCTCTACCCCAAATGGATTCCTGGCGACCATCGCCCATCCGGGTCCATCGACCGGCTCGCGGGCCTCCAGATCACCGCCAACGGAAAGAAGCTCGGCTGGCGTCGCGATACCGTCGATGCGTCTGCGTTCCGGGTGGATGTGCCGGCGGGTGTCACCGTGCTGACCATCGAGTTCCAGTACCTCTCGGCACCGTCGAGCCTGTTCACGCCGCAGATGCTCAGATGGTCTTCCCTTCTCCTCTATCCGGCAGGCTATTTCGTCCGGGACATCGCCGTGCAGGCGGCACTGCGCTTGCCAGACGGCTGGACCGGCGCGAGCGCTCTTTCGAGCGGACCGATCGGTTCAACGGCGTCCTTCGATACCGTACCGCTCGACACGCTGGTCGACAGTCCCGTCCTCACCGGCCGACACATCAAGAGCCTGGATCTCGGCGCCAACGTGTCGCTTGCTGCGGCCGGCGAGAAGGAAGAGCAGCTCACCGTTTCGCCGAAGCAGCTGGAGGGACTTCGATCACTGGTCGAACAGGCGGATCGACTGTTCGGCGCCCGCCACTTCGATCGGTATGCATTCCTCGTCAGCATATCGGCGCGCAACGGCGGCACGGGTGTCGAGCATCATCGCAGCTCCGAGAACTATGAGGATGACGCTTTCTTCACGTCGCCGGACGAAAACCCCGACGCGCAGACGATCCTCCCACACGAATATGCGCATAGCTGGAACGGTAAGTTCAGAAGGCCTGCGGATCTCTGGACGCCGGACTATCGCACACCGATGCAGGATGACCTGCTCTGGGTCTATGAGGGGCAGACCAGCTTCTGGGAATCGGTGCTGGCCGCGCGCTCGGGGCTTCTGTCGCGAGAGATGATACTCGGTCGGTTCGCGTCTCTCGCAGCCACCTACATGGAAGCGCAACCGGGCAGCCGTTGGCGATCTCTCCAGGACACGACGGCCGAGCCTCTCATCTTCCGTGGCTCCAGCCCGTCGCCCAGCTGGCAGCGGGATTTCGATTTCTACACGGAAGCGGCGCTACTCTGGCTCGACGTGGACCAACTCATTCGTGAGCAGAGCGCCGGGAAACGCTCGCTCGACGATTTTGCCCGTGCCTTTTTCGGTCCGAGAGACGGCGATTGGGGCGAAGTGACCTATGATTTCGATGATGTCGTCGCCGCGCTCAACGCGGTCGCGCGCCATGACTGGGGCAGCTTTCTTCGCCGGCATCTCGAGCAGACCGATGGGACTGCACCCGTCGACTGGATCGACCGGGGAGGATATCGTCTCGTCTGGCGCGATCGGCCGAACTCCTATGACCTGGCTGTCGACAAGGCCGATGGCATTACCGACTATACCCACTCGATCGGATTGACGCTCGGCGCCGGCAACAAGGTCGCATCCGTGCTTTGGGACGGGCCAGCCTTCAAGGCAGGCTTGTCACCGCGAACGACGTTGGTTTCCGTCAATGGAGTGCCATACAGCATACAGGTGCTGGAGGATGCGATCCGCAGCGCCGCGTCGACGAGGCAGCCGATTGTCCTGGGAGCGAAGGACGAAGACGGCG
The DNA here is from genome assembly GCA_023449855.1 of Pseudomonadota bacterium. Classification (GTDB taxonomy): domain Bacteria; phylum Pseudomonadota; class Alphaproteobacteria; order Rhizobiales; family Xanthobacteraceae; genus Tardiphaga. The sequence continues at coordinate 3,675 of JAEXHR010000012.1, read as the reverse complement.
AACACGACTTCTCGATCGAGTGGACCGGCGGCCTGCGTTACCCGTGGCTTGAAAAGGCGGTGAAGGGGATAGCACCGCTTGACCGGACGCTATCACCCCTACCCCGCTGACTTCGCGCCCCGGTCGACCAGCCGGTGGGCGGGTTGCCCACCGTCCGCCGATCAGTTGCGGCCAGCCATCACGCCGCCATCGACGTCGTGGATAGCGCCCGTCGTCCAGCTCGCTTTGTCGGAGAGCAGGAAGGCGACATGCTCGGCGACGTCTTCGGCACGGCCGACGCGGCCGATCGGGTGGAAGGCGTCGAACGCGCCCGTCAGGGTTTCCTCGATCTGCGCGGGATCGATGAACGCGGCATAGATCGGGGTCACCACCACGGCCGGGGCAACGGCATTGACGCGGATATTCTTGTCCGAGAGTTCCATCGCGAGGTGCTGGGTGAAGGCGTGGAGCCCCGCCTTCGCCATGGAGTAGGCCGAGGACGGCGTCGCTTTGACCGCCTGGCGTGCCCACATCGAGCCGATGTTGACGATTGCGCCGCGGCCGTTCGCGGCCATATTGCGGGCGACCGCCTGGGTGATGAAGAATATCGCCCGATTGATGCCGGCATAGACATCATAGTCACCAGCCTCATGGTCCAGAAACGGCTTTGGGAGGAAGTAGCCAGCGGCGTTTACGAGTTTGACGATCGCGCGGGTCTCGACCGCGATGTGGGCGATCAGCCGCTCGACCGCCTTAGGGTTGTGGAGGTCCGCAGCGAAGACCTCCGTTTTACCCCCGGCCAGCTCGATCTCGTGGCGGGCAGCCTCGAGCTTCCCCGGATCGCGCGCCACAAGCACGACGGTCAGGCCTTGGGCCGCAAGGAGCTTGGCAGTCGCCAGTCCCATCCCGCTCGAGCCGCCTACGACATAGGCCAACCGGACAACGTTATTCGCAGCCATGATTTCAACTCCATACGTCTATCTAACGTTAGATAGACGTATGCGATCTTGCTCATGGACGGTCAATTATCTATCTAACGTTAGATAGAGGAAAACTGTTATGCGAGAAACTATACTTGACGTGACCGAACGGCGCGTCCGCCTGGCAGGCTATAATGGCTTCAGTTTCCGCGATGTCGCAGCCGACGCCGGCATCAAGAGCTCGAGCGTTCACTACCACTTCCCGGGGAAGGAGTTGCTCGTCGACGCGATCGCCGAACGCTATACAGAGCGCGCCCGGGAATGGCTTGGCGACCAGGCTGAGGGGAGCGCCGACGCGGCCGTCGAGCGGGTCGCCGCCCTTTTCCTCAAAGCCAATGAAACCGACGACCTGATGTGTTTGTGCGGGCTCCTGGGCGCGGAGAGCGGTGGTCTTCCGCCCGTTCTGCGCCCGCGAGTCTCCGCGTTCTTCACGCTGCTGATTGACTGGCTCGATACCGCGCTGACGGAAAGCGGCACGCGCCTCACGGCGCGCGAGGTCGTAGCCCAGCTCGAGGGAGGATTGATGATGAGCCGTACGCTGGAGGACCCGGCGCTCTTGCGGGATCTCGTGGCACGGCTCTCCGAGCGCGCCAAAGACTGATCGCGCCTCTTCCGGTCACTCGCGCACCATCACACTTCCCTCGTCTGCCGATGCGGCTGCAACAGGGGCGTCAGTGCCAGCATGACCGCGGCGACGCCGGCCAACATGCAGAGGGGTAGCGCGAAACTTCCGGTCGCATCGCGCAATACCCCAACCGAAAACGGTCCGCTCGCGGCGATCAGGTACCCGATCGTCAGAACGAACGCGTTCCAGGCATTGGCTTCCTCAGGTTCGTGAGTGTTGTCGAGCGGAAGGGTCATGCCCAGCGTGAAGGCACCGCCGAGACCGATCGCGAGGACCGGGACGGCAAGGAAGGGGAAACGGGTGGGTGCGGCCGCCAGGAGGACGAAACCGGCAAACGCCAGAATCCCCGACAGTGCAAGAAGGAGTCGGCGATCCTCGTTACGACTGAGCGCGCCGAATACCGGGTTCGCCAGGGTGAAGGCGACGGTGAAGCTCGCCAGCACGAGACCAGAGCTGGTCGCACCGAACCCGTCTTCCCGGAACAGGGGAGCCAGCCAGGTGATGCAGGCGTAGAATAGGAAATTCTGGCAGGCGAAGAATAGCGCCACGAGCCATGCCGTCCGATTGCCGACAGGCAGGGGAAATCGCTTCGACGACGTCCGCGACAAGCGCTCGGGTCGATCGTGCCGTGCCACGAAGAACCACGCCGAGAGTGCGACGATACCGAGTACGCTCCAAAGTCCGGATGCCACCCTCCATCCGCCCGTCGTCGCGGCGATCGGTCCCGTTATGGCGGCGGAGACGGTGCTGCCCAGGGATAAAGCGGTGGCATAGATCCCCATGGCGAAGGCGGCACGGGCCGGAAAGCTTGCCTTGATGAATCCGGCGATGAGGGCCCCGGCGACGGCGATCCCCGCGCCGACGCCCGCTGTCGCCAGGAGCAGCCAGGCGGTCGAGGGCGCAAAGGCCCGCCCGAGCGTCGCAGCGAACAGCAGCGCCAGAGCCCCGAGGATGACCCGGTCGCGTCCCAGGCGACGCGCAAGCCAGGGAGTTGGAAGCGCCAACGCACCCATCAGCAGGTCGGGGATCGCTGTGAGAAGGGACGCGATCGTGTGGGAAAGCCCGAATTCCTCGCGGATCAACGGTAATATGGGCCCGGTCGAAACGATGCCTGGCCGCAGGTCTATGGCGACCAGGACGATGCAGGTCATCGCGATCGGGAATGCGATATCCATTCCCGCACGGTCAGCGGCAACCGAAAGCGGCGAGGTTTGGGGGATCGGCGCCGCCTGGAGCAGCGAGGCTGTCACCGGACGTGTGGGCTTGGACCGGATCGACATCGCTCGTCCCGCTCTTCACTTCTTGGCCGGCTTGCGGAAGCGCAGCGTCATCCGATCGCTCTCGCCGATCGCGTCATAATGCGCGCGCTGCTCGGCCGTCAGCGCCGGGCGATTGGGCAAGACACTCAGGCGCCCCGGGGGCAGGGTCCAGACGCCGAAGGGATAGTCCTTGGTATCAGCGGGGTTCGCGTTCAGTTCCGAGGTCGCCTCGAGTTCGAAGCCCGCCTTGCGAACGGTCGCGACCACCACGGACGTGGGCACATAGCCGGTGAAGGGTTCGCCGGTCAGTCTGGGATTGATCTGAGGGTCGGCGCGATGCTCCTCGACGGCCAGAATGCCGCCCGGTTTCAGCGCCCGGTAGATGTCGCGCAGGACCTTGTCGGCATAGCCATCATGGATCCAGTTGTGGATCTCGCGCGTGCTGAAGACGATATCGACGCTGTTGGGCGGAAGCTTCAATCCGCCCCCGCTGAACTCCGCATAGCGCACCTTACCGTATCGAGCCGCGTTGGGCGGTGTGGCGCCCGGCTTCGCACCCGGCAGATTGGGGTCGGAAAGATCCGCACCCCAGGGGTTCGAAGGTACCGCTACACCAGCGATATAGGTGCCGCCGGTCTGGGCAAGATAGGGCGCGATGATCTCCGCATAATATCCACCCTCGGGCTGGATATCGAGGACGGTCTGGCCCGGCTTCAGCCCCCAGAAGGTCAGGCTCTCGACCGGTCGGCGATACTGGTCGCGCGCCTTATCCTTGGCGCTTCGGTCGGGCGCGGCGACGGTTGCGACCAGCATCGCATCTGGGCTCGTCGAC
>JAEXHR010000002.1 GCA_023449855.1 Pseudomonadota bacterium | reverse complement strand
GCGGTTTCAGCGAATTGCTGCGGCTTGGCGTTGCCTGCGGGGCGCGAGCCGAAACGATCTCCGGTCTCTCCGGCCTCGGCGATCTCATTCTCAGCTGCTCCAGCGCGCAATCGCGAAACTTTTCGCTCGGCGTCGCGCTCGGCCGCGGCGAGCCGCCGCCGGCGGGCAAGCTCGCGGAAGGCGCCTTCACCGCACCGGTGCTGATCGAACTGGCGGAGGCCAGCAATGTCGATATGCCGGTGGCGAAAGCGGTGGCAATGATTCTGGGTGGCAGCGCGAGCGTCGATCAGGTGATCGAGGGCCTGCTGACACGGCCGTTCAAGGCGGAAGGTTAGACAATGCAATACTGGCTGATCAAATCGGAGCCCGACGCCTGGTCGTGGGACGAGCAGAAAGCCGCCGGTGCCAAGGGCACCGAATGGACCGGCATTCGCAACCACACCGCCAAGCTGAACATGATGAAGATGAAGAAGGGCGACCGCGCCTTCTTCTATCATTCGAATATCGGCAAGGAGATCGTCGGCATCGCCGAGATCGTCAGGGAACATCACCCGGATCCCACCGCCGAGCCGGGCACGCCATGGGTCTGCGTTGACGTCAAGGCCGTCCAGGACCTGCCGAAACCGGTGTCGCTGGCAGCGATCAAGGCCGAGCCGAAACTCGCTGATGTCGCGATCATCAAGCAGTCCCGCCTGTCGGTGCCGCCGATCACGGCCGAGGAATGGAAGCTGCTTTGCAAAATGGGCGGGCTGTGAACGCTCACTCAAAATAAAGTTGTGATAATATCGACTTACAATCTCATTTGGAGTATCATTATACAATCATTGGATTGAAGCGTTCGGCGGGTTTACGAGGCGACGATGGACTATCGGGCGAGCGCCGGGCAACCATCTGATCTCCCGCCTGAATCGTCCGATGCCGAAGCATCCGCCGGTCGCCGCGGCGGGGCTGTTCCGCCGCTAGCTGCCGCCTTGGGTGGCGCGGTCGCCATCGGTGCGGTGGCCGGCGCCATGCTCATCAACAATCCGAGCGCGCCACCCGCCATCAACCTGGTCGCGCCGCAGGAGCGAATCCAAGCCATCGCGACTCTCGATGGCGATGCGGCCCGCGCCGCGCAATCCGACCGCCGCGAATGCAGCTATCCCATGGGATTCGTCACCGTCGTCTCCAACGGCGGCGTCAACAGCGGCACGATTCGCCTGGTCACGAGCAAGTATCGGTCGCCGCCCTTCCCGGTGTCATCGGTTCCGCAACGCATCGCCATTCCGCATCCCTTGCCGGCCACCGGCGGCGTCGACGTGCTGACTATCGATGGCGCGGCAACTGCTCTGACCGTTGCGCTCTCTCCTGCGGCGATCATGACGCCGACCACGGCGAATGCCACGGTCCGCGTGTATTGGCCGCCGAGCCCTGCCTGCAAATCGTAAGGTCAGACGTGCAAAACTTCCTCACACCTCGCGTCATCGCGATTTTCGTTTTCATCGGCGTGCTCTCGGCCGCTATCAGCGCCTTCCTTTTCAGCCCACAAGTTGGCCTGATCGGCGGTGTCACCAGTTTCTTCGCCGCAATGACGTTCTGGAAATTCCTGGGCATGCTGACGGCGATCGCGGCGGCCGCGGGCATCAGCTACACGGCGTCGCGCCTCGGCGCTGATCCCACCGGCATGGGCTTCGTGCCGGTCGGCAGCGGCTATACTTATGGCCGCCGCCTGACCACCGACCCGGTCACCGGCGAGACCGCGCTGAAATCCCGCACCGCCGATGACGCGCTGGACGATCTCGAAGCCATGGTCGGGCTCGGACCGGTCAAATCCGAAATCAACAAGCTGATCGCCAGCCTCGAACTGGAGCGACGGCGCCGCGAACAGCAGCTGCCGGTGCACGCGACCAGCCGGCACATGGTGTTCACCGGCCCGCCGGGCGTCGGCAAGACCGTGGTGGCTCGGGCTCTAGGCGACGTCTACCGCTCACTCGGCGTGCTGCGCAAAGGTCATCTGGTCGAGGCGGATCGCAGCCAGTTCGTCGGCGGTTATGTCGGCCAGACCGCGCTGAAGACGCTTGAATTGTGCCGCTCCGCCCTCGACGGCATCCTGTTCATCGATGAAGCCTACAGCCTGTCGTCCGAATGGAAGGGCGATTTCGGTCGCGAAGCGATCGAGGCGTTGCTGAAATTCATGGAAGACAATCGCGACCGCCTGATCGTGATTGCAGCCGGCTATCCGAACGAGATGCAGCACTTCATCGCTAGCAATCCCGGCCTCGCCAGCCGATTCACCAAGACCATCAACTTCCCCGCCTATGAGAGCTGGGAGCTGTGTCAGATCTTCGCCGGAATGGCACACGCGCAGCACTACAGCTTGCCCGATGGGTTCGAACACATTCTGACGCCCTGGATCGAGGCGCGGCGTCGCGACCTGCAATGGGGCAATGCGCGCTCGATGCGCACGCTGCTGGAAAAGGTCCGCGAAGCGCATGCGCTACGCTGCGCCCGCGACCTTGATGCCGACGTCTCCAGCTTCGATCTTTCCGATATCGATGCCGCGGTCCGGGACAGCTAAGCAATGAACATGACGACGAAGGTCGCGGCCCTGCATATTGCATTGTGGGGCGTTGATCGCAGGTACAGGATCTGGTGGCAGACTTGGCCGGCTGCCGCTGCGCTCCTGATCTGCAGCTGGATTTATGTCGACCGCCAGCCACCTGCTGCGCCCGCCGCAGCAGCATCCTGGGCAAGGCCGGTGGGTCCGCAATCGCCGCCGACGACTTTCGCACCGTTGGCCAAAATGCCTTCCCCCACATCCTTGTGGTCGGCCGCGCAGCAAGCGGACGCATCGCGCTGCCTGTTCGGCACGGAAGAAAAAGCGATCGTCGAAGCCTGTTCGCGGCTGATCAATAGCGGGCCGCTGCAGGAGCGCCAGCTCGTGCAGATCTATCCGCAGCGCGCCTATAACTTGCGCTTCACCGACCCCGAACGAGCCATGGCCGACTACAACGCGGCACTGAAAATCCAGCCCGAGCTGACCCCAGCTCTCGTCAATCGCGCGTGGCTGTTGATGGCGCGCAGCGATTACGCTGCGGCGATACCCGATCTGGACAAGGCGATCGCCAACGCACATACGGCAAACAAAGCGCGAGCCTATTACTACCGCGGCTTCGGCTATCTGAAACTGAAGCAACCCGAGCGGGCACTGGACGATCTGAATTTTGCCGTCGGCACTGATCCCGGCAATGCCGATGCCTATTTCAGTCGCGGCGAAGCCCTGCAGGCCTTGAAGCGCCATGATCTGGCCTTGCGCGACTTTGACGAATTCAGCAAACGCTCCCCACGGGACGCCAGCGGCATCGTGGGCCGCGCATCTGTATTCGAGGAAACCGAGCGCTACGAGGAAGCTCTGCTCGCCTATGACAGAGCGCTACGGCGCGACCCCGATAATACAGCGGCGCGCGAAGGTTGGGACCGGCTGCGCTGAGTGGTGCATGATCGCCATGGATGCGTGGTACGGGCGTGTGCTAAGGGCGGCACGACATGGCGTGATCGCCGGAGTGCAGACCAATGACCATCAGCTCGGCAAGTCATGCGGGAACGGGAAAAATCACCGACCCCGCCGGATTCATCCGCGCCAATACGCGTTTGCTCCCGGTGCCGCTGGTGCCGGAGGTTGCGCTGCATGTGGCTGACGAAGCCGTGCCGCTCTGGAGCAAGACGGAAGAGGAGCTCGGCGAAGCAGGCCTGCCGCCGCCGTTCTGGGCTTTTGCCTGGGCTGGTGGCCAGGCGCTGGCGCGCTATGTGCTCGATCATCGCGAACATGTCGCCGGACGTGCGGTGCTCGATCTCGCTTCGGGATCGGGGCTGGTGGCGATTGCCGCCATGAGGGCCGGCGCGAAGAGCGTGATCGGTTATGACATCGATGCGTTTGCACGCGTGGCGATCGCGATCAATGCGGGAAGCAATGATGTTGTTGTCGAAGCGCGTGGCGACGATCTACTCGGCGATGCCTTGGCGCCCGACGCGCAAACGATTCTCGCCGGTGATATCTTTTATGAACGCGATACGGCGGCGCGGGCTTATGCTTTTCTCTCGGCGCAGACAGCGCGCGGCGCCACCGTACTGATCGGCGATCCCGGGCGGAGCTATCTGCCGAAGGACAGGCTACGAAAGCTGGCGGAATACAAGGTGCCGGTGACGCGCGATCTCGAGGATGCAGAGATCAAGAATACGGCGGTTTGGACGCTCTTGTAGGATGGGTTGAGCGCAGGCGCAGAGCGCCGGAGCGAAAACCCATCGGCGGAGTTTGCGGCAAGGAAAGGTGGTGGGTTTTCGCTTCGCTCAACCCACCCTACGGTCGCGGTGTTTTACCCCGCCTCCGCCACCACCTGCGCAAGTAGCTGCTCGCGCTTCGATTGCGTGCGGTGACCCGTCTGCTTTGCCACTATCCTTGCCAGCGCGCCGTTCTCGAAGGCGGTCACGATCGTGTCGTGCACATAGCTCTTGCGGCAGATGGTGGGCGTGTTCGACAGTTCGTCCGCCGCCGAGCGCACCGCTTCCAGCACCTGCTTCTTGCGACCGCGCGCGGATTCCGCCGGCTCGATCTTCGCCAGCGTCTCGACCACCGTGGCCGAGGCCATCAGCGTGCGAAAATCCTTCAGCGAAATCTTGATGCCGGCGATGTCGCGCAGGAAAGCGTTCACCGCCGCTGTGTTGACCTTATGGATGCGACCGACCCTGTCGCGATACTGGAACAGGCGGCGGCCCGGCACGTCGTGCAGGATGCCGATGGCGCGGACCAGCCTGGCCGTGCCGCATTCCTTGCGCACCGCCTTGCCGCCCTTGGCCTTGAAGGACAGCACGATGCATTCGCCCTCGAGCTGCACGTTCGATTTCATCAGCGTGGTGGCGCCGCGGGTGCCGGAGAGCTTCATGTAGCTTTCATTGCCGGCGCGAATCGCCGTCCTGGCAACGAGCTCGATCACCGCAGCGAGCGCGAAGTCGCGCGACGGCTCATCCCCGGCGAGTATCTGCGACACGCTGCGACGAATTTTCGGCAACGCATTGACCAGGCGCGCCAGCCGGTTCGCCTTGCGATGCTCGCGCACCTTCTCCCAGTCGGCGTGATAGCGATATTGCAGACGCCCCGCGGCATCGCGGCCGACGGCCTGCAGATGCGAATTGGGATCGGACGCATAGCGGACATCGACATAAGCGGGAGGCACCGCCATCGCGTTCAACCGCCGGATGGTGCCGGCGTGGCGAATACGCGTGCCGTTAGCGCGGATGAAGGCGTAGGCCTTGCCGGTCTTGCGACGACGAATGGTCAATTCCGACTGATCGCCCAGCGTGAGACCGAGCTCGCGGGCCAGGGCTTCGACCGTGCGCTTGCCGCGCAGCTTCGGCTGACGATCGGCCAGTTTCGAAGCCAGCGCTCTGGCTGCTGCGAGCGCCGAACGGGCGCCGCCGCCGCGGACGGCTGTGAAATTCTGCTGCTCCATCATGGCTTTACGTGCTTTCTGGTCCTCGCCCTCCGCCGCGATAATGCAAATCGGATGATTTTCGTTCCTGCGTCGTGATGGCGGCCTAAACGTCGCAACCGACGAAAGGGTGAGACGCGGCCGGCTTGTCCGGCCTGCCTGCCCCGACGCATAATTGGAACATCGAACGAGAAACGGCTTGCAGCGCAGGGCGATTTCACGGGCTGCGAGAAGAGTGGAGGAAACGATGTCCGACAAGATTTACGACGTGCCGAGCGAATGGACCTCGCGCGCCTATGTCGACGACGCGAAGTACAAGGAGATGTATGCGCGCTCGATCAGCGACAGCGACGGCTTCTGGGCCGAGCAGGCCAAGCGGCTCGACTGGATCGAGACGCCCACCAGGATCGAAAACACCTCCTATGCGCCGGGCAATATCTCGATCAAATGGTTCGAGGACGGCGTGCTCAACGCCGCCTATAACTGCATCGACCGGCACCTGCCGAAGCGCGCCAACCAGACCGCAATCATCTGGGAAGGTGACGATCCCTCGCAGTCCAAGCACATCACCTATCAGGAGCTGCATGACGAAGTCTGCAAGATGGCCAACGTCTTGCGCAACCGCAATGTCGGCAAGGGCGACCGCGTCACCATCTATCTGCCGATGATCCCCGAAGCCGCCTATGCGATGCTCGCCTGCGCGCGCATCGGCGCGATTCATTCGGTGGTGTTCGCGGGCTTCTCGCCGGATTCGCTGGCGCAGCGCATCACCGACTGCCAGTCCAAGATCATCATCACCGCCGATGAAGGTCTGCGCGGCGGCAAGAAGGTGCCGCTGAAGAAGAATGTGGACGCAGCGGTGGCCAAGGCCGGCGGTGTCGACTGGGTCGTGGTCGTCAAGCACACCGGCGCCGCCATCGACATGGATCCGGCGCGCGACTTCTGGTACCGCGAAGCCGCCGAGATGGTCACCACCGAATGCCCCTGCGAGGAGATGAATGCGGAAGACCCGCTGTTCATCCTCTACACATCAGGCTCCACCGGCCAGCCCAAGGGCGTGCTGCACACCACCGGCGGCTATCTGCTGTTCGCGTCGATGACACATCAGTATGTCTTCGACTATCACGAGGGTGACATCTACTGGTGCACGGCCGACGTCGGCTGGGTCACCGGCCACAGCTACATTCTGTATGGGCCGCTGGCCAATGGCGCGACCACGCTGATGTTCGAGGGCGTACCGAACTATCCCGACAATTCGCGCTTCTGGCAGGTCATCGACAAGCACAAGGTCAACATCTTCTACACCGCGCCGACCGCGATCCGCGCGCTGATGCAGGCCGGCGACGAGCCGGTGAAGAAGACCTCGCGCAAGAGCCTGCGCCTGATGGGCTCGGTGGGCGAGCCGATCAATCCGGAAGCGTGGGAATGGTACTACCATGTCGTCGGCGACGGCCGTTGCCCGATCGTCGACACCTGGTGGCAGACCGAAACCGGCGGCATCCTGATCACGCCGCTGCCGGGTGCGACCAAGCTCAAGCCCGGCTCGGCAACGCGGCCGTTCTTCGGCGTGGTGCCGGAGATCGTCGATGCCGACGGCAAGGTGCTGGATGGCGAGACCTCGGGCAATCTGTGCATCGCAAAGTCGTGGCCGGGCCAGATGCGCACGGTTTACGGCGACCATGCACGCTTCGAGCAGACCTATTTCTCCACCTACAAGAACAAGTATTTTACGGGCGACGGCTGCCGCCGCGACGCCGACGGCTATTACTGGATCACCGGCCGCGTCGACGACGTGATCAACGTATCCGGTCATCGCATGGGAACGGCGGAAGTGGAGTCCTCGCTCGTTGCGCATGAGAGCGTGTCAGAAGCGGCCGTGGTCGGCTATCCCCACGACATCAAGGGGCAGGGCGTCTACGCCTATGTGACCCTGATGGCCGGCATCGAGCCGACCGAGGAGCTGCGCAAGGAGCTGGTCGCCTGGGTCCGCAAGGACATCGGCCCGATCGCCTCGCCGGACCTGATCCAGTTCGCACCGGGCCTGCCGAAGACCCGCTCGGGCAAGATCATGCGGCGTATTCTGCGCAAGATCGCCGAGGATGAGCCGTCGTCGCTGGGCGATACCTCGACGCTTGCGGATCCGGCTGTCGTCGATGATCTCGTCGAGAAGCGGCAGAACAAGAAGAAGGTGTGATGACCGTCCGTAGGGCGGGTTACGCAAAGCGTAACCC
>JAEXHR010000001.1 GCA_023449855.1 Pseudomonadota bacterium | reverse complement strand
AGCCGGGCGCCGATGCCATCCCCCCCGGCGCCGCCGACACCCGTATCGATTTCGTCGAACACCAGCGTAGGCGCGGAGCCCTTGTCGGACAGCACAACTTTCAGCGCCAGCAGGAAACGCGAGAGTTCGCCGCCGGAGGCGACTTTCATCATCGGGCCCGGACGCGTGCCGGGATTGGTCTGCACCCAGAATTCGACGCGGTCGATGCCCTGCGGGCCGGGCGTTTCTGCATCCGTATCGACCTGGGTGATGAATTTGGCGCGCTCCAGCTTCAACGGCGCCAGTTCGGCGATAACGGCCTTGTTGAGCTTGTCGGCAGACTTGATGCGCGCAGCGGAGAGTTTTGTCGCAGCGGCCGCGTATTTCGCATCGGCTTCGACAGCGGCTTTCTCCAGCTTCGCGAGCTGTCCGGCACCTGCATCGATGGTGGCGACATCGGCGAAGAATTTTGCGGCCAGCGCGGCGAGACCATCGACCGGCGTGGAGAATTTGCGAGCAGCGGCGCGCAGCGCGAACAGGCGCTCTTCGATGCGCTCGAGCTCCGCAGGATCGAAATCGGCAGCGATCAATGCGGCGTTGAGATGCTGGTCCGCTTCTTCCAGCGCATTGATGGCGACGTCGATGGCCTTGACCGCTGGTTCGACCAGTGTCGGCGACGGTCCCGCGCGGCGCTCCAGACGGCGGACGGCGGCGGCCAGCGCGGAGATCGGCGAATGCGGGCCGGAGACCGCTTCCTGCGCCTCGCGCAGATCGGCGGCAATCTTCTCGCCCTGCATCATGCCGGTGCGGCGCTCCGCGAGCTGAGTTTCCTCGCCGTCCTTCGGATTGAGCTTCTTCAGCTCCTCCGCGGAATGGCGCAGGTAATCGGCGTCGCGGGCGGCACGCTCCATGTTGGCGCGATGGGTTTCGAGTGCAGTATAGGCGGCCTTGCGGGCATCCCAGAGGGCTTCCAGCGCAATGACGTCCTTCTCCAGCCCGGCAAAGGCATCGAGCAGGCGGCGATGGCTGGCGGCATCCACAAGGGCGCGGTCGTCATGCTGGCCGTGGATTTCGACCAGCGCAGCACCAATCGCCTTCAGCGTCTGCACGCTGACGGTCTGGTCGTTGATGTAGGCGCGGGTGCGGCCATCGCCGAACTGCACACGGCGGAGAATCATCTCGCCGGTGTCATCGTCGAAACCATTGTCCTTGAGCAGGCCGAGAGCGGGATGGCCGGGCGCAAGATCGAAGGCGGCGGTGACCTGTCCCTGCTCCGCGCCGTGGCGCACGAGGCTGGCATCGCCGCGCCCGCCAAGGGCGAGCGCGAAGGCATCGAGCAGAATGGATTTGCCGGCACCGGTCTCGCCGGTGAGAACCGCGAGGCCGCGCGCGAATTCGATATCGAGCCGCTCGATCAGGACGATGTCACGGATCGACAGACGGGCGAGCATGCGAGGACGATTCCTAGCCGAGGCCGATTCGCTTGAAGGCCCGGGAAATATAGGAGCCCTTGTTCTCGCTCGGTTCGAGACCGCCCGACTTTACAATATTGTAGGCGTCTTTGTACCACTTGCTGTCAGGAAAGTTGTGGCCAAGCACGGCGGCGGCGGTCTGCGCCTCCCCGACCACGCCGACGGTCATATAGGCCTCGGTCAGGCGCATCAGCGCCTCCTCGACATGGCGGGTGGTCTGATACTGCGTGACGACGGTCTTGAAGCGGTTGATGGCGGCGGTGTAGTCGCGCTTCTTCATGTAATAGCGGCCGATATCCATCTCCTTGCCGGCGATCTGGTCGCGCGCGCCTTCCAGCTTCTGCTTGGCGGAGGTGGCATATTCGGAGGTCGGATATTTGCGGATGACTTCCTCGAGCGCAGCCATCGCCTTCTCAGTACGGCCCTGATCGCGCGAAATGTCCGGGATCTGGTCGTAATGCGAGGCGGCGATCAAATACTGCGCATAGGCAGCGTCCGGGCTGCCGGGATGCAGCGTGACATAGCGCGTGGCCGAACCGATGCAGGTGTCGTAGTCGCCGGTCTGATAGGCGGCGTAAGCGGACATCAGGAGCGACTTGCGCGCCCATTCCGAATACGGATGCTGGCGATCGACTTCCTCGAACTTCTTGGCGGCGGCCTTCGGATCCTTGCTCTGGTTCATGAGGTACAGGCCCTCATTGTAGAGCTTGTCGGCGGGCTCATCGACGAACTGATCGTCCTTCTTGCCGAACTTGTCCCACAGCGCGCCGGTGCCGCAGCCGGCCAGCGGCACGGCAAGCACGATCAAACCAGCGGCGAGCCGCAGCGGACGCTTGAGGCGATTGAGTTCATCACGGAAGGTGAGCGCGATACGCTGTGCCGACATCTATTCTTGCCTGACGCCTAGTTACGGCTCCCGCAAAGGGGCCTGTCTGCGCGTCCACCGCGCCCCAATACGGACCAGCCAAAAATGCCCGTGGCCGTCTCCCCGACCACGTGCCTGTTTATCCGAAGGCTATCCGTTAACCAACGGGATAGGGACGCATTTCGCCGGGATTGTGGCGAAAGAGGTGTGGAGACAGATGGTTATGGTTACTGCGGGTGTCGGACGCTGGAACGCGTCCAAAACGGCGTATCGGCTCAGGACACGTCCGGCCCGAATGCCGGTGCCAGACCGCCCAGCACGCCCGAGGTCACGTCGGCCGAGGCACGGCCGCGGCGGGCGGTCTGCACGGAAACAGCGTCGGCTTCGACGATCTTCCAAGCCGAACGATCGGCCATCAGCGCCTTCAGGACTTCGTTGTTGAGCTTGTGGCCGCCGCGCACCGAGCGATAGGCGCCGAGAATCGGCAGGCCGGCCAGCGCGAGATCACCGACCGCGTCCAGCACCTTGTGGCGGACGCATTCATCGGCGTAGCGGAGGCCTTCGGTGTTGAGGAGCTTGGTGTCGTCGAACACGACGGAATTTTCGAAGGAGGCGCCGAGCGCGAAACCGGCGCTCCAGAGGCGGGCCACGTCGTTCATGCAGCCGAAGGTGCGGGCGCGGGCGACGTCACGGCGGAAAGTTTCGGGATTAAGGTCGAGCACGAAGCTCTGACGGCCGATGGCGGGATTGTTGAAGTTGATTTCGATCTCGGCGCGGAAGCCGGCAGCGTGGGGGCGGAGTTCACCGAAACTATCGCCGATGGCGACCTGCACCGGTTTCAGCACCTGGATGAAGCGGCGGCGGGCGCCCTGCTCCACCACGCCGGCCTGATCGATGGCGGCGATAAAGGCGGCAGCCGAACCATCCATGATCGGCACTTCCGGACCATCGACCTCGATGGTGGCGTTGTCGATACCCATGCCGCGCAGCGCGGCAAGGACGTGTTCGGCGGTGGAAACGATCGGGCCTTCACGATCGCCGAGCACGGTGGCAAATTCGGTAGCGATCACGGATTTGGCGGTGGCCTGAACTTCGCGATCCGGACCTTCAAGGCCAGTGCGAACGAAGATATATCCGGCATCGACGGGAGCAGGTCCGAGAGTCAGGCTGACAGGCTTTCCGGAATGGACGCCGACACCGGTCACGGTGGCTTGCGCTCCAAGCGTGGTCTGTCGGCTGAAAGTCATATGTTACCCACCCAAGTAGACCTCTCGTCATGAGAGGGACTCACTCAGTCGAACCGTACGGTCTTCCGAGCCCCCGAGTCGCAGTCACATTAACCGTTGCCACAAAGTGCGCCAACTCACGCTTTCTAACCGATTGTTACCCAACCTCTGCCGCATTCCGGCCGATTGTTAACCAAGGTTTCTGGCGGTTGGCGCATCGCCTGACGGCGAAACCGCAGCGGCACACATCAATTAACGAAGTACTATCAACACATTAACAAACCGTGACGCATTTTGCATCACGCTCACGAAAAAGCCCCGGTCAGATGACCGGGGCTTCATGCTTGTGACGATTGTTACAGTCGATCAGTTCGACTGGCGGCGCAGGAAGGCCGGGATATCGAGATGATCGTCGCCCTGTGGCGCGGGGGCAACAGGAGCCGGACGGCCATGAACATCGAGGCCCTGCGGCGCCGGACGGCGGGCATATTCGGACACCGGCGGCTCATTGGCCATCTGCTGGGCGACCGAGCGCTGCGGCTTGCGCTCGGGCAGCGGCGGCATCGGGGCCATGGCTGGCGCCTGCGGACGGCCGGACACCGGCGCTTCCGATTCCTCGTCGCGGCGGCCGAGGCCGACATTGGCGAGACGCTGCAGCAGCGACAGGCGCTGCTTCTGCGGCTCGTCTTCCGCATCGCCGCGGGCCTGACGAATTTCGGCCTGGGCCGGCATCGGCAGTTCCTCGAACTTCGGCATGCGCGGGGCGCGAACCGGGGCGCGTTCAGCCGACGGCGGGATGAACTGCTCGGGAATCGGCGCCTCAAGCGGAGCTTCCTGGCGCGGCAGATCAGGGAACAGCGACGGCTTCTGCGCGATCGGGCGAACCGTCACGTCGCCATAGGTACCCTGCTGCTGCGCTTCTGGCGCGACGGCGGC
Source organism: Pseudomonadota bacterium (assembly GCA_023449855.1). Taxonomy (GTDB): domain Bacteria; phylum Pseudomonadota; class Alphaproteobacteria; order Rhizobiales; family Xanthobacteraceae; genus Tardiphaga. Next base: position 4,016 of record JAEXHR010000001.1, on the reverse strand, counting down.
GGCGATGGCGGCTAGCGCGGCGCGCTCATGATTGTTCGAGGGAGCGCGCGGCGCGGGCGCAGCCGGTGCGGCCATCGGAGCCGGCGCACCAGCCTTGGCGGCGGCGGCAGCAGCGATGCGCTGGTTGTCGGCGCGCAGCTTGGCGGTCAGATCGGCCAGACGGGTGTCCGCCGGGGCAGACTGGCCGACGGCTGCGACCGGGGTGCCGACCGGGCCGGGCGCGGTTCGGGCGAGCTGGGCCTGCTCGATGCCGGTGGCAACCACCGAGACGCGGATCACGCCATCGAGACCCTCGTCGAAGGTGGCGCCGACGATGATGTTGGCGTCCGAGTCCACTTCCTCGCGGATGCGGGTGGCGGCTTCGTCGACTTCGAACAGCGTCAGGTCCTTGCCGCCGGTGATCGAGATCAGGAGACCCTTCGCCCCCTTCATCGACGAATCGTCGATCAGCGGGTTGGCGATGGCGGCTTCGGCAGCGGTCAGCGCGCGCTTCTCACCGGTGGCTTCGCCGGTGCCCATCATCGCCTTGCCCATCTCCTTCATGACCGCGCGCACGTCGGCGAAGTCGAGATTGATGAGGCCTTCCTTGACCATCAGGTCGGTGATGCAGGCAACGCCCGAATAGAGCACCTGGTCGGCCATCGCGAAGGCGTCGGCGAAGGTGGTCTTTTCGTTGGCGACCCGGAACAGATTCTGGTTCGGGATGATCAGCAGCGTATCGACCACCTTGTGCAGCTCGGCAATGCCGGCCTCGGCGGTGCGCATGCGGCGCTGGCCTTCGAAATGGAACGGCTTGGTGATCACGCCAACGGTAAGGATGCCCATGTCGCGCGCGGTCTTGGCGATGACCGGGGCAGCGCCGGTGCCGGTGCCGCCGCCCATGCCGGCAGTGACGAACACCATGTTGGCGCCGGTGAGGTGATCGCGGATCTCGTCGATCACTTCCTGCGCGGCGGCGGCGCCGACATCCGGCTGCGAACCGGCGCCGAGGCCCTGGGTGACCTGCGTACCCATCTGCACGATGCGCTGCGCCTTCGACATCGTCAGCGCCTGCGCGTCCGTGTTGGCGACGACGAAGTCGACGCCCTGCAGACCGGCGGTGATCATGTTGTTGACGGCGTTGCCGCCGGCGCCGCCGACACCGAACACGGTAATGCGGGGCTTCAGTTCGCTGATATCAGGAACGTTGAGATTGATGGTCATGAGGTTGCCTCTCGTATTACGCGCGAATTGTGTGGTCGTGCCGGTGGCTTGAAGCCGGCGGCGTCGGTGACGGAATGTGCATTCCCTGGAAAAATCTCATCAGAAGCCCTCGCGTAGCCATCGACCGACCTTTCCGAAGTATCCGCCGCCATCGGTGCCGGTCTTGAGCTGCCGCGTGAAGCGCGGCTCGACATGTTCGAGGTGGGCGAATTGCGGATAGACCAGGAGGCCCGACGGGACGGCGAAAGATGCGCTCTTCGCTTCCATGGGCAGGCGACCAAAACCGAGTGGGCGCGCAACACGCACCGAACGACCGAGAATCTGCGAACCGAGTTCGGCAAGACCGGTGAGCTGCGACGCGCCGCCCGACAGCACCACGCGCGCGCGTGGCTCTGCTGCAAAAGGCGAGTCGGCAAGCCGATCCCGGATCATCTCGAAAATCTCCTCGGCACGCTGGCGTACGATGTTTGCAATCGTGGCGCGGGACACGGCCTGCGGATAGTCGCGGTCGTTGTCGCCTGCCGTCGGCACGTTCATCATCTCGCGCGCATCGGAGCCACCCGTCAGCACCGTGCCATATAACGTCTTGATTCGCTCGGCATCCGCGATGCAGCAACCGAGGCCGCGTGCGAGATCCATGGTGATATGTTGCCCACCGACCGCAAATCCCGACGCATGCACGATGCGTCCGCCGGAATAGGTCGCAAGCGTGGTGGTCCCTGCCCCCATCTCGACGACGGCAGCGCCGAGATCGGTCTCGTCATCGGTGAGCACCGAGAGGCCTGCGACATAAGGCGCAGCCGCCATCGCCTCGACATTGAGGTGGCAACGCTCGACCACCAGCATCAGATTGCGCGCGACTGTCGCATCGGCAGTAATGACGTTCATGTCGACGCCGAATTGCGACGCGACCATCCCCTTGGGGTCGCGAATACCCTTCACGCCGTCCAGCGAATAGCTCACCGGCAGCGCGTGCAGCACGGTGCGGCCCGGAGGTGTCGCATGGCGCATCCCCGTCGAAGTGACGCGCGCCATGTCGGACGCGCTGACCGCGCCGCCCTTGATGTCGGCGGAAGCTTCGATGAGCTGGCCCTGCAGGCGGCCGGCCGAGACCGACAGCAAAACGGATTCAACGCGAACCTTGGCCATGCGCTCGGCGAGGCCGACGGCCTGGCGCACCGACTGTTCGGCCTCGCCCATATCGACGACGGCGCCGGACTTCACACCGCGCGATTGGATCTGGCTGTAGCCGATGAGTTCGACGGCATGGGTGCGGCCGCGCAGCGCTTCGTTCGGCGCGCAGGGCCGCAGGCGCGCGATCATGCACGCGATCTTGCTGGTGCCGACATCGAGCGACGCCACCAGAGCAGTGCGGCCCGGCGCCATCTGGCGCGTCTTCGGCGCCTGGTTGCGATCCAGCCCGCTCATGCTGCGCCCGCTTTCTTCTTGGCTTTATCCTGCGCCTTGAACTGCTCTTCGCGGGCCTTGGCGGCCTCCTCGGACAGACGCACGGTCAGGCGATCCGGCAGACGCATATCGATGGCGACGATATCGCGCGAAAACAGACGATCCTCGCGATCGAGCTTGCTCAGCATGGCCAGCGCATTGCCGACATCGTTCTCGGGCAGACGGACATCGAGATTATCGTTGAGGCGGAGATTCCACCGACGCTCGCCGACATAGATCGCCGCCTTGGTCACGGCGCGAACCTGCGGGTAACGGTCTAGCAGTGCGATGAAATCCTTGGCCTGGGTATCGGCGCCCTTGCCCACCACCAGCGGCAGCTTGACGAAACGGCTCGGCACATAGTTTTCGAGCACGGCGCCATCGTCGGCGATGACGGCGAGCTTACCCTCCTCCTGCCACAGCGCGAACGCCGTGCGCTCGGTGACGTCGATCTGCAGGCGATCCGGATACAGCTTCAGCACATTGGCGTCGGCGATCCACGGATTGGCCTTCAGCTTGTCGCGGACAGCGGCAGCGTCGAGAAACAACAGCGACGAGCGGCCATTGATGCCGCCGATCGCCAGGATCTCGTCCTGCGTGAGCTGCTTGCGGCCATTGAGAATGACCGAGGAAATGCGGAAGCCGGCGGCATTGGCCGCAGCGTTGCGGGTGTCCTGGAAAGCGGCAACGACTTCGTCGACATGCTCGCCCTTGACGACGCCGAAACCGACGCTGCCGGCCAGGATCAGCAGTGTCGCGGCAATGCCGACGCGACGCGGGACGTAGCGCTCGATGAAGATAACGATCTTGTTGGTGCTCGGCTCGCGCTCAGGCGCCTTGCGGTTCTTCAAGGCCGCGACGGAACGCTCGAGCGGTGCCAGCCGCTCGCGCAGCAGGATGCCTGCCCCACGGGCCGCCATCTTGAGGTCAGCTTGGGGCCTCAGCGATCCGACCGACCGAGAGAGGCGTCCTCCACCATCCATTCCACGAGCTCGTCACTGGTTGCGCCCGCATTTGCGCGGGACCAAAGCACTGGCGATGACGCAGAAGACATCTCGGTCAGACCGGAATGGGTAAGTGCCTGAAACAACACACTTTCCATCGATACGCGTCGTTACGGAAGTTCCGCACAGCTCACGCCTCGGCAGCCAAGCGCAACATGCGCCGCCAGCGTTAACCTTCGGGCTTCCTGGTAAACAAAGCGTAAAGGGGATCGAATCGTGAGGCGGTTTACCCCGGATTCTGAAGACTTTAGCGGCAGTGTTGCAGCCGGGTGTTAAGGAACCGTGGCGGGGCGGCACAGGCGACGTTCGGTCACAGATTAACCCGCAGCCGTAGGGCGGATGAGCCGAAGGCGTAATCCGCCG
>JAEXHR010000394.1 GCA_023449855.1 Pseudomonadota bacterium | reverse complement strand
TGCGGGAGATGGGCCCAGTACCCGGAAGAACGGTCCTTCGGCCAGAAAGAACGTCGCGGTGGCGCGCCGTAAGGCGTTGCGCGGCTCGAGCTTGCTGGCGATCCAGCTTGCGGAAGCAGCGTCCAGTCCCACCAAGTCGCGCCTTACGGCGTGCTGCCTCCCCTCATGTCTGGAGGGGAGATCTATCTCACAACTTGGACGCGCAAGCGTTGCGGGAACGGGACGGCGTGCCGGGATCAGTCGCGCCGGTGTCAGTTGTGTCTGTTGCAGTCGGAGAGGCGTGCGATCATGGCAAGTCGCGGACAACGGCTGGTCGAAGCGATGCAATTGCGCGGTTACGCCAAGCAGCATGCCTTGGCCTACGCGCTCGGCGTCAATGAAAGCACCATCACCCGCTGGAAGAACGACGGGCCGATGACGCTGGACAATGTCGTGACGCTCTGCCGGCTGCTCGACGTCTCGGTCGACTGGTTCCTGAACGGCACGGGCAGCCTCGACGCCCATAACGGATCGCGCTCCGCCGCCGGCCCCGAGACCCCCCTGGCCCTGACCATCCGCCGCGCCGAACTGGTGATGACCGATCGCGCGCAAGCCATGCTTGTCGCCTTCATCGAGGAAGTTCTCCCGGCTCGCTGACTTTCCGGCTGACTTTCTCTGGGCGCAAGAACCAGCGGGTTCGGATTGCACAACGCGCAAATCAAAATACGAGAATCTTATTACAAATACACTTAATGGTTGTGGTGCCGCTCTCATACAGATGCGCGAGAGGCGGTCTCATCAGATCTTCAGCAGGAGGCAGATCATGGCCACGACCATCACGATCAACGTCACCAACAACAGTCCGACCGTTCAGAACTTCTATTTCTTCCAGCAGCCGGCCGTCTATTCGGGCGGCGCGCAGGTCTACACCAACAGCCTCTACACGCAGACATTGCTGCCCTATGCGACGTCCGGCGCGGTCCTGACCTTCACGATGGTGCTGCAATATTACGCCGGCGTTCAGCAGCAGGTATCGCCGCCGCAGGTCGGTCAGCCATCGGGGCAATTGGCTGCGATTCAAGCGATCGGCCTGACCCCGGCAGCGGGCGGCACGCCGACCAACAACACGACAACGATGACGGTCTCGCCATCGCTCGGCCTGTCGGTGCCGGTCTCGACGTCCGGGCCGCAGGCTGGCTCGTTCCGCATCATCACACCGACCTACAATCCGATCCTGAATGCCTATAATGCCGGCTCGGCCGTGCAGTCGCTGTCGGGCGCCATCACCTTGTCGAATTTCGTGACGGCGATGCCGAACACCAATCTCGATTGCCAGCCGATCATCAAGTTCTACGTTCAGACCGGCACCTACACGCCGGGCACTGTGATGAACTTCACCAGTTCGTCGGTGAACGCCGCGCTGTGCGACGCAACGCCCGGCTACACGACGTTCAATGTGTCCTACAATGTCGATGGCACATGGACGGTGCAGAGCATGGCGGTGTCGCGCATGTCGGATGGCCGCCTCGGGCTGATGGAACGCGCCATCCAGAACATGCTCGGCTCGTCGAGCGCGGCTGCAAATGCGCAGGTGCTGAACGAAGCGGGGACGGGCGTGCTGTCCACCGGCAATGCCGCGAATTTCGATCCGCCGGTCACGATCACCAGTCTCAGCAATCCCGGCAGTCTCGCTGTCTATAACGAATATCAGGTCGGTCCGACCGGTGGACCGTACAAGGGACGGATGTGTACCAATCTGGCCGGCACGACTGGCGTCTTCTCGGAATAGACCAGCGGTCGCCGGATGCGCTCATGCGTATCGGCGTGAAATGGGCAAAAGCCGGCGAGGGCCTTTAGCAAGGCCCTCGTTCGGTCATTCGCGCTAGATCGAGAAACTCGTCCCGCACCCGCAGGATGCGGTGGCGTTCGGATTGACGACCCGGAACGAGGCGCCGATCAGATCGTCGACGAAATCCAGTTCGGAGCCGGCAAGGAACGGCGCCGATGCCGGATCGACCAGCACGACGGCGGCGTCGCGCTCGATCACCACGTCGTCCTCGGCCTTGGCCCGTTCGACGTCGAATTTGTACTGGAAACCCGAGCAGCCGCCGCCTTCCACCGAGACGCGCAGCATCGCGCCGTCACCTTCGGCCTTTAGGATCTCGCCGATCCGGCGCGCGGCGCTGGCGCTGACGGTGAGGGGGGCTTCGATCGTGGCAGCATCGGTCATCGTTTGGCTCCGCCGGAGGGATTCGAACCATTTGAATCTTCCGCGCCCCATAGTTAAGTGCGGCAGTCCCCGGAATCAATTGGATCAAGGATAAACAGCCGTGTCGGTCGGAATGGCAGCTCCCCGCGCTCTCTTCGCCTGCGACCCCGATCGCAGCCGCGGTCGCCAGTTCCCGGAAGCGCCGAGCCGGACCCGCAGCGCCTTTCGGCGGGACTGCGACCGCGTGATCCATTCCACGGCATTCCGGCGGCTGAAGCACAAGACCCAGGTCTTTGTGTTCCATGAAGGCGATCACTACCGCACGCGCCTGACCCATACGCTGGAAGTCGCCCAGATCGCCCGCGCGGTGGCGCGGCAGCTCGGCCTCGACGAGGATCTCACCGAGACGCTGGCGCTGGCCCATGATCTCGGACACCCGCCATTCGGCCATGCCGGCGAGCGCGCCCTCGACGCCTGTCTCGAAGCCCATGGCGGCTTCGACCATAATGCGCAGGCCCTGCATGTGGTCACCGCACTGGAACACCGCTACCCCGATTTCGATGGGCTGAACCTGACCTGGGAAACCCTCGAAGGCATCGTGAAGCACAATGGCCCGTTGATCGCGCCGAATGGCACGCCGCTGGACCATTATGCGCAGCACGGTCTGCCGCTCGGCATTGTCGCATTCAACCGCACACTCGATCTCGAACTCGGCAGTCACGCCTCGCTGGAAGCGCAGGCGGCCGCGATTGCGGACGACATCGCCTATGACGCCCATGATATCGATGACGGCCTGCGCGCCGGTCTGTTCAGCATCGACGATCTCAAGGCCATCCCGCTGGTCGCGGGCATCGTCGCCGAGATCGATCGCCGTTATCCCAGCCTCGATCAGGATCGCCGCGGCGCCGAGCTGGTCCGCGAGCTGATCTCCTATCTGATCGGCTCGGTGGTCGGCGAAGCGCAGCGCCGCCTCGGCGAGGTAAAGCCGGCTTCGGCCGAAGCCGTACGCCATTGCGGCCGGCAGTTGATCGCCTTCTCAGCCGAGGCTGCGGGGGCCGAAAAGGCGATCAAGTCCTTCCTCTGGACTGGCATGTATCGCCACCCGCGCGTGATGCGCGTCATGGTCGAGGCGGAGTGCCTGGTGGCTGATCTGTTCTCGCGCTACACGCGCGAGCCCGGCGATCTGCCGCCGGAATGGCAGGCGGGCTCAACCCGCGAGGCGGAATCGGAGGCCGAGCAGGCGCGCCGGATCGGTAATTTCATTGCCGGGATGACCGACCGCTTCGCCATCACCGAGCATATCCGGCTCTTTGACTCGACCCCGGAATTGCGCTAGGCGGTTCCCAGTTAAGTGCCTATCGGGATTGAGAAATTATCCCGATGCGATCCGCCGGCAGCGTTGCCGCCCGTCTGTGAAAGACATTGGCGCTGCGCCCGCGAAACCGCTATCCAGACCCGATCCGTTCCTGCCGGCTGAGTCCCGGCGCAAGCTGGTTCCGTACAGTAATGACCACTTCTGCTCCGACGCCGCATCTGTTCGCCACCATGCTCGCCCGCGTGCATGCGATCTGCAACGCACTGATCGCCGAGGGCGTGCTGCCCCAGGGCATCGATCTGTCGCGCATCGTCGTCGAGCCGACCAAGGATGCATCCCATGGCGACATGGCGAGCAATGCCGCCATGGTGCTGGCCAAGGAGGCGAAAGCGAAGCCGCGCGATCTCGCCGATGCCATCGCCGCCAAGCTGCGCGCCGACGATCTCGTCACGGCGGTCGATGTGGCCGGTCCCGGCTTCATCAATCTGACGCTGAAGACCTCCGTGTGGGCCGACGCACTCCGCGCTGTGCTCCGCGACGGCGATGCCTATGGCCGCAGCGCCATCGGCGGCGGCGAGAAGATCAATGTCGAATATGTCTCGGCCAATCCGACCGGTCCGATGCATGTCGGCCATTGCCGCGGCGCCGTGTTCGGCGATGCGCTGGCTAGCCTGCTCGACATCGCCGGCTACAACGTCACGCGCGAATATTACATCAACGATGCCGGCGCGCAGGTCGATGTGCTCGGCCGCTCCGCCCATTTGCGCTATCGCGAGGCGCTCGGCGAGGACATCGGCGAGATTCCGGAAGGGCTGTATCCCGGTGACTATCTGAAGCCGGTCGGGCAGGCGCTCGCCGCCGAGCATGGCGCGGCGCTGAGCCAGATGCCCGAAGACCAGTGGCTGCCGATCACCCGCGCCAAGGCCATCGAGATGATGATGGAGACGATCAAGGGCGATCTCGCCGCCCTGAACATCTCGCACGAAGTGTTCTTCTCGGAGCGGTCGCTGATCACGGGCGCCACCGATCAGGTCCGCGCCACCATCGATTTCCTGCGCAGCAAGGGCGACGTCTATGAGGGCCGGCTGCCGCCGCCGAAGGGCAAGCCGATCGACGACTATGAGGACCGCGAACAGACGCTGTTCCGCGCCACGGCTTACGGCGACGACGTGGATCGTCCGCTGCTCAAGTCGAATGGCGGCTATACCTATTTCGCTTCCGATATCGCCTATCACAAGACCAAGGTCGATCGCGGCTTCCACAACATGGTGGACGTCTGGGGCGCTGATCACGGCGGCTACATCAAGCGCGTGCAGGCGGCGATCAAGGCGGTCACCGACGGTAAGGGCGAGCTCGACGTCAAGATCGTCCAGCTCGTGAAGCTGCTGCGCAATGGCGAGCCGGTGAAGATGTCGAAGCGCTCCGGCGACTTCGTCACCCTGCGCGAGGTCGTGGACGAGGTCGGCTCCGACGCCGTCCGCTTCATGATGCTGTTCCGGAAGAACGACGCGGTGCTCGACTTCGACCTTGCCAAGGTCATCGAGCAGTCGAAGGACAATGCTGTTTTCTATGTCCAGTACGGCCATGCCCGCGGCCATTCGATCTTCCGCAACGCGCGGGAGCAGATGCCGGAAATGGCCGGTCTTCCTCTGGAAGAAGGTGCCCGGATTGCCTATCTCGAGGATGCGGCAGTGGAGCGGCTGGACGATACCGCCGAGCTGAGCCTGCTGCGGCAGCTCGCATTGTATCCGCGGATGATCGAGGCGGCTGCCGTCGCCCATGAACCGCACCGGATTGCGTTCTACCTTTACGACCTTGCCAGTGCCTTCCATGCGCACTGGACCCAGGGGCGCGATGCGCCTCATTTACGCTTCATTATCACTAATGATGCAGAACTTACCAAAGCACGTTTGGCACTCGTGCAGGGCATCGTTTCCGTTCTTAGGTCAGGACTTGCCGTGCTCGGCGTCTCCGCTCCGGACGAGATGCGTTAGTAGTTGAGTAACAATTTGGGAATGGTCGCGGCATGGGGGTGTGCAGCGGTCCATGACAGGCGTCAATCTCGTCGGGTCGGCGAGATGGCAGCTTTCCCGCAGGGGATGTGACATCACCATGGCCAATCGATACCAGAACCGATCTTACCCCGCGGACGCCGGCTACAACGACCCGCGCGCGCAAGGCGAGGGCGATCCCCTGGCCGAGCTGGCGCGCCTGATCGGCCAGACCGATCCCTTCGCTTCCACGCCTGCACGTCAGGCCGCCGGCCAGCAGCCGCGCCGCGCCGAGCCCGCGCCGGCCGGTCATGACGAACCGGAGGGGCAGTTCGAGGCTGCTCCGACTCCGCCGCCGTGGATGCAGCGCGTCGCCGCGCAGCGTGCGCAGCAGCCGGTCGAACCGGAGCCCGAGCATTACGTTCAGCCGCAGGTCGAGCCGGAATTCGATTTCCAGCAGAGCTACCAGCAGGGCTCGCAGCATCACGACGCCGAGGCCTATGCCGCCAGCGGCTACGCGCAACAAGGCTACGCTCAGCAAGGCTACGCTCAGCAAGACTACGCTCAGCAAGACTACGTCCAGCAAGACTACGTCCAGCAAGACTACGTCCAGCAGGGCTACGCGCCGCAGAGTTACGCGGTACAGGGTGATGCCACTCAGCAGGCTCATGCCGGCTATGATGCCTATGGCCATCCGCAGGTGCAGGACCAGCCTCTGGACCCGAACCGCTACGACGATGCGCTGTACGGCCAGCCCGATCATGGTCAGGCCTATGAGCAGGATCAGTATCAGGACGATCCCTACGCCTATCAGCAGCACGACCACGCCGAGGAAGAAGAGCGTCCGAAGCGTCGCGGCGGTCTGATGACCGTTGCGGCCGTGCTTGCGCTCGCGGTCATCGGTACTGGCGGCGCTTTCGCCTATCGCACCTTCGTCGGATCGCCGCGCAGCGGTGAGCCGCCGGTGATCAAGGCCGATCCCGGCCCGAACAAGATCGTGCCGCCTTCGGCATCTGCTTCGAATGACAGCGGCAAGCAGTTGGATCGTCTCGCCAGCGGGCAGGAGCGGCTGATCTCCCGCGAGGAGCAGCCGGTGAATGTGCAGGACGCCAGCAAGGCCGGTGGCCCGCGCGTCGTGTTCCCGCCGCTGAACCAGAACAACAATCCGCCGACCACCGCCAGCGTCTCGCCGGCCAACAAGCCGATGGTCGGCAACGGCGCCATGAATGGCGACCAGCCGCGCCCGATCCGCACCGTTCCGGTTCGCGGCGATCAGGGTGACGCCGCCGCCACGCCGGCCTCGCGCCAGGCGCCGGCCAAACTGACTACGCCTGCACCTGCGCCGGCAGCGGCGGTGAATTCAGTCAATGCCCCGATGTCGTTGTCGCCGCAGTCCGCGCCGGCGGCAGCCCCGACGACGCGTTCGGCGTCCCTGAATACCGCGCCGCAGGATGTCGCTCCGCCGACTTCGTCGGGCGGCTATGTGGTCCAGATTTCGTCGCAGCGCAGTGACGCCGATGCCCGCGCCTCCTTCAAGGCGCTGCAGAGCAAGTACCCCTCGGTGCTCGGTTCCCGTTCGCCCGTGATCAAGAAGGCAGATCTCGGCGACAAGGGAACCTATTACAGGGCCATGGTCGGTCCGTTCGCGTCGGCCGATGAGGCGTTGCAGTTCCGCAAGAGCCTGGAGGCGATCGGCGGCCCGCAGGGAATAGTCCAAAGGAATTAACGGCAGTTTCCTTGACCCTGCGTGGTGATGGGGCCTAATCGGCCCCATGAGCACCCGAGCCTTCATCACCGGCGTATCTGGCCTTGAACTGACCGCAGACGAGCGCGCTTTTTTGCGCGCGGAGCGGCCATGGGGCTTCATCCTGTTCAAGCGCAACATTGATAATCCTGCGCAAGTATCTGCGTTGGTTGAAGAATTACGCGGAACGATTGGCGATCTCGGGGCTCCGGTCCTGATCGATCAGGAGGGCGGCCGTGTGCAGCGCCTCGGGCCGCCGCATTGGTCTGTCTATCCGCCCGGGGCGGTCTTCGGCTCGCTCTACGACATCCAGCCTGATCTTGGCCTGCGCGCCGCCTGGTTGAGCTCACGCCTCATCGCTGCGGATCTGATCGACCTCGGGATCACCGTCGACTGTCTGCCACTGGCCGATGTGCCGGTCGAGGGCGCCGACGCCGTGATCGGTAATCGCGCCTATGGCACGACGCCGGCGAAGGTGGCGGCCATTGCGCGTGCGGTGACCGATGGCCTGGCTGCTGGCGGTGTCCTGCCGGTGCTCAAGCATATTCCGGGGCACGGCCGGGCCAATGCCGATAGCCATCACAAGCTGCCGGTCGTGGATAGCTCGAAGAACGAGCTGGAAGTTTCTGATTTCGAAGCGTTTCGTCCGCTCGCCGATCTGCCGATGGCGATGACTGCACATGTTGTGTTTAACGCCCTGGACGCCACTCAGCCGGCCACGACTTCTGCGACAATCATCGAACAGGTGATTCGCGGCAGTATCGGGTTCCAGGGTTTGTTGATGAGTGATGACGTGTCCATGAATGCTCTGGCGGGTTCCATCGCCGAGCGCACCCGCGCGATCGTGAGCGCCGGCTGTGACGTCGTCCTGCACTGCAACGGCAAGCTCGACGAGATGCAGGCCGTCGCTAGGGAGACGCCGCTGCTCAAGGGCAAGGCCGACGAGCGCGCCCGCGCCGCGATTGCCGCGCGCGGCCAGCCGCAGCCCTTCGACCGCGCCGCGGGCCGGGCGGAACTCGATCAACTGATCGCACGGACGGGAGCCAGCGCATGAGCGCCGAAATTCTGTCGTTTGAAACCGGACGTCCGGCCGAGATCGTCACCAATGACGAGCCGGCGCTGGTCATCGATGTCGAGGGCTATGAAGGCCCGCTCGACCTCTTGCTCACGCTCGCCCGTCAGCAGAAGGTCGACCTGCACAAGATCTCGATCCTGGCGCTCGCCGACCAGTATCTGCTGTTCATCGAAGAGGCGCGAAAGATCCGGCTGGAACTCGCCGCCGACTATCTGGTGATGGCGGCCTGGCTGGCCTTCCTGAAGTCGCGCCTGCTGCTGCCGGAGCAGGTGACGACGGAGGAGGGGCCGAGCGCCGAGGATATGGCGACAGCGCTCGCCAACCGCCTGCGCCGCCTGGAAGCCATTCGTTCGGCCGCGGATCAATTGATGGCCCGGCCGCAGCTCGGCCGCGACAGCTTTCCGCGCGGCATGCCGGAGCAGATCGCCGAGATCAAACAGCAGAAGTTCACCGCGACGCTTTACGATCTGCTGTCCGCTTATGCGACGCAGCGTCAGGCCCGCGTGCTGACCCGCGTCCATCTCGCCCGCCGCACCGTGTGGTCGCTGGCCGAGGCGCGCGCCTCACTCGAACGGCTGATCGGCATGGCCGAGGACTGGAGCCGGCTCGACGAATATTTGCTGGCCTATGTGCCGGATCCGCAGCAGCGCGCCACTGTGATGGCGTCGAGTTTTGCGGCGGCGCTGGAGCTTGTCCGCGAGGGCTCGCTCGATCTCAGCCAGAGCGAAGCATTTGCACCCCTGTATTTCCGCAAGCATGTCGGCCCGCCGCCCGTGCCTGTGGCGCCGGAAGTTCCGGCCGAGTAAGTGAGAGAAGGAGATCCGGACATGGCAAGTGTTGCCGAAAAACGCATCGACATTGTCGAGGATCAGGTCGAGGACATGCAGCAGGACGAGTCTGCGCAGCCGACCGGAGCCACGCAGCAGACCGAAGCCGCGCAATCGACGGAAGCCGTGCAGCCGACCGACGTCGTTGCCGAGAACGCCCCCGCGCAGGAAGCCGTTCAACAGGATTCCGTTTCGCAAGACGACGCGACGGAGGTTTCCGCGCGTCCGGAGGAACTGCGCATTCTCGAGGCGCTGCTGTTCGCCTCCACCGAGCCGCTGGATCAGTCGGCGCTCGCCAAGCGCATGCCGGAAGGTGTGAACGTCAAGAAGGCGCTGGAAGCGCTGCAGGCGGACTACGCCATGCGCGGCATCAATCTGGTGCGCATTGCCAACAAATGGACTTTCCGCACCGCCGGCGATCTCGCCTGGTTGATGACCCGCGAGGTCAGCGAGACCAAGAAACTGTCGCGCGCTGCGGTCGAGGTGCTGGCCATCGTCGCCTATCATCAGCCGGTGACCCGCGCCGAGATCGAGGACATCCGCGGCGTCGTCACCTCGAAGGGCACCCTCGACGTGCTGCTCGAGACCGGCTGGATCAAGCCGCGCGGCCGTCGCAAGACGCCGGGCCGTCCGCTGACCTTCGGCACCACCGATACCTTCCTGTCGCAGTTCGGTCTTGAAGCCCTCGGCGATCTGCCGGGTCTCGAAGAACTGAAGGGCACGGGCCTGCTCGACTCGCGTCTGCCGGCCGGGTTCAGCGTGCCCAATCCGTCCGACGATCCGCAGCTCCGCGAGGACGAGGATCCGCTGGAGGACGGCGAGCTTCATCTCACGCTGTCGGAGCCCGATCCGGAGTTCCCGGAAGCGCAGGCGGAACAGTCCGGGACCGCAGCTGGCGAAGAGGCGACGGCAGAGGCCGTTGGTTTTGCCGATGTGCCGGCGCTTGGCGCGCTCGATATCGACG
>JAEXHR010000393.1 GCA_023449855.1 Pseudomonadota bacterium | reverse complement strand
AGTCGGCCGCGGCACCGGTGCCGACGTGCTCGGTCATCCGCATCATGCACTTGCCTGGCTCGCCAATCATCTCGCGGCGAGTGGCAAGACGTTGCGTGCGGGCGACATCGTGCTCACCGGAAGTCTGGTCAAGACCGCTTGGCTGGATGCCGGCGACCAGGTGTCGATGGAGTTGTCCGGGCTCGGCAGCGTGGCGGTGCGTTTCGAAGCATAGCGCGTTCTGAAAACAACGACGGCCTCCCGCCAGGGGAGCTGACGGAAGGCCGCGTGTGAACATCGCAGCGCGTGGGAGCACGCTGCGATGTGGGAGCTCGAAAGACTTCAGTAGGGCATGATCTGATCCGAAAACCGGTGTCCACTGTTCGGGATCATGCCTCAGAAGGGCAGCAGCACATCCATTACTTGCTGGCCGTAGCGTGGCTGCTGGACGTCGCTGATCTGGCCGCGGCCGCCATAGGCGATGCGGGCCTGCGCGATCTTCGAACTGTCGATGGTGTTGTCGCTCTGGATGTCTTCCGGTCGCACGATGCCGGCGACGATCAGCTCGCGGATCTCGTAGTTGACGCGGATTTCCTGCTTGCCTTCGACCACCAGATTGCCGTTCGGCAGCAGCTGCGTGACCACGGCGGCGACATTGGTCTGCAAGGCTTCCTGGCGCACCACCGAGCCCTTGCCATCACTCGACGATGAGCTGTCGGTGGTCAGCAGCTTGCCGGGCAGCACCGAGGCGGCCGAGCCCGACAACAGCTTGCTGCCGGCGAAATCGGTGATCCCCGAATCTTCCTTGCTGGTGCGACTGCGCTGAGTCTCGTTGGCAATATTCGCCTTGTCGGTGAAGTTCACCGTGATGGTGAGAATGTCGCCAACCTGACGGGCGCGCTGATCCTTGAAGAAGGCGCGCGAGCCATTCCGCCACAGTGAGTTCGCATTGTAGGACGCGACCTCCGGCTTCGGCATCGGCATCTGCACCGGCTTGTAGCCTGGCTGGGTCGTCGGGTTCTCGATCGCGGTCAGCGCCGGCTTCTCGCCGATGGAGGCGAGGCGGTCGATGGACGAGCAGCCGCCAAGGCCGGTGGCGAGGAGCGCTGCGAGAATGAGGGGGCGAGACTGATACATCTACTTTACTCAGCTTTGCGAGAGACGGGCACGCGGTCGTTGGCGGCGAGGGCGACGGGAGAAGGTGCGCGGGAGATCTTTTCGGAAGGTGCTGGGTCGGAGGTTGCGGGAGCGGGAGCCGGCGCGCGTTCGCCCGGGAGCGGCGAAGCGGACGGCGCGGAGACGGTGACTTCGCCGCGGCCGGTGACGACACCGGCGACGCTGCGCTTGGACTGCAGGTTCATGACATTGACGACATCGCCCTCGGTGCCGGAGTCCTGGGCCTTGCCGCGAACCGTCAGGTAGAGGCCGGCAGAGCGAAACACGAGCGTCACGGCCTGGTCGCGCACCACGAGATCGGGCTTGGCGAGATCGGCATTGCGGATCGCCTGGCCGCCGCGGAGCTGGCGGCGGCTCTGCATGCCCACCGCGCGGTCGCGGCTGGCGCCGTCATGACCGACTTCGGCCTTCGGGCGGCGCTCGACGATGACGTCCGACGACTTCAGCACCTCATTGCGCTCGACGCCGCGGGCGAGAACGGCGACCTCCACGGTCTCCACGGCGGTGCCGGTGAAGCGCAGCTTGGCGGCCGGGGCATTGCTGTCGCTGCCGACGGCGAAGGTGACATCGAAGCGGCCGCTGCGTGAATCGAAGCGTGTCGCGACCGGGTCGAGTGCGCCGGTATAGGCGGGATCGAGCTGCATGCCCTGGACGTCGCGATCGAACGTCAGCGTCAGGTTGGCGGCATCGCCGAGGCCGTTGCGGTGTTCGAGAGCCTTGCCGACCTGCGCTTCGATGTCCTTGCTCTCAATGCTGCGCGACAGTCGCGTCACCGAGATCGACTGCAGGCCTGACGTCTCGACGCCGATCACCTGATGGGTGCGCAGCGTCGCAACGATCTGCGATGTCGTCAGCGTGCCGACGGTGCCGAGATCGGGGGCGCGATAGATCGCAATTCCCGCGGCCGGGCCGGCATTGTCGATGACGTCGCCGATGCGCACCACATCGCTCGACACCGCAACATTGGCGCGCAGCGTCGGTACCGCGATGGTGTCGTCGCGCTTTTCCTGCCCGAGCGCGGCGGTGGCGACGGCGGCGATCAGGGCGGTGGCCAGAAGGAGCGTGCGCATGGCGGATTTCATGATCATCCTCCTCAGCGGAACATGCCGGATGTCGACTGCATCATCTGGTCCGCGGCGCTGACGACCTTGGCGTTCATCTCATAGGCGCGCTGGGCAGCGATCAGGTCGGAGATTTCGGTGACGACTTCGACATTCGCCTGTTCGAGATTGCGCTGCTGCATGTCGCCGAAACCGTCGAGATTGGCGGTGCCGTCCTGCGGCGGACCGGAGGCCGGCGTTTCGGTGAACAGGTTGTCGCCGATCGGATTGAGACCGGCCTTGTTGATGAAGCGGGTCAGGCCGATGGTGCCGAGGACGGTCGGCGTCGTGGTGCCCGGCACGATCACCGAGACCTGGCCGGCGGCATTGATCGCGAGCTGCGAGGCTGCCGTCGGGATCGTGATGGTCGGCTGCAGCAGGTTGCCCTGCGCATTGACGAGGCGGCCCTGGCTATCTGTCGAGAACGAACCGTCACGCGTATAGGTGAAGGTGCCGTCGGTCATCTGGATCTTGAAGAAGCCCTCGCCGCGGATCGCGACGTCAAGATCGTTGCCGGTGTTGGACAGCGTGCCCTGGCCCATCAGGCGCGGGGTGCCGACCGTCTTCACGCCGCCGCCGATATCGACGCCGACGGGGATCATGGTGCCCTGATCGGAGGCCTGCGCGCCGACGCGGCGCACATGATCGTAGATGAGGTCCTGGAACGCCGCCCGCTGCTTTTTGTAGCCGGTGGTGCGCATATTCGCGATGTTGTTCGAGATGACCTGGACGTTGAGTTCCTGGGCCGCCATCCCGGTCGCTGCGGTGTAGAGTGCGCGCATGGGTCTGTGTCCTTAAGCCGGAACGTCGGCGAGTTTTTCGATGGCCGAGCGCCGCGCGTCGCCTTGCGACTGCAGCATGGTCGACAGTTCGGTATAGGCGCGGGTCACTTCGATCATCCGCGTCATTTCAGTGACCGAGGAGACGTTGGAGCGCTCGATGAAGCCCTGATTGAGCTTGGCGGTCAGCGATGGCTGCGGATTGGCGCCGGGGCCGGCCGAATACAGGTTCGAGCCTTCCTTCACCAGCTGCTGCGGCGAGGCGAACTGCACCATACGAATCTTGCTGCGCACGCTGTCGATGCGATTGGTGCCTTCGAGCACCGTGACCGTGCCGTCCTGGGAGATGTTGATGTCGTGATCGGTCTGCTGGAACACGATCGGGCCGTTATTGCCGAGCACGGGGAAGCCGCTCGACGTCACCAGCTGACCCTGATTGTTGATCTGCAGGCTGCCGTCGCGGGTGTAGCGCGTGCCGGCCGGGGTCTGCACTTCCAGGAAGGCGTTGCCGTCGATGGCCACGTCGAGCGGATTCTTGGTCGGCTCGACCGGGCCGCCGGCAAAATCATGCATGGTCGCGCGGTCTTGGACGAAGGACACGCGACGATCGCGGCCGGTGAAGTTGTCTTCACGGGCCGTGGGGCTCAGATATTCCTGAAACAGCGTCCGCTCGGCCTTGAAGCCGGTGGTGTTGATATTCGCGATGTTGTTCGCGACGACGTCCATCTGCCGACGAAGCGTCATCTGCCGCGACAATCCGATGAGACCCATGTTCTCCATCGGGTGATCTCCCCTGGTTCCAACGAGCGGCTCTCCCAAGCCCTCTCGTGGATCTCGTGAACCACTCAAGCTCTCCCAAGCCGTGGTTCACCCCAGTGGATCAGCGAAAGTCGTGCCAACTTAGGAAACCAAGCGATTTCAAATTGTTGGTAGATTTTTGCGGGGCGGGGAGGGCGGCAGAAAGGTCTCGTTGACCACAATTGCCGGCAGAATTTTCCTAGTGGTCCCTGAAAATAAAGATTCCATTAACCATTGCGACCTAGCGTCGGGATCAGACAGGGCCTTGGGCGCTGGCGGCATTTTGTATCGCGTCTTCAGGGCCTGCTTTGCAGCATCGAGCCCATCCCAATTCCCTAACGGGCAAGGCGATGGCGGATACGGAAAATTCGGAAGGCGGTGCCCCCGGTGGGGACGAGGCCGAAGCTCCCAAGAAGAGCAAGCTCAAGCTGATCATCATCGCGGTGGTGGCGCTGGCGCTCGTTGGCGGCGGTGGCGGCTACTTCTTCCTCGCCAAGGGCAAGAAGAAGGAGGAGCACGCCGAGGCGCCCCCGGTCGCCAAGCCGCTGTCCTTTGTCGAGGTGCCGGAGATCATGGTCAACCTTGCCGGCCAGCCGGGAGAGCGCGTGCAGTATCTGAAGGCCAAGCTGGTGCTTGAAGTGAAGGATGCGCCGCAGGTGGCGCTGATCACGCCGGCGATGCCGCGCATCACCGATATGGCCCAGGTCTATTTGCGGGAGCTGCGCTCCTCCGACCTCAACGGGTCGATCGGCATGTTTCGGCTGAAGGAAGAGCTGACGCGCCGGGTCAACGCGGCAATCGCGCCGAATCACGTCAATGCGGTGCTATTCAAGGAAATCCTCATTCAGTGAGGATGTGGGTCTAGAGCGATGTCTACCGAGCAGGTCGATCAGGACGCAATTGCCGCCGAATGGGAAGCGTCTCTGGATTCAGAGGATCCCGTCGAGGCCGCGAAAGCTGCTGCCGAGAACGAACTCACCGGCACCATGGCCGAGCAATGGGCCGCCATGGTGGAAGACGGCGGCCGCGATCTTGGCGGCGGCAAGAACGGCGGCGAGCGCGTTCTGTCGCAGGAAGAAATCGACAACCTGCTCGGCTTCAGCGTCGGCGAAATCAATCTCGACGACAATTCCGGCATTCGCGCCATCATCGATTCCTCGATGGTGTCCTACGAGCGTCTGCCGATGCTCGAAATCGTGTTCGACCGCCTGGTGCGGCTGATGACCACGAGCCTGCGCAATTTCACCTCCGACAACGTCGAAGTCTCACTCGACCGCATCACCTCGGTGCGCTTCGGCGACTACATGAACTCGATTCCGCTCCCTGCGGTGCTTTGCGTGTTCAAGGCCGAGGAGTGGGAGAACTTCGGTCTCGCCACCGTCGATTCCAGCCTGATCTATTCGATGATCGACGTGCTGCTCGGCGGTCGCCGCGGCCAGGCTTCGTTGCGCATCGAGGGGCGTCCCTATACGACCATCGAGACCAACCTCGTCAAACGCCTGATCGAGGTCGTGCTGGCCGATGCCGAACAGGCATTCCGGCCGCTGTCGCCGGTGTCGTTCAATATCGATCGCCTTGAGACCAACCCGCGCTTTGCAACCATCACGCGGCCGGCTAACGCAGCCATTCTCGTTCGCCTTCACGTTGATATGGAAGACCGCGGTGGCAATATCGAGCTGCTGCTGCCCTATGCGACCATCGAGCCGATCCGCGCCACGCTCATGCAGATGTTCATGGGCGAAAAGTTCGGCCGTGATCCGATCTGGGAAAGCCATCTGGCCACCGAACTGGCGCAGGCCGAGATCGCCGTCGATGCCGTTCTTTACGAAGCCAATCTGCCGCTGAAGCAACTGATGACGCTCAAGGTCGGTGACACGCTGCCGCTGGAGATGCGCGCCGACGCGCTTGTGGCGGTCCGCTGCGGCGCCGTGACCCTGACGGAAGGGCGGATGGGCCGTGTCGGCGACCGCGTTGCGATCCGGGTCACGAAGCATCTGCGCAAGCCACACACCACCCTCGCGATGTTTGAGAAGGCAGACGAACAAACCAAGATGATGGAGGCACAATGAGCCATTCGCTGGGAATCGTGATAGAAGGCCTGGTCGCCGTGTTGCTCGTTCTGACCATTGGCTATTGCATGCTGCTCAATAAGCGCCTCAAGAAACTGAAGGCGGACGAACAATCGCTGAAGGCGACCATCGGTGAGCTGATCACCGTCACCGAAATCGCGGAGCGCGCCATTGGCGGGCTCAAGCACACGGTGCGCGACGTCAACGAGAATCTCGGCGCACAGATCAATGCCGCGACGGCGCTGGCCGACCAGCTCAAGGCACAGCTCGCCGAAGGCGATCATGTGGTGCGCCGGCTGTCGAAGATTGCCATAGCAGCCCGCCCGCTCGCGGCGCAGGCCGAGCCTGCGGAAGCCCCCGAAGCTGCTGCGTCAGCCGGCCGCCTCTCCGCAGCGCGCGCCAATGCGGCAGCGGCGCAGGCCTTCGCCGAGCGACGGAGGCCTGACGGCATCGCTGCATGAAGGCGTTCCGCGATATTCGTATCCTGCCTGTCGTCCTGGTTGCGGTCTTTGGCCTCGCGATCCTCAAGATCGCGGGGCTCGTGATCGACGGCGGTTATGTTTTCGAATATCAGCCGCAGCCCGCCAAGCAATCCTGGGCGCAGGATATGTTCAATTTCCCGGGCGGGCCCAAGCCGGTCGATCCGGATATCACCGGCTCGGTTTCTGCGAAGAAGGATGAGCCGGCGAAGCCTGCGGTCGCTGCCCCCGATGCGATCGCCGTCACCAACACGCCGCCGGTGGAGCAGGCGCCGAAGATCTCGGACTCCGAACGCGCCATCCTGGAGCGGCTGCAGGCGCGGCGTCAGGAACTCGATGCACGTGCCCGCGAACTCGAAATCCGCGAAAGTCTCTTGAAGGCGGCTGAAAAGCGCATCGAGACCAAGGTCGACGAGATGAAGGGCGTCGAGGCCGGCATCAAATCGGCGACGGAGCAGAAGAGCGAGGTCGACGCTGCGCGCTTCAAGGGCATCGTCACCATGTATGAAAGCATGAAGCCGAAGGATGCCGCGAAGATTTTCGACCGGCTTGAAATGCCCGTGCTGTTCGAGATCGCCTCGCAGATCGCTCCGAGAAAGATGTCGGACATTCTCGGGCTGATGCAGCCGGAAGCCGCGGAGCGACTTACCGTCGAGCTGGCGCGGCGCGCGCAGGGCGGCGAGCGCGCAGCCTCGACGGCGGAACTGCCGAAGATCGAGGGCCGGCCGGTGCAGCCGGTCCGGAATTAAAGAAAATCATTAACAACTCCTTAGAGGGCCGCTTCTAGATTTGGCGCAAGACGGACGAATGATCGTTCCTCGTAGCCTGGGCTGAGAGATACCTCGAAAATGCCGCGCAAGCCTGCCGCAGCATGTTGGACGCGCCCCCGCGCATGGACGTGGGCTGCGTCGCGTTGCGCCGGGCTCGCCGTGGTGCTCTCGCTCTCGACCACGTTTTCGCTGTCCGCCTTTGCTCAGAGCGTGAAGGGAACGGCTGCTCTGTCCACCTCGGGCGGCTATGCGCGCATCATGCTCAAGCTCGCCGAAGATGTTGAATCCGAGGTCAGCCAGGCTGGCACCGTCCTCATCGTCCGCTTCAAGCGTCCGGTCGACGTTCCGGTTGAAATTCTCGCCGACGCCGCGCCCGATTATGTCGGCTCGGCGCGCCGCGATCCCGACGGCACGGCGATCCGTCTCGCCCTGTCGCGCCGCGTGACGGTCAATTCGATGACCGCCGGCGAGCGCATTTTCATCGATCTGCTGCCCGATGGCTGGAAGGGCGCTCCGCCCGGATTGCCGCAGGACGTGGTCAAGGAATTGTCCGACCGCGCCCGTGCGGCCGAACGCGCGCTAAGGCAGCAGCGTGCTGCGGCGGACAGCCAGAAGAAGCCGCCGATTCGCGTGCGTGCGTCCGTGCAGCCGACCTTCGTACGCTTCGCCTTCGAGACGCCGCCCAATGTCGGCGTGTCGTCGTTGCTTGAGGACAAGCGCCTGACGCTGACCTTCAATGCGGGTCTCGTCTTCGACCTTGCCGACGCAAAACTGTCCGCGCCGCCGAATGTCGCCTCGATCGGTCAGGCGATGGACGGCAACCGCACGGCAGTCGAGATCGCACTGATCGGCGATGTGGACGTGAAATCGTTCCGCGACGACAAGAACTATTTCGTCGATGTCGGTTTCCAGCAGTTGGACAAGCCGTCGCCGCTGGCGCAGCTTCCGGCGAAGCCTGCCGCCGAGCCGAAGCCGGCGGAAGCGAAGCCGGTCGAAACGGCACCGGTGCCTGCGCAGAAATCGAGCGAGATCGTGCCCCCGACCTCCGAAACGATTGCGCGCGAGATTGCGCAAGAGAAGAAGACCGAGGCGCCCGTTGTAGCTCCCGTCGCGACGGTGGAGGCACCGAAGGTCGAGGCGGCGAAGCCCGAGCCGGTCAAGGTCGTCGAAGCGCCGCCGGCTGCAGCAGCTCCCGTAGCTGTCCCGACGCCTGCGAAAGAAGCGCCTCCGGCCTCTATCCCTGCCGCTCCTGCGCCGCCAGTGGTTGCCGCTCCTGCCGAGCCCGCGGGCGTTCCTGTCGAGATCAAGCGCAGCAGCGAAGGCCTGCGCATGAATTTCGCGTTCCCGGCGCCGACGCCGGTGGCGCTGTTCCGCCGCGGCGACATGCTGTGGCTGGTGACGGATTCTGCGAAGCCGATCGATGTCGCCGCGATCCGCCGCGATAGCGGTTCGGTGGTTGGCGATGCCGAGGCGATCAAGCTCGACAAGGGGCAGGCGGTGCGTATCCGCCTCAACCGTCCGCAACTCGCCTCGCTCTCGGCTGAGGATGCCAACGGCAACGGCCAGGCGTGGACGCTGATGCTGGCGGATACCCGCCAGACCCAGTCTCAACCGCTGTCGGCGGTGCGCAACATTGCCGATCCCTCGAAGGCCAGCGTGCAGGTGCCACTCGCAAGGCCCGGCCTGAAGCATCGCATCACCGATCCCGATGCCGGCGATGTGCTCACCGTCATCACCGCGCTGCCGCCGGCGCGCGGCTTCGTGCGCCGTCAGGATTTCGTAGAGTTCTCATTGCTGGAATCCGTCCATGGCGTTGTCGTGCAGACCAATTCTGACGAGATTGCCGTCGATGCCGCCATCGACAAGGTGACGCTCACCCGCCCGGGCGGCCTCACATTGTCGCCTGCGGATGCAGCTCCGCAGCGCGCGTCCACGGTGGCACGACCGATCTTCGACGTCGGGCAGTGGCGGATCGATCAGGAAGGTCCATTCAACGCGCGCTACGACAAGCTGATCGATGCGGCGGCCACGGCTGATACCGGCTCCGTCGCCAATGCGCGCATGGATCTCGCCAAGTTCTATATGGCGCGCGGCATGTATCACGAAGCCAAGGGCGTCGCCGATCTCGCGATCTCCGACATGAAGGTGGGCGAGGAGAGCGCGGCGGCGCTCGTCATCCATGCGGTGGCAAGCGCGCTGATCAACCGTCCCGAGCAGACGCTGAAGGATATCGCCCAGCCTGTGCTGGGTCCGGGTTACGACGCGGAACTGTGGAAGGCCTTCGCCTTCGCCAAGCAGGGCAAATGGGTAGAAGCGCGCGAACGCTTCAAGAATGCGGAATTCACGCTCGCGGCGCTACCGCCCGATCTGCAGCGCTTGGGGCTGATGATGGCGCTTCGTGCCTCGCTCGAAGTGAAGGACTATGCGGGCGCATCGGCGCGCGGCAGCGAGCTGGAAGTCGTCGGCATTCCCGCGGAGATGAAGCCATCGGCGACGCTGCTCAGTGCGTGGCTCGATGAGGCGCTCGGCCGGGAGAAGGATGCGCTGTCGAAATATGCCGAGGTTACCGGTTCGATCGATCGTCCGTCGGCGGCCGAGGCCAAGCTGCGTGAGATCGTGCTGCGCCAGAAGCGCCACGAGATCGGCGACGAAGATGCGCTGACCGAACTCGAAACACTCGCAGTGACCTGGCGCGGCGACGGCGTCGAAGTCCGTGTGCTCCAACTGCTGTCGCAGATGTATGCCAAGGCCGGCCGCTACAAGGACTCGTTGATGGCAGCGCGTACTGCGACCGAGCGCCAGGCCGATAGCGAGGCCGCGCGCCAGGTGCAGGACGAGGCGCAGGCGCTCTTTTCCGACGTCTATCTCTCGCCGAAAGGCGACAAGCTGCCGCCGGTGGATGCACTGGCGATGTTCTACGAATTCCGTGAGCTGACGCCGATCGGTCGCCGCGGCGACGAGATGATCCGCCGGCTCGCCGATCGCCTCGTTGCGGTGGACCTGCTCGATCAGGCCGCCGAGCTTCTGCAGTATCAGGTCGATCATCGCCTCGAAGGCGCTGCGCGGTCGCAGGTCGCAGCGCGCCTTGCGACCGTCTATCTGATGGCCCGCAAGCCCGACCGCGCCATCGCAGCGATGCGCACCACGCGCATCAACGATCTCTCCGGCGAACTGCGTCAGCAGCGGCTGCTGCTGGAAGCGCGTGCGCAGAGCGATATCGGCCGCCGCGATCTCGCGCTCGATATCATCGCCAATGTCGCCGGCCGCGAGGCGGTCCGGTTGCGTTCGGACATCTACTGGTCGTCGCGGCGCTGGCGCGAGGCGGCCGAGCAGATCGAACTCTACTACGGCGACCGCTGGCGCGATTTCACGCCGCTGACTGCGAGCGAGAAGAGCGACGTCATCCGCGCTGTGGTCGGCTATGCGCTGGCCGAGGATGCGCTGGGCCTTGCGCGCTTCCGCGAGAAATTTGCGCCGCTGATGAATTCCGGCGCCGACAAGATCGCTTTCGACACTGCGAGCAAGCCGGCCACCGGCAACAGTTCGGAATTCGCCGCAATCGCCAAGATGGCGGCTTCGGTCGATACGCTCGAAGGCTTCCTGCGCGAGATGAAGCAGCGCTTCCCCGAAAGCAGCGCGAAGGCGACAGTCCCGGGTGTCGCCGACATGGCGCCTACCGGCTCGCTGCCGGCGATCCCGGTGGTGCGCAAGATCGAGATGAGGCGGTGAACCGTAGGATGGGTTGAGCGAAGCGAAACCCATGCTGTTCGTCGATTGCCTCTAGCTCCGCCGATGGGTTTCGCTCCGGCGCTGCCGCGCCTGCGCTCTACCCATCCTACAGAAGCGTCGCTACTGCCCGTAACTCTGCACCAGACTGCCCGCCACCAGCGACCAGCCGTCCACCAGCACGAAGAAGATCAGCTTGAACGGCAGTGACACCACGGCCGGCGGCAGCATCATCATGCCCATCGCCATCAGCACCGAGGCCACCACGAGGTCGATGATCAGGAAGGGCAGGAACAGCAGGAAGCCGATCTCGAAGGCGCGCTTCAGTTCCGAGATCATGAAGGCCGGCACGAGAATGCGCAGCGACATCTCGTCGGGCGTCGCCGGCGGCGGTTCGCCGGACAGGTCCATGAACAGCTTCACGTCCTTTTCGCGCACGTTCTTCTGCATGAAGGTGCGCAGCGGGCCCGCGGCGCGGACCAGCGCCTGTTCGACGGTGATGTCGTTGGCGATCAGCGGCTTGATGCCGTCGTCATAGGAGCGCTGCAGCACCGGCCCCATCACGAAGGCGGTGAGGAACATGGCGAGCGCCACGATCACCGTGTTCGGCGGCGCCGTTGCGGTGCCGAGCGCCGTGCGCAGCAGCGACAGCACCACCACGATGCGCGTGAACGACGTCATCATGATCAGGATCGACGGTGCGATCGACAGCACCGTCAGCAGTGCGATCATCTGCACCGCGCGCTCGGTGACGCCGCCGCCACCGCCGCCGAGATTGATGCTGATATCCTGCGCCATCGCCGGGCTGGCAAGGAGCCCGGCGGCAATCAGAACGGAGGTGAAAAATACTCTACGCGGAAGGTTGGCCGGCCTCACGAAGACGACTTCGGCCGTCCCAGCAGGGAGGCCATCTCGTCTTCGAGATTCTCGAAGCCGGACTTGGTGGGCGGCGTGACCGCGGGCGCTTCGCTGCGGCCTGCGCTGGCGATCGAGACTTCGGGCGCACGCGGGCGCGGCGCTCCGGTG
>JAEXHR010000234.1 GCA_023449855.1 Pseudomonadota bacterium | reverse complement strand
GCGGCGGATTACGCTTCGCTAATCCGCCCTACGGAAAACGTGATGCCTCACCCCATCGCCGCAATCGCTTCCGCGATTGCGATCGTCCGCTTGGCCATGTCGGCATGCAGGCGCTCGACCATCTTGCCGTCGAGCTGGATCGCGCCGCGGCTGGCGTTTTCCGGCTGCTCGAAGGCCGCGATGATGCGGCGGGCCTGTGCGACTTCGTCGGCGGGCGGCGTGAATACCTTGTTGCACGCCTCGATCTGCGCCGGATGAATCAGCGTCTTGCCGTCGAAACCGATGTCGCGGCCCTGCTCAGCCTCGGCAATGAAGCCCTCATTGTCGCTGAAATTGCTGTAGGGCCCATCAAGGATATCGAGGCCGTACATCCTGGCCGCGAGCACGCAATGGGTGATCATGCCGAGCATCGAGGCGCGGCCCGGCATCATGCGGATGCGCGTCTCGCGGGCAATGTCGTTCGGCCCGAACACGAAGCCGGCGAGGCGGATTTCCGAATCCTTGACGCAGGACGCCAGTTCCTCGGCATGCAGGATCGCACGCGAGGTCTCGATCATCGCCCACACCTTGATGGACATGTCGGCACCGAGATCGCCGAGCCGGTCGGCCACGGCGTTGAGATCCTCGACGCTGGAAATTTTCGGCACCAGAATGCCGTCGGGTTTGGCTTTGGCCGCCATGGCGACGTCGTCGACCCACCACGGCGAATCCAGCGCGTTGATGCGGATAAGCATCTCGCGCTTGCCGAAGCCGCCTTTCGCCAGCGTCTCGGCAATGGCGTCACGGGCCGTTCCCTTCGCGTCCGGCGCCACAGCGTCTTCGAGATCGAGAATGATGCCGTCGGCCGCAACGGTGCGCGCCTTTTCCAGCGCACGCGGATTGGAGCCGGGCATGAACAGATGGCTGCGGCGCGGACGGGTCATGGCGTCTTTCCCTCGAAATGGTGTCTGCTTATAGTTCCATTCCGCACTAGCATCTTGATCTCTTGCCCGGAAGGCTTGTTCGCAGCTGCGTGCTATGGTTATCCGTGGTGACCAATTTGTCTGCGCATGATCCGGTCCGAAAACCGGTCTCCACGTTTCGGGGTCATGCGCGAGCGAGGCAAAACATGACCGCAACATTTCCGCAGCAACTCATCGCCGGCTACCAGACCTTTTCATCGGAGCGCTTGCCGACCGAGCAGGCGCGTTTCCGCGAACTCTCCGAGAAGGGCCAGTTCCCCGAAGTCATGGTCATCGGCTGCTGCGACTCGCGCGTATCGCCGGAGGTTATCTTCGATGCCTCGCCGGGTGAATTGTTCGTGGTGCGCAACATCGCCAATCTGGTGCCGCCCTATCAGCCCGACGGCAACGCCCATGGCGTCTCCGCCGCGCTGGAATATGCGGTGCAGGTTTTGAAGGTGAAGCACATCGTCATTCTCGGCCATGCGCAATGCGGCGGCATCCGCGCCTTCGTCGACAAGGCCGCCCCGCTGTCACCGGGTGACTTCATCGGCCGCTGGATGTCGATGTTCACCAAGCCCGGCGAAACCGTCGAGATCCGCGATCACGAGACGGTGCAGGACTTCGTCACGCGCATTGAGAAGGCGGCAGTGTTCCGCAGCCTCGAAAACCTGATGACCTTCCCCTTCGTGAAGAAGCGCGTCGAGGCTGGCGATCTTCTGCTGCACGGCGCCTATTTCGGCGTGGCGGTGGGCTCGCTGTCGGTGCTGGACAAGGTGGAGAAGGTGTTCAAACCGGTGGCGCAGGCGAAGGCGGCGGATTGAACTCGTCGTAGCCCGGATGGAGCGCAGCGCAATCCGGGGATCGGCGTTCCAACTGTCTCTGTAGTCCCCCGCATGACGCTTCGCTCTATGCGGGCTACGGCCTCAATGCTTCTTGTTATCCGCCTTGCCCTGGTGATCGTCCGTGTTCCAGCGATCGGACAGGGCGAGCAGCAGCGCCGACACCACGAACAGCAGATGGATGCCGGCGAGCCAGCCGAGTTTCTGTGGCTCGAACACGCCGTCGATATTCATGAAGGCCTTCAGCACCTGGATCGCCGAGATGGCGACGATGGAGGCGAGCAGTTTCTGCTTGAGGCCTGCGAAATCGACCTTGGTCATCCATTCCGGCCAGTCCGGATGGTTGCGCGGATCGATGCGCGAGACGAAATTCTCGTAGCCGGAATATACCACGATCAGGATCAGGTTGCCGGTGAGCGACAGGTCGATCAGGCTCAGCACGCCCAGGATCGTGTCGGTCTCTTTGGCGGTCGGGGTGTGCAGGACGAATTCGACGAGCGATACGCAGAACTTATACAGCAGCGCCAAAAGCGCGATGACGAGGCCGATATAGAACGGCGCCATCAGCCAGCGGCTGTTGAACAGCAGATGCTCGATGATCAGCTCGACACCCTTGAGCAGAGGGTGCGGTTGACGCGGAGCCGGTTCGGAATCTGTTGGAACCGGCTCCGTCATCGTTCTCTTACGCCGCTTTCTTCTTGGCGGTGATCAGCTTGCGATTGATCAGGACTTCCGCGATCTGCACGGCGTTGAGCGCCGCGCCCTTGCGCAGATTGTCTGAGACGCACCAGAAGGCGAGGCCATTCTCCACCGTCGCATCCTCGCGGATACGGCTGATGTAGGTGGCGTCTTCGCCCGCGGCTTCATACGGCGTGACGTAGCCGCCGGGCTCGCGCTTGTCGATCACGAGACAGCCCGGCGCATTGCGCAGGATGTCCCGGGCTTCATCGGCCGAGATCGGATTCTCGAACTCGACATTGACCGCTTCCGAGTGGCTGACGAATACCGGGATGCGCACGGCGGTCGCAGAAAGTTTGATCTTGGGATCAAGAATCTTCTTGGTCTCCGCCATCATCTTCCACTCTTCCTTCGTGTAGCCATCCTCCATGAAGACGTCGATCTGGGGGATCGCGTTGAAGGCGATGCGCTTCGGGAACTTGGTGTTGACGATCTCGCTGTTGGTGTAGACGGCCTTGGTCTGCGAGAACAATTCGTCCATCGCATCCTTGCCGGCGCCCGACACCGACTGATAGGTCGCAACGACGACGCGCTTGATGGTCGCCTTGTCATGCAGCGGCTTCAGCGCCACCACGAGCTGCGCCGTGGAGCAGTTCGGATTTGCGATGATCATCTTCTTGGTGAAGCCATCGACCGCAGCCGCGTTCACTTCCGGCACGATCAGCGGCACGTCCGGATCCATGCGCCATTGCGACGAGTTGTCGATGACAACAGCGCCGGCCGCGCCGATCTTCGGCGACCATTCCTTGGACACGGCTCCGCCAGCCGACATCAGGCAGATATCGACATCGCTGAAGTCGTAGGTCTCGAGGTCCTTGCATTTCAGGGTTTTGTCGCCAAACGAGACTTCAACGCCCATGCTGCGGCGGGACGCAAGCGCCACGACCTCGTCAGCGGGGAATTTACGTTCGTCCAGAATGCTGAGCATTTCACGCCCGACATTGCCGGTCGCTCCGACCAGCGCGACTTTGTAACCCATCGTTCACTCTCCGAAGAAAAATGCCTTCCTGCCGCCATCTGCGGAAACGGAAGCGCGAGCGCTTCTATGCGAGAAACGCCGCAAACACAACGTCGTAAGCGTCCTGCGTGCCTTGATGCGTTCAAATCCGACAGCCCACAACCACGAGCGGGAATTCAATATCCGCCCGGCGGTGTATAGCTTCGCCGACGAATGCACGGCCGTGGCAGGGCGCATGCTTGCCTATATGGGCTGTCTGGCCGTGCTTGCCATGGCCGCCGTGACGGCGTTCGAGCATCTGGAACTCGACTGGACGCCGGCCGAAGCCCCGAAAACGGGTTGGACAGTGGCCGATCGATCCTATCCGGCCTTCGTTGTGCGCCAGCCGGATGTGGCAGGAATCACAGCGACTTACGAAATCCAGCGGCATCCGGCAGGCGGCCGCAGGGACGTCCTGCGCTGGGCGCCAGCCGAAGGACGACCGGTGGCCGAGCTTGAACTCTACCGGCTCGGCGGCGAGGCGATGCAGGATGCGGCGGCTGCCGAGGTCGCCTTGCGGATGGACCCGTCCGGTCCGCGCGAGACAGTCGGCGAGGGCATCATCGACAGCAAATTCGGCCCTATTGCGCTGTTCGGCCTTGCGGATAGCCGCAAGGACGCCAAACGCTGCCTTGGCTTCACCAGAACATTCGACGCCGCCAATCTGCGGATTTCCGGCTGGTCATGTCAGGGCGAAGCGCTGCCGGCGCGGCGCGCGGCCGTGGCCTGCATGCTGGACCGGCTGATGCTGCTGACCGCCGGCGGCGAGCCGAAGCTTGCAGAACTCTTCGCTCATGCCGAACTGAAGAGGACGGGCTGCGCGAGCGGTTCAGCGCTGTCCGCCAGCTCAGATTGGGTCACGGACGCCCAGAATCCGTCGTTGCGGGGCAGCCTGTGACGCTCAGACGACCAAGACCTTGGAATGCATGCAACATTCGGCCACACCGCGCATTATTCTCCAAAGGTGTGACCGGATTCTCCAAAGGTGTGACCGGTTTGACCTTGTAGGGCTGCCACCCGGCCAGCTAAATTGCCGGGAACTCGGAAATTGCGATTCTTGCCACAAGAATCAGACTGCCAAGAGGACTCGATGACCTTGAAATTCTCCGCCGCCCAACTGACCGGTGCACTGCTCGCGGCGGCTGCCGTCATCACCATCGGCGTCGCCACTCCGGCCGAAGCCCAGACCAAGCGCAAGCAGGTCACCGTCGACAACGGCCGTTTCAATTACGGTCCGCGCGGCCCGAACGTGTCCTATCAGCAGGGGCCGCGCACCCGCGTCTACATCTCGCGCCGTTCGTGGCTCGATGCCGGCACCGAAGTTCTGCCGGGCGACCGCAAGTTCACCGATTATGCCTATCCGCCCGGCCAGTCCTTTGCCCGCGGCAACCTGAACCGTCCGCTCGACCGTCAGCCGCTGTATAGCGACTGGGATCTCGGCGGCTACCCGAACCGCATTCCGCTGCCGCCCTATTCGTACTACTGAGACCGGCGCGTCAGCGACAGATACGAAAATGCCCGGCTCGCGCCGGGCATTTTTGTTTGGGGTGCAGAAACCAGACTCCGTCCTCATCCTGAGGAGCGGTCGTCTCGACCGCGTCTCGAAGGATGGCCACAAAGCGAGAGCCCGCCCCATGGTTCGAGACGCCCGCCAAGAAGCGGGCTCCTCACCATGAGGCTCATTTCTTCTTACTTATGCAGTGCCTGCAGCTCGGCGAGCACCGCTTCGCCCATCTGCGCGGTCGAGATGATCGTTGCACCTTCCGACTTCAGGTCGGCGGTACGCAAACCCTTGGCGAGCACGGCGGCGATCGCTTGATCGACCTTGTCGGCCATGTCGCCCATATCGAGCGAATAGCGCAGCGCCATGCCGAAGGAGGCGATCATCGCCAGCGGATTGGCCATGCCCTTGCCGGCGATATCGGGTGCCGAACCGTGCACCGGCTCATACATCGCCTTGCGTTTGCCGGTCTTGCTGTCGACCTCGCCGAGCGAAGCCGACGGCAGCATGCCGAGCGAGCCGGTGAGCATCGCTGCGATATCCGACAGCATGTCGCCGAACAGGTTGTCGGTGACGATGACGTCGAACTGCTTCGGCCATTTCACGAGGTTCATGCCGCCGGAATCGGCGAGCTGGTGATCCAGCGTAACGTCCTTGTATTCGCGGCCATGCACCTGGGTGACGACTTCGTTCCAGAGCACGCCAGACTTCATGACGTTGCGCTTCTCCATCGATGTCACCTTGTTCTGGCGCTTGCGGGCCAGATCGAAGGCGACGCGGGCAATGCGCTCGATCTCATAGGTGTCGTAGACCTGGGTATCGATGGCGCGCTTCTGGCCGTTACCGAGATCGGTGATGGTCTTCGGCTCGCCGAAATAAACGCCGCCGGTGAGCTCGCGCACGATCATGATGTCGAGGCCTTCGACCACCTCGCGCTTCAGGCTCGAAGAGTCGGCGAGGGCGGGATAGCAGACCGCGGGGCGCAGATTGGCGAACAGGCCGAGATCCTTTCGCAGGCGCAGCAGGCCGGCTTCCGGACGATGCTCATAAGGCACGCCATCCCATTTCGGACCGCCGATGGCGCCGAAAATGATGGCGTCGGCAGCGTCGGCCTTGGCCATCGTGGCATCGGTGATCGGCAGCCCATCGGCATCGTAGGACGCGCCGCCGACCAGACCGGTTTCGGTGTCGAATTTGGCGATGCCTTGGGCGTCGATCCAGTCGATCAGGCGCGTCACCTCCGCCATCACTTCGGGGCCGATGCCGTCGCCGGGGAGAACCAGCAGTTTATGCGCCGCCATGATCGTTTCCTTCTCTGGTCGCTAGATTTCGCGCGAGTGCTAAGCCGTCATTGCCGCATTGGCAAGACAGCCTTGCTCTGGGCTTCGTTGCGGCGCGCGCAAAACCTGCGAGAGTGTGCGCCCCGCCGGAGTTACCCGTGACGTCATCCGACAGTTCGCTATCGCGCCGGAATCCGGCCCTGCTGATCCTGATCCTCTCGCTTGCGCCGGCCATCGGGCTTGGCGTCGGGCGCTTCGCCTATTCGCTGGTGCTGCCGGATATGCGCGACAGCCTGCAATGGTCCTATTCGGCCGCAGGCTTCATGAATACCGTCAATGCCGCCGGCTATCTGCTCGGTGCGCTGGCTGCGGCCGGCCTCGGCAAGCGCTACGGCCTTTTTGCGGTGATCCAGATCGGCACTGCGGCCTGTGTGGCGTCGCTGCTGGTTTGCGGTGTCACCGCGGATTTCACGCTGCTCAGCATCGCGCGCTTCATCACCGGTTTCGGCGCGGCGATCTCCTTCGTGGCTGGCGGCGCGCTCGCGGCCACCATCGGTCTCGCGCATCCGGATCGGTCGTCCTATCTGCTCAGCCTGTTCTATGCCGGGCCGGGCATGGGCATCCTGCTGTCCGGGCTGATTGCGCCCTTCGTGCTGCAGGGCTTCGGTCCGGGATCATGGTGGATCGTCTGGCTGGTGCTTGGCCTCGTTTCGGTGGTGATGGGCTTGCCGCTGCTCCGCCGTCTGATCGATGCATCGGATCACGCATCGAACGGTCCAGCGCCACCGATCGCGATCTGGCCGATGGCGATCTTTCTCGTCGCCTATTTCATGTTCGGCGCGGGTTACATCGCCTACATGACCTTCATGATCGCTTATGTGCGCGACGGCGGCGGCAGTGCAGCGGCACAAAGCGCGTTCTGGTGTGTGATCGGTATCAGCTCATTCGCCACGCCATGGGCCTGGCGCGGCGTGCTGGCGCGTGGACAGAGCGGCCGCGCGATGGCGATCATTCTCGGCACCAATGCGGTGGGCGCGGCGATGCCGCTGCTCGGTCATTCGCCAGTGATCCTCGGCCTGTCGGCTGCGGTGTTCGGTGTCGCGTTTTTCGCCGTCGTTGCAGCGACGACGGCTTTCGTACGCTTCAACTATCCGAAGGAAGCATGGCCCAAGGCGATCGCGGTGGTGACCATCGTATTCGGCATCGGGCAGACCCTGGGGCCGATTGCAGTGGGCGCGATCAGCGATGCGACCGGGAGCCTGACGTCGGCGCTGGTCGTTTCGGCGGCGACGCTGGCGCTAGGCGCGATGTTGTCCGCGTTTCAGAAAGAGTTGAGCCGTAGGGCGGATTAGCCCTAGGCGTAATCCGCCGGCCGATTTGATGTGGCGAAGAACGGCGGCGGATTACGGCTTTGCCTAATCCGCCCTACGGTTACGAGCCTAGCTCCCGCTGAAATCGTTGTAGCCCTGATCTTCCCAATAGCCGCCTTTGTAGTCATTCGTCACTTCCAGCGACGTCACATATTTCGGATTCTTGAAGCCGAGCTTGGTCGGCACCCGGATCTTCATCGGATAGCCATAGGCACGCGGCAGGATCTGGTTGTCGAACTTGAATGTCATCTGCGTCTGCGCATGCAGCGCGGTCGGCATGTCGAGCGAGCTCGCATAGTCCTCGGCGCAGCGGAAATGCACCCATTTCGCATTCGTGTCGGCGCCGATCAGCTTGAGGAAATCGCGCAGCGGCGTGCCCTGCCATGAGCCGATGGCGCTCCAGCCTTCGACGCAAATGTGGCGCGTGATCTGTGACACCTCCGGCAGCTTGTGCAGTTCCGCCAGCGTCCAGGATTTCTTGTTGTCGACGAGGCCGGAGACTTCGAGCTTCCATTCCTTGCCGTCGATATCCGGCGCCTCGTCTTCCGAATAGAAGCCGTTGAACGGGAAGGGGCGCTTGATGTCCTTTTCGGAATAAGTCGGCGCCATCACATTCGGATTGAAGATCTTGGCCTGCACCATATCGTTGAATTTCGAAATATGGGTCAGCAGGTTGTCGGCCGAGAGGCTGTCCGAGACGTCGCAACCCGTCAGCAGCGTCAGCGCCCCGAAGCTTGCGCCCGAAGCGATGAAGCGGCGGCGCGACATGTCGGGCATCAGCTTGACGGCGTCTTTCACCAGCAATTGCTTGTCGACGCCGGGAATGATGAGCGAGCGCATCTTCTTCAACATGATCTGCTCCTCAGCGCCCGATGATCATCGCGCGCAGGCTCTTCGGCACGATCAGCGCCAGCGCGACATGGATGACGAGGAAGCCGACGATGGATGCCATCATCACGAAATGCACGTAGCGTGCGGTATCGTAGCCGCCGAAAATGGCGGTGAGATACTGGAACTGGACCGGTTTCCAGATCGCGAGACCGGACAGCACGATGACGATGCCGACCAAAATGATGCCGATATAGAGCAGCCGCTGCACCTGGTTGTAGGTGGAAAGGTCGGCATGCGAGAGCTTGCCGGTGAGCGCGGCTTTGGTGTCGCCGATCACGCCTGACGCGGAGACCGGGAGCAGCTTCCTGCGGAAGCGGCCGGTGACGATGCCGAGCAGGACATAGAGCAAGCCATTGATCACCAGCAGCCACATGCCGGCGAGATGCCACATGATGCCGCCGCCAAGCCAGCCGCCAAGCGTGACGCTGCGCGGAAAGACGAAGTCGAACAGCGGCGAGGCATTGTAGATCTGCCAGCCGGACATGATCATGATCACCATGGCGATCGCATTGATCCAATGCAGCACGCGGACCCAGGCTGGCTGGATCACCTTGCTTTTCGCAGACGCATTCTGCGCGTGGCTGACCGAGATGCTCGACATGGCACAATCCGTAATTCAGGCGTTCTCTCAGCCTTACGGGCGGAGCCGGTGATTGTTACGATCATCACATAAACAACCCCGCCGGTGCATTCATCCCCGTGATCACAAAAAAGCGAGCCGGGCTCCCCGGCTCGCTTTCTGCACGCGCATCCCGAAGGAGCGCAGGATGCGGCGTTTTCGCCGTCAGAAGGCCGCTATCAGGCCCTGGTTAGTTAGGCCTTGGGCATCACGACGGTATCGATGACGTGAATGACGCCGTTCGACTGGTTGACGTCCGGGATCGTGATGGTGGACGAACCGCCCTTGGCGTCGACCAGCATGGTCTTGCCGCCCGACTTCTTCACTGTGAGCTGCTCGCCTTCCACGGTGGTCAGCTTCTGGCCGTCCTTGAGGTCGGCAGCTTCGATCTTGCCGGGCACCACATGGTAGGTCAGGATCTTGGTGAGGGTCGCCTTGTTCTCAGGCTTCACCAGGGTCTCGACGGTGCCCTTGGGCAGCTTGCCGAAAGCGGCATTGGTCGGCGCAAACACGGTAAACGGGCCCGGGCCGGCCAGCGTGTCGACCAGGCCGGCGGCCTTCACGGCGGCGACCAGCGTGGTGTGATCCTTCGAATTGACGGCGTTTTCGACGATGTTCTTCGACGGATACATCGGCGCGCCGCCGACCATCACGGTCTTTTCGCCGGACATCTCGCTCTTCATCATCTTGTCTTTGGCCTGAGCGGGAACCAGCACGGCGCCGGTGATGGCAAGGGTGCTGAAGGCTGCGGCGGACAGAAGTGCAATACGCTTGAGCATGGATCGTCTCCCGAGGTTCATTGAGGGCCGGTGCATCTGCACCGGTGCGCTGAAAGGCTCTCGACGCCGTTCGCCTGCAAGGCGGTGTTCGTCGTCGATGGCCGAGCTACGCAACCGCTACAGGCCGGTTTCAGGCTATATTTTTTGCCAATCCTGAAACTTTCGACGACGCGCTGCGTTTGTGCGCGCGTTGCGGAGGGCAGCCCGTTCTTGCTAGAGACAGCGGACAATTTGACGCAATCGCAGCTTCGGTATCGGTGCGATTGTCTGGCTCCTCCAATCCATGTGTGAATGCCATGAATCTGTTCTCCCGCCTGTTCGCCAAGCTTGAAGATCCGTCGCGCCTCGCCATCGAGACGCCGGAAGGCAAGCATATCAGCTATGGCGATCTCGTTGCTCTGGCGGGGCAGATGGCGAATGTGCTGGTGGCGCGCGGCGTGAAGCCCGGCGACCGCGTGGCTGCGCAGACCGAAAAGTCCGTGCCGGGCCTCGTGCTCTATCTCGCAACCGTGCGCGCCGGCGCCGTCTATCTGCCGCTGAACACGGCCTATACGCTCAACGAGCTCGATTACTTCATCACCGATGCCGAGCCGTCACTGGTGGTCTGCGATCCCGCGAAGAAAGAAGGCATCGAGGCCATCGCTGCCAAGGTCGGTGCGAAGGTGGAAACGCTTGGCGCGGACGGCAAGGGTTCGCTGACCGATGCGGCCGAAAAGGAGAAGCCGGATTTCGCCACTGTCGCGCGCGGCAATGACGATCTCGCCGCGATCCTCTACACGTCGGGCACCACGGGCCGCTCCAAGGGCGCGATGCTGAGCCACGACAATCTCGCATCGAATTCACTGTCGCTCGTCGATTACTGGCGTTTCGGCAAGGATGACGTGCTGATTCATGCGCTGCCGATCTATCACACCCACGGCCTGTTCGTGGCGAGCAATGTCACGCTGTTCTCACGCGCGGCGATGATCTTCCTGCCGAAGCTTGATCCCGAGCGCATCATTCAACTGATGGCGCGCGCCACCGTGCTGATGGGCGTGCCGACCTTCTACACCCGCTTGCTGCAGTCGCCGAACCTGTCCAAGGACACCTGCAGCCACATGCGGCTGTTTATCTCCGGCTCGGCGCCGCTGCTGGCCGATACGCATCGCGAGTGGTTCGCGCGCACCGGCCATGCGGTGCTCGAGCGTTACGGCATGACCGAAACCAATATGAACACTTCGAATCCCTATGACGGCGAGCGTGTCCCCGGCGCAGTCGGTTTCCCGCTGCCCGGTGTCTCCGTGCGTGTCACCGATCCGGAGACCGGCAAGGAATTCGAGAAAGACACCATCGGCATGATCGAGGTGAAGGGCCCGAACGTGTTCAAGGGCTACTGGCGCATGCCGGAAAAGACCAAGTCGGAATTCCGCGACGACGGCTTCTTCATCACCGGCGATCTCGGCAAGATCGATGGCAAGGGCTACGTCCACATTGTCGGCCGCGGCAAGGATCTGGTGATCTCCGGCGGCTTCAATGTGTATCCGAAGGAGATCGAGAGCGAGATCGATGCCATGCCGGGCGTGGTGGAGAGCGCCGTGATCGGGGTCCCGCATGGGGATTTCGGCGAGGGCGTCACGGCTGTCGTGGTGACGGACAAGAAGACGGCGATCGATGAGGCTGCGGTGATCAAGGCGCTCGATGGCCAGATCGCCAAGTTCAAGATGCCGAAGCGCGTGATCTTCGTTGACGACCTCCCGCGTAACACGATGGGCAAGGTGCAGAAGAACGTCCTGCGCGAGACGTATAAGGATATCTACGTGAAGTAACTCCGCTTCTCGGCCCAACTCCGTCCCTCATGGTGAGGAGCGCGCCGCTCGGCGCGCGCCTCGAACCATGAGATGACTTGGCTCGGAGCGTGCCGCCATCCTTCGAGACGCGCGCGAATGCGCGCTCCTCAGGATGAGGGCAGAGTGAGGGGAATACGCTAGATCACATGCTCCGGCGCTAGCGCACACGCCGAATTCAGGTCGGTCTCTATCTGGATCGTCGTGTGCTCGATGCCGAAGTCGTGTTTGAGCCGGGCACATATATCCATCAGATAGGCATCGCCAGGCGCGCCTGACGGGATCACCAGGTGGCAGGTGAGGGCGACCTCGGTCGTGCTCATGGGCCAGATATGCAGGTCATGTACCTGCGCAACGCCCGGGCATTTCTCCAGATAGGCGCGCACCGCCGCGGCATCGATGCCGCGCGGCCCCAGT
>JAEXHR010000356.1 GCA_023449855.1 Pseudomonadota bacterium | reverse complement strand
GTCCTCATAACATTCACTCGGCCGGCGGATTCCGCCTTCGGCTAATCCGCCCTACGGTTGCGTGCATTGTTGGCCTACGCCTTCTTCACCCACACCTTGTTGTCGTGAAACGCGGCGCCGCCATAGGGCGCCACGGCTTCGCCGCCGGTGAGCATGTTGATGCCGCGGCCACCGAGATGGGACTTGTTCGGGAAGATCGATTCCGCGATCAGCACGCCGCGCCTGACGCCGTCGAAGACGCGCGCGGTCAGCGTGGTCTCGCCGCGCGGATTGCCAAGCATTACGGCGTCGCCATCGGCGATGCCGTGATCGGCGGCGTCGACCGGATGGATCATTACCGTAGGCGCGCCTTCGCGGGCCTGCGATGACGGCGTTTCATTGAAGCTCGTATTCAGGAAGCTTCGCGAAGGGCTGGTGGCGAGCCGGAACGGATGTGCCTCGTCGATCGCCTCGATCACAGCCCAGTGGTCGGGGAAGGATGGCATGTCTTCCCATGCGCCCATCAGGCCGGCATTGGCGAGCGGCACGTTGGCCCAGTCGGCCTTGAAATGGAATTTGCCATCGGCATGGGCGAAGCCGTCGAGATAGTGAGACGCGCGGAAATCCGGCTGCAGGTCGCGCCAGATATCGGTCTCGAGCTCGTCGATGCCGCCGCGTCCGCTGGACCTCAGCGTCTCGTCGATGATCTCGCGCGACGTCATGGCGAAACCACGATGGGTGGCGCCGAGACGTGCAGCGAGTCCCTGCAGCACTGCATGATTGGAGCGGCATTCTTCCGGAGCGTCGATCAGCTTGGCGCCGACAGAGATGTGCTGATGGCCGCCGCCGTAATAGAGATCGTCATGTTCCATGAACATGGTGGCGGGGAGAACGAGATCGGCCATCATGGCCGTCTCGGTCATGAACTGCTCATGCACGGCCACAAAAAGATCGTCGCGCATAAAGCCCTGGCGC
Source organism: Pseudomonadota bacterium (assembly GCA_023449855.1). Taxonomy (GTDB): domain Bacteria; phylum Pseudomonadota; class Alphaproteobacteria; order Rhizobiales; family Xanthobacteraceae; genus Tardiphaga. Next base: position 31,932 of record JAEXHR010000356.1, on the reverse strand, counting down.
ACCAGCGCCTGCTCCGGCGCGACGGTGATGGGATTGGTGTTCTGGATCAGCATCGCTTTCACCGGCGGGCCGTTTTGCAGTGCATCAGCATCACCGGTGAGGATGCGGCCGATTCTGGATTGGTCGAGGCGCCGCACCTTCGGATCGATGGCATCGAGGCCTTCGATCAGTGTCTTGTCGAATTTCCAGATCGCGCCATTGTTGAAGAACGCGCCGCCGCCTTCGTGCTGCCAGGCACCGGTCACCGCGGGGATGCAGAGGGCGGCATGCATCTGTGCAGCCCCGTTGCGGCTGCGGGTGAAACCATAGCCGAGGCGGAAGAAGCTGCGCGGTGTGTTGCCGATCAGATGCGCGAAGGCCTCGATCTCGGCGGCCGGCACGCCACAAATATTCGACGCCCATTCAGGCGTGCGCGTGGCCAGGTGCGCTTCCAGTTCGGGCGAGGCGTCAGTGAATTTCTCGAGATAGGCGCGATCGGCAAAGCCGTCGCGAAACAGCACATGCATCACCCCGCAGGCGAAGGCGCCATCGGTGCCCGGGCGCAGCAGGATCTTGATATCCGCCTGCTTCATGGTGTCGTTGTCGTAGATGTCGATGGCCGCGATCTTCGCCCCGCGTTCCTTGCGGGCCTTGGTCGCATGGGTCATCACATTGACCTGTGTGGAGACCGGATTGGTGCCCCAGATCACGATCAGGTCCGACTTCACCATCTCGCGCGGATCGACGCCGGCGATCTTGCCGGTTCCGGCAGCGAAGCCGGCCCAGGCAATGGTGGAACAGATGGTGCCGTAGAAGCGCGAATACTTCTTTTCATGGGTGAGGCGATTGAGCCCGTCGCGCATCACCAGGCCCATGGTGCCGGCATAGTAATAGGGCCAGACGGATTCCGCGCCGAAATCGCGCTCGGCCTCGTCGAACCTGGCGGCGATCTCGTCCAGTGCCTCGTCCCAGGTGATACGCGCGAATTGCCCGGAGCCTTTGGGGCCGGTGCGGCGCATCGGATACATCAGCCGTTCGGGGTGATGGATGCGCTCGGCATAGCGCGCGACTTTCGCGCAGACGACGCCAGCCGTGTAGGTCTGTTGTTTCGAGCCGCGCACCCGGCCGATCGACCGGCCGTCGATCACCTCGATGTCGAGCCCGCAGGCCGAGGGGCAGTCATGCGGGCAGGTGGAGTGCCTGATGGCGATCTTGGACTGAACGTTCATGACGGCAAATTAACACAGGGCCACGGCGGGGGAAGCCGTGGTTCTGCGTATCCGCCGGGAATGGCGTGCCAAAATCAGCCGGCCTGATGGAATGGATAATCCGTGTATCCCTTCTCCTCGCCGCCATAGAAGGTGGCGCGGTTATAGGGGGTAAACGGTACATTCAGCCTGATGCGCGCCGGCAGGTCCGGATTGGCGATAAAGGGGCGGCCGAAGGCGATGATGTCCACATTGCCGGATGACACGGCTTCCTCGGCGGAAGCGCCGTCGAAGCCGCCGGCGGTGACCAGCACGCCCTTCCAGAGCGGGCGGAACAGCTCATAAGCCTTTGGCACATTCTCGTGAAACACTTCGGCGCGGCCGACACCGCTGGTGCGCGGTTCGACCAGATGCAGATAAGCGAGACCGAGCTTGTCGAGTTCGCGGGCCACATAAGTGTAAAGCGGCATCGGATCGGCTTCGCCGGAATCGTTCGATACGCCATAGGGCGAGATCCGCACGGCGACACGATCGGCGCTCCAGGCGTCAATTACGGCCTTTGTCACTTCGAGCAGCAGACGCGCCCGGTTCTCGATGGAGCCGCCATATTGATCGGTACGTTCATTGCTGCGGGTCTGCAGGAACTGTTCGAGCAGATAGCCATTGGCGCCATGCACCTCGACGCCGTCGAAGCCCGCTTCGGGGGCGTTGAGTGTGGCCTGCCTGTAGGCCTCGATGATGTCAGGGATTTCGCTGGTTTCCAGTGCGCGTGGCGTTTCATAGGGGACAGTTTCGCCGGAAGCGATGCGCGTGGTGGCGTTGATGGCGATTGCCGAGGCCGAGACCGGCAGCTTGCCGCCGGGCTGCAGCGACGAATGGGAGGCGCGGCCGACATGCCAGAGCTGCAGGAAGATGATGCCGCCTTTCGCATGCACCGCATCGACCACCTGCTTCCAGCCGACGATCTGTTCCTTCGAATAGATGCCCGGCGTGTTCGGGCTGCCTTGTCCCTCCGGCATCACCTGTGAGGCCTCGGCGATGATGAGGCCGCCCTGGCTGGCGCGCTGTGCGTAATACTCGACATTGAGAGCGCGGGCGGCCAGCGATGATTTCTCCGCGCGCATGCGGGTCAGCGGCGCCATGGCGACGCGGTGGCTCAGCGTGAAAGGGCCGACTTGCAGCGGGGCGAACAGCGACGAGGACATCCGAACTCCATTCAAGAAATCAATCGGGCGATAGGTACGAAGATTATGTTTCGACAAGCGCATCGTTCAATACGCGGGCACCGCCGGTCAATCAAAGTTGAGAAAGTCTATTCGCTGCAACGCAGCGAATAGTGCTACGAGGCGGAATAACGGCGGCCATATGGGCCGGGAATCGGAAGGGCTCGCGATGGCTGAGTTGGTCAAGAAAAAGGTCGAAGGCGTCGGCGAGTATCACAGCGCCGCCGGCGGCTGGGGCGCTCTGAAGGCGGTGGCGGATGTGGTGCGTAGCCAGCTCGCGGTTGTCGATGAAACCCGCGGGCTTCTGACCATGAACCAACCTGCCGGGTTCGATTGTCCCGGTTGCGCATGGCCTGACCCGAAGCATACCTCGTCGTTTGAATTCTGCGAGAACGGTGCCAAGGCGGTGTCGTGGGAAGCGACGGCCAAGCGCACCACACCGGAATTTTTCGCGCAGCACACGGTGAGCGAGCTGTGGCAGTGGCACGACCACGATCTGGAGAACCAGGGGCGCCTGACTCATCCGGTCGCCTATGATGCAGCGAGCGACAAGTTCCTCCCGATCTCATGGGAAGATGCGATGACCCGGATCGGTGCCGGCCTGCGCGCATTGCCTGACCCGAACATGGCGGAATTCTACACGTCCGGCCGCTGCTCCAACGAAGCGGCGTTCCTGTATCAGTTGTTCGTGCGTGAATACGGCACCAACAATTTCCCCGATTGCTCCAATATGTGTCACGAGGCGACCAGTGTCGGTCTGCCGAAATCCATCGGTATCGGCAAGGGCACGGTGACGCTGGAGGATTTCGACCACGCCGACGCCGTGTTCTGCATCGGTCACAATCCGGGCACCAATCATCCGCGCATGCTCAACACGCTGCGTGCCTGCGCCAAGCGCGGCGCGGCCATCGTGTCGATCAATCCGCTGCGCGAGCGCGGGCTCGAACGCTTCATCTCGCCGCAGCATCCGTCGGAAATGCTGACAGGCCATGCGACGCAGTTGTCGTCGGTCTATTACCAGATCAAGGTCGGCGGCGACCTCGCGGTGCTCAAGGGCATGATGAAGGCAGTGGTGGCGCTCGATGCCGAAAGTCGTGCAAGCGGCGGAGCGGATATCCTCGACCGCGCCTTCATCGCTGAACACACCGAAGGCATTGACGATCTGCTGGCTGATCTCGCGGCCACCTCGTGGGAAGCGATCGAAAAATCGTCGGGCCTGACGCGCGCCGAGATCGAGAATCTCGGCCGCATCTATGCCAGCGCGAAGAGTGTCATCATCAATTACGGCATGGGCATCACTCAACACCGCCATGGCGTGGCGAATGTACAGCACATCGCCAACCTGCTGCTGCTGCGGGGCAATTTCGGCAAACCCGGCGCCGGCATTTCGCCGCTGCGCGGGCACTCGAATGTCCAGGGCGATCGCACCGTCGGCATCACAGAGGTGCCGAACGACGCCCTGCTCGATGGCATCAAGCGGGTGTTCGGCTTCGATCCGCCGCGGGCGCATGGGCATGATGCGGTCGCATCGATCAAGGCCATCCGTGATGGCCGCTCCAAGGCGCTGGTCGCGCTTGGAGGCAATCTTGCGGTCGCGATGCCGGATCCGGAAGTGACCTATCCGGCGATGCGCAGCCTCGATCTCGCCGTGCATATCGCTACCAAACTGAATCGCTCGCATCTTCTGATCGCGAAGGAATCGATCATCCTGCCCTGCCTCGGCCGCACCGAGATCGACGTGCAGGCGGGCGGCAAGCAACTCGTGACCGTGGAGGACTCGATGTCCATGGTGCACGGCTCGCGTGGTGGGCTTCAGCCGGCGTCGGAGCATCTGCGTTCTGAAGCGCGCATCGTGGCTGACATTGCGGTCGCCACGCTGCCGAACACCAAGGTGGATTGGCAAGACCTCGTCGCCGACTACAACAAGATCCGCGATGCCATTGAGGGGGTATTTCCGTCCTTCAAGGACTACAATGAGCGTATCAAGAAGCCCGGCGGCTTCCGCCTGCGCAATGCCGCGTCGGAACGCGAATGGTTGACGGACAGCGGCAAGGCCCAGTTCCTGGTGTTTCCGGGCGTCTATGAGGACGGGGCCGACCAGCATGCGCTGACGCTGACGACATTGCGCAGCCACGACCAGTACAACACCACGATCTACGGCATGAACGACCGATATCGCGGCATCACCGGACGTCGCGACATTGTCTTCGTCAATGCCGAGGATCTCACCAGTCGTGGCCTCGCCCATGGCGATGTCATCGATGTGGTGCTGGATGCGTCCGGCGGTCTGAAGCGCGCCATGCGCGGCTTCACGGCGGTGGCCTACGACATTCCGAAAGGCTCGATCGCAGCCTATTATCCCGAAGCCAATGTGCTGGTCGCACTCGACGAGCATGATGCGCGCTCGGGTACGCCGGCCTATAAATCGGTGCCGGTGAAGATCGTCGCTGCGGTTTAGCTGCAGCGCAGCATCGGCCATGCATGACCGCCACGGCTTTCGTGGTGGTTGTAGCCTGCGACATTTTTTCGTAGGCGAGCGTCATCATGACCGCTGCCGAAACTCTGTCTCCCGTAAAGCCTGAAACTGCCGAACCACGCGTGAGCGTGGCGCTGATGGCTGCGCTGCTCATTCTCACTTGCGGGCACGTGCTGTCCAACATGCTGCGGACGACGCCGGCATTGGCGATCGACGTGATGGCGCCCGATCTCGGCGTGACGCCGCAGACGCTGGCGGCGCTGACCTCCGCCTATCATTTCTTTTTCGCCATGTTGCAGATCCCGATCGGCGTTGCGCTGGATCGTTACAGCATCCGCTCGGTGTCGCTGGTGCTGTTTGCCGGCACCATCGCCGGTGCGGCGATCGCTGCCTTCTCGACCGGGCCATGGTCCTTCTTCGTCTCGCAGGCCGCGATCGGCATGGCGACATCGGGCATGCTGATGTGCCCGATTACACTCGCCGCCAAGCGGCTGACGCCGGCGCAATTCGGTCTGTGGTCGGGTGTCATTCTGTCCTTCGGCAATTCGGGTCTGCTGCTGTCGGCCAGCCCGCTTGCCTATATCGTCGAGCAATGGGGCTGGCGCGCCGGCTATTGGACCGCCGCCGCTGCTGCTGTCGTCGTGGCTGGTCTGATTGCAGTGATCGTGCCGACTGTGCGGCCGGAAGGTCAGCAGCGAGCGCTCGGTGCCGAAATGGCTTCGGTGTTGCGCCTTGCCTTTTCGCGGGCGCTGCGCGGTATCATCATTCTCGCTTTCGTTTCGCTGGCGATGCAGCTCGTGTTGCGCGGGCTCTGGGCAGGGCCCTGGCTGATGACGGTCAAGGGCCTGTCGCGCATCGAGGCCGGCAATGTGCTGCTGCTGTTCACTCTGGCGCTGGTGGTGGCGCCGGCGGTGTCCGGCGTCATCGATCGCAGGTTTGGTCATCGGCGCGCACTGCTGCTCGGCGTGCATCTCATTGCCGCCGTCCTGTTGCTCACGATGGCGCTCGGCGCTCCCGGCTATCCGCTGGCGCGGCTGCTCGGTATTCCGCTGATGCCGGTGGCTGTCGATAGCATCCTGCTGGTGACGTTCGGCTTCCTCGTGTCGATGCAGCCGCTCGTCTACGCCATGGTCCGTCAAGCCGTTGCGCCCGAGAATATCGGCAAGGCGTTGTCCGCGGCCAATCTGGCCTTCTTCCTGGGGACGGCGGTGATGCAATCGATCACCAGCCCCGTCGCAGCCTATTTCGGGCTCCCAGCCGTGTTGATCGTCATGGCGGTATGTTTGACCGTCGGTGCTTTGACTTTCTTCGCTTTGACGGGGCCGGCGTCGCAGCGCGCGAAAGTTTGAAGTTACCGCGTCGCCATCGCCTCCAAGTTGCTGGCGCTACGCATCCGCTTGTGATCAGATATCGTGTGACGCGGCGATGACGCCGCGAACAGTAGATTTGCAGAAGGAGGATGAACTTGCCTTTCTTCGTCAAAGGGACTGACACGTCCGGCACCGTATCACTCCGCCGCGACAACGCTGCGGGCGCCGTCAAGAAAGCCAAGGAGCTGCTGGAAGACGGCAGTTGGGACATCGAGATCACGAGTCCCGATGGCCTCGTCTATCCGCTCGCCGAATTCGAGGCGATGCAGGACGCGCCGTCGGCGACAAAACACTGACCGAGGGATACTTCTCGACGTGGCAGCGCGGGATCTTGTCCTTCATCGGGGACTCATTCTTCATCACTATCCGCGTTCGCCATTCGCTGAGAAAGTCCGGGTCGCATTCGGGTTGAAGGGCCTGCGATGGTGCTCAGTCGAGCAGCCGCGCATGGCCCCGAAGCCGCACCTCGTGCCGCTGACCGGCGGCTATCGCCGCATTCCCGTGTTGCAGGTCGATGCCGATATCTATTGCGATACGCGGCTCATTCTCGCGGAGCTCGAGCAGCGCTTTCCCGATCCCCCATTGTATCCGCAAGAGACACGCGGCCGTGCCGACATGATCGCGGGCTGGGCCGACCAGGCCTTGTTCGCAACCTCGCTCGGTCTCGTTTTCGGCCTCAACGGCGATCGTTTTCCGCCGGAACTGCATGCGGATCGTGCGGTATTCACCGCCGGTCAATTCGATGGCTGGGATAGCGAAAAGATGCGCTCGCGCGTGCCGTCGTTACGAGACCAATTTCGGCATCATTTGACATGGATCGATCAATGTCTTGCCGATGGCGGTCCTTTCATCCTGGGCGAGAAGCCTTCGCTGGCGGATGCCGCCGTATATCACCCGCTGTGGTATGCGCGCGGCAATCTCGGTGAGGGCGAGGGCCTGTCCGACCATCCGGGTGTGCTGGCATGGATGGACCGTATCGCCACCTTCGGACATGGCAGCGGCGAGACGATGACACCGGATGCAGCGCTCGATGTGGCTCGCGCTGCCGACCCGGAATCCGTCAGCAATGCCGAATCTGAATGGCCGATCGGGACGCCGTTGACGGTGACGCCGACCGATTGGGGATTCGATTCCGTGAGAGGCACATGTCTTGCTGCCAATCGCGAGCGCGTCGTGATCCGGCGCGATGATCCGGAGGTCGGCGTGGTGGCCGTTCATTTTCCACGTATCGGCTTTGCCGTGGCCGCTGCTTGAGCAGGGCGAGGCGCCGTCTTCTCGCTCGCATTCTGTGCCGATATGGTCTGCAATTAAATTCTGCATCCTTTTGGAGCTTGCTTCGACATGGCACGCAATTTCGACGCCATCATTATCGGAGCCGGCCAGGCCGGTCCTCCACTTGCGGGCCGCCTGACTGCCGCCGGGCAGACAGTCGCGATCATCGAACGCCATTTGTTCGGCGGCACTTGCGTCAATACCGGCTGCAAACCGACCAAGACACTGGTGGCGAGTGCCTATGCTGCCCATCTCGCGAGCCGCAGTGCGGATTATGGTGTGATGATCGATGCACCCGTGCGTATCGATATGGTGCGCGTGAAGGCGCGGGCCGACAAGGTGATCATGGATTCGCGCAACGGCGTCGAAAGCTGGCTGCGCCAGATGAATAACTGCACGGTCCTCGATGGCCATGCGAGGTTCGAAACTGCAGACACGGTGCGTGTCGGCGATGAGCTGCTGACGGCACCGAAGATCTTCATCAATGTCGGCGGCCGTCCAGTGGTGCCGGATTTCCCGGGCGTGAACGACGTGCCGTATCTCACCAATAGCGGCATGCTGCAGCTCGACCGCGTGCCGAAACATCTCGTGGTGGTTGGCGGCAGCTATATCGGTCTCGAATTTGCGCAGATGTATCGCCGTTTTGGTGCCGAGGTGACGGTGGTCGAGAAAGGACCACGTCTGGTCTCCCGCGAGGACCCCGACATTTCCGGGATGATCCGCGAGATTCTGGAAGCCGAAGGCATTCATGTTCGGACGAGCGCCGAATGCATCACTTTCAAGCCGCATCCGGACGGCATTGCCGTCGGCGTCGATTGCAGCGAGGGCGCGCCGGAGGTGATCGGCAGCGACGTGCTGCTGGCTGTGGGACGCCGGCCTAATACCGACGATCTCGATCTGGATCGGGCCGGTGTAGTCGTGGATGAGCGCGGCTACATCAAGGTCGATGACGGCCTCGCCACCAACGTTCCGGGCATCTATGCGATGGGCGATTGCAATGGTCGTGGTGCCTTCACGCACACGGCTTACAACGATTTCGAGATCATCGCCGCCAATCTGCTCGATGGTCAGAAGCGGAAGGTCAGCGACCGCATTCCCGGTTATGCGCTGTTCATCGATCCGCCGCTCGGGCGTGTCGGCATGACAGCTTCGCAGGCGAAGGCCACGGGCAGAAAGCTGCTGATCGGCGAGCGACCGATGAAGCATGTCGGCCGCGCGGTGGAAAAGGGCGAGACCTTCGGCAAGATGCAGGTGGTCGTTGATGCGGAGACCAAGAAGATTCTCGGCGCGGCGATCCTCGGCACCTCAGGCGACGAAGCGATCCACGGCATTCTCGACATCATGAATGCCGGCGCCGATTACACCGAACTGCAATGGGCGGTTCCGGTGCATCCCACGGTGTCGGAACTGATCCCGACACTTCTCAACGAGATGAAGGGCGCTTAGGCGAGCTGGAATTTCAACGCAGCCATCAAGGTCAGCAGCGTGGTGCCGCAGGCGGCGCTGACGATCGCCATATTGACGACGCTGCGGGTGGCCGTGCGCAGGACGGCGAAAGCCGGATGAACGGGTTCAAAGGTCTCCGCCTTCTTGCGCGGAGCCGCTTTTTTCTTTGCTGCCATGATGATCCCCAAAGAGCGGGGCCAGGCCGTTGACCGGCCTGACCCTGACGCCTTCCCTGCCGAGGTTTGTCCCTCGATCATGCAGGGATCATCGCATGAACCTGGGCTGAACTGCTTAAGGGACTTGGTGAATCGAATCTCACCGGATTAGATGGTTTACGAATTTCCCTAGATGGTTCGCCCGCCATCGACCGGCAGAATCACGCCGGTGAGAAACTCAGCTTCCTCGCTCGCCATATAGACACAGGCATTGGCGATATCCGACGGGCGCGACATGCGGCCGAGCGGAATCGTGCCGATGAATTTGGCGCGGTTTTCCGGCGTATCCGGCACGCCCATGAAAGCTTCCAGCAGGCCCGTTTCGCCGATGACAGGCGCGATGCAGTTGACGCGGATGCCGTCGGGCGCAAGCTCCACGGCCATCGACTTCGACATCAGGTTCACCGCGCCCTTGGAGGCGTTGTACCAGGTGAGGCCCGGACGCGGGCGCACGCCGGCGGTGGAGCCGATATTGATGATGCGGCCGCTCTTCTGCTTCTTCATGACCGGCACGCAGGCATTGGTCATCAGGAAGATCGCCTTCACATTGACGTCGAAGACGCGGTCGAACTCCTCCTCGGTCACGTCCAGCATCGGCTTGTTGCGGAAGGTCCAGCCCGCATTGTTGACGACCACATCGAGCTTGCCGAAGGTATCGACCGCGAGCTTCACGGCGGCATCCACATCAGCCTTGCTGGCGACGCTGCCGCCATGCGCGATGGCACTGGCGCCGATCTCGCTCGCAACCTTCTTGGCGCCATCGGCATTCAGATCGAAAATCACGACCTTGGCGCCTTCGCGCGCATAGGAACGGGCGATCTCGGCGCCGAAGCCGGATGCGCCGCCGGTGACGATGGTGGACAGGCCCTGAAGTCTCATGGGTTTTCTCCCGTTCGCCGCGCGCTGGTCGCGCGTGTTGTGTTGATGTTGCAGCCGAAGATTAAAGGCTGCGACCGCCGCAGGGAAGCGTCAGCATCCCTCAGATATGCCGCCTTGCATTGACTTCTTCGAGATCGAGCCCTTCCTCGATGCTCTGCAACACGGTGTCGTGGATTTCGCCCGCACGATGCATTGTCAAGAGCTCTTTGCGGCCGGCTTCGATGGCGGCAAGTACCGTGGTGAAATGGTCGATCCGATGCGAGGCCCGCGTTTCCGCCTCCTCGGCATAACGTGCCGCCGCGCCTTTCCGATAGGTGTATTGCTCGAACAGCCGCGGATGCCGGTGGGTGCCATCTTCATTGCGCGAGGCTTTCTCGATGGCGGCAAATTGCGCGGCGGCGACACGTGCCCGGGCCTGCGCTTCACTGAGCGTGGAATGATGATGGACCGTGTAGTCACCCTTCATCAATAGTCGGACGAGCGGCGCCAGTGTCGAGCCCTGAATCAGGACCGTCACCAGAATGACGGCGAAGGTGATGGCCAGGATCATGTCGCGGCCCGGAAACTGTTCCGGCAATGACAGCGCAGCGGCGAGGCTGACCACGCCGCGCAACCCGGCCCAGCTCATCACGAACGGCACCGGCCATGGCGGCGCGGGATCGTGGGCGCGCAGCCGGGGCATCAACATCCGCGGCAGATATGTGCCGGGATACATCCATGCGAAGCGCGCAAGGATGACCGCGGCAATGATCGCGGCTGTCGCCGGCGCCATGGCGATTAGTGCATCGGTGCCGCCGAGGCGGTGCAGCACGCCGCGCAGTGACAGGCCGATCAGGATGAAGACCAGCGATTCCAGCACGAAAACAATGACGCTCCACGTTGCGGTGGCGCGGGTACGAAGTGCCGCGCCGAATAATTCGTGCTGCTTCCAGCCGAGGATCATGCCGCAGGCGACCGTGGAGAGCACGCCGGAGACATGCAGCTTTTCGGCCGCGATGTAGGAAAGCCAGGCGACCAGAAAGGTCCAGGCGATGGCGAGATCGATCTCCCTGATGCGCTTGATCACTAGCATCGCGCCGAACGCGAAGACCACGCCGACGATCAGGCCTCCGATGGCGACGGTGAAGAAGCTGACGGTCGCAGCGCCGGCGCTGAACGAGCCGGTCAACGCTGCGGCAACGGCGAAGCGCAGCAACACAAGGCCGGATGCGTCGTTGACGAGGCTCTCGCCCTCCAGCAACACGATGATCCGGTGAGGCAACGCGACTTTCTGCAGCACAGCCTTCGCGGCGACGGAATCGGGTGGCGACACGATTGCGCCGAGCGCGAAACAGGCGGCCCAAGGCAGGTCGGGTATCACCAGATGCGCAACCACGCCGACGACGAGCGTCGTGAAGAACACCGCGCCGACTGCGAGCTGCAGGATGATGCGCAAATCGGCGCGAAAATCGCGCCAGGACGTAAACCAGGCACTCGACATCAGCAGCGGCGGCAGGAACAGCACCAGAACGAGCTCAGGATCGATTTCGAGATCGGGTGTGCCAGGGATCAGTGCGAGGCCTATGCCGCCAAGGATCAATGCGGCTGCGGAGGCAATTGCAGACGTCTTGCGGCCAGATCGAGCCCCACGATGACGGCCATCAGGAGGAGGATGACTTCGAAGCGAGCGACGGCGGACATGGGGACCTATCGGGCTGCAGGGGAACCCGGTATTTATGGCGCGACCGAAGGTCGCAGTCCATTCCATCGTCACGCGAGAGCTCGTTCAGCTGCCAGAGTCCTGGGGAAGGATCGTCTCAAAAGAAAAGAGCGGCCTCGCGGCCGCTCTTTCCAGTGTTCGAGATATGCACGGGTTACTCGGCGCTGCTGACCAGCCGAAGCTGAATCTTCTGCTCCATCTGGCTGCGATAGGCTTCGACATAATCCTGCGCCATGCGACGCGCGCTGAACCGCTTCTCGAAATGCTTGCGGATCGCATTGCGGTCCATGTCTGCGAGACGCCCCACTGCGTTCACGGCGCTCAGTTCGTCCTCGACGATGAAGCCGGTGAGGCCCTGATCGATGATCTCCGGCACCGAACCGCGATTATACGCGATCACCGGTGTGCCGCAGGCCATGGCCTCGATCATCACAAGGCCGAACGGTTCCGGCCAATCGATTGGCAGCAACAGGCCATAGGCTCCCGAGAGGAATTCCGGCTTTTCGCGATCGCTGATCTCGCCGATGAATTCCACCAGCGGATGATCCATCAGCGGCTTCACCACGGCTTCGTAATATTCCTCGTCGGCACGATCGACCTTGGCGGCGATCTTCAGCGGAATGCCGGCGCGGATGGCGATCTTGATGGCGCGATCGACGCCTTTCTCCGGCGCAATGCGGCCCAGCACCGCCAGATAGCTCGGCTTGACGTTCTGCGGCGTCAGCAGGGTTTCGGGCAGGCCGTGATAGATCGTCTTGATGAAGTTCGCCTGCGGAACCGGACGGCGCTGAGCATCTGAGATCGATATGACCGGAATCTTCGAGAATGTCGTGAAGGTCGGCTGATGCTCCGGCAGATCGAGACGACCGTGCAGCGTGGTGACGAACGGTGTCGGCTGCCGGGAGAACAGCGAGAACGGATAGTAGTCGAGATGGAAATGCAGGACATCGAATTCGCCATCGTCGCACTTCTGACGAACGCGTTCGAGCATTTCCATATGCAATGCATTGGGATCGCGCACCGAACCATCGAGGCGCAGCGCCTTCGGCCAGCCGGCATCGAGCTTGGCGGTAGTTTGCGAGTCGCCGCTGGCAAAAAGCGTGACGTCATGCCCTTGCGCGACAAGTTCTTCAGTCAGCCAATGCACAACACGTTCAGTGCCGCCATAGAGTTTCGGCGGAACAGCTTCAGTTAGTGGAGCCACTTGCGCGATGCGCATTTACATATCTCCCATGTTGGAAGTGAAGGGCTAACGATCCGAAAGCGTTGAAGGCGCCGGCTTTGCCAGGCGAGGGAACGTTCTCGCAGCTGCGAAGTTCCTTACTGATCTGCGACTTTCGTCCACACTGTCGTCTTGCTGCTGCCATCACGCTCTTTCAGTTTCGGAACCAGTGATGCAGGTCGATTGTTGCGCTGAAAAGGCGAGAGCGTGGGGAATTCGCGATGCATCGCTATCGTTTGCGGGCTGAGCTGTCCGTTTGTCTTATCGTTGCTGTTCAAGGGGTTTAGTAACGCACATGGACTGTCTCTCCGGATATGCGCACCGCCCTTTCGCCTTCGTGATGCGATACATCAGGAAGCGGGCGCTCTCTCATTCCATTATCGTGACAGCCATTCTTGGTGCAGTTGCCTGCTCGGTCGGCACGCAATACGGGATCAAGAATCTGGTCGACGGTCTTTCGGCAGGCCCGTCCAATGCCGGAACCGTGATCTGGTGGGCATTCGGTATCCTGATCGCACTGATCACTGCGGACATGCTGCTGTGGCGTGTCGCCGGCTGGATCGCCAGCTATACATTCGTCAATGTCACGGGTGATCTCCGGCGCGATATCTTCCGCCATCTTACCGGACATGCACCGAACTATTTCGCCGACCGTCTTCCCGGCATGCTGACCAGCAGGATCACGGCGACGTCGAATGCGGTTTTCACGATCGAGAACATGTTCATCTGGAACGTGATGCCGCCAATCGTGGCAACGTTCGCTGCGATCGTGCTGATCGGCACCGTCAGCCTGCCGATGGCTGCTGGATTGACCGTCATTGCCGGCGCCGTCGTCGTGCTGATGTTCAAGATGGCGGCGTCCGGAAAAAGCCTGCACAACGATTTTGCCGACAAGGCGGCGTCCGTCGATGGCGAAATGGTCGATGTCGTCAACAACCTGCCGCTCGTTCGTGCCTTCTGTGGATTGAGCTTCGAGCACAAGCGCTTTGACAACACCGTCGATCGCGAACTCTACGCGCGTGGCCGCAGTTTGCGTTATCTCGAACGTCTGCGCCTCGTCCACGCGGCGATTACCGTGGTGCTGACCATCGGTCTTCTCGGCTGGGCTATCATGCTCTGGCAGCGCGGTGGGGCATCGACCGGCGAAGTGGTGCTGATCTGCACGCTCGGCATTTCCATCCTCCATGCCACGCGCGATCTCGCTGTTGCTCTGGTGGACGTCACCCAGCACGTCGCACGCCTGTCGGAGGCTGTTGCGACATTGCTTGTGCCGCATGAGCTGCGCGATCATCCGGAGGCCGAGCCGCTGGTAAAGTCGGGCGCGGCGATTGCTTTCAACAACATCGCGTTCCAGTATCCCGGCGGACACAGGGTGTTTGACAAGTTCACGCTGCGGCTCAATGCCGGACAGCGTGTCGGTCTTGTCGGTCAGTCCGGCGGCGGCAAGTCGAGCCTGTTCGTTCTGCTCCAGCGCTTCTATGATGTGCAGGACGGCAATATCAGTATCGACGGTCAGGATATCTCGCGCGTCACACAGCAGAGTCTGCGTCACGCCATTTCGGTCGTGCCGCAGGATATCTCGCTGTTCCATCGCTCGATCCTCGAGAACATTCGTTACGGCCGTCCGAACGCAACGAACGATGAGGTGATGCAAGCGGCCATCGATGCGCGCTGCGACTTCATCGAGCAGTTGCCGGAGGGGCTCGACACCATGGTCGGCGATCGTGGCGTCAAGCTCTCGGGAGGCCAGCGCCAGCGCATCGCCATTGCGCGCGCCTTCCTCAAGGACGCGCCGATCCTGCTGCTCGATGAGGCTACGGCTGCGCTCGACAGCGAGTCGGAGGAAGCGATCCGCGAGGCGCTGGCGCGTCTGATGCGCGGCCGCACGGTGATCGCCATCGCGCATCGCCTGGCGACCTTGCGCAATTTCGACCGCGTGGTCGTGCTGCGTAGCGGCAAGATCATCGAGGACGGTAAACCGGACATCCTGATGCAGGGACAAGGCCCGTATCGCGAACTCGTGACGCAGGAAATGAGCCGTCTTGCCGCACACGCGGCCTGACGACTCAGCTAGTCTGCGTGATGCGTTTCCGCATGCGTGTCGCCATGTCCATTCAACTGGTCGAGGTCATCCATGCCCGTCGAAGTCGCTGCTGCCAAGCGTGGTGTGCTAGCAGATCAAAAGATCGTCGAATCGCCGTTCTACATTCCGATGACCGGCCCAGCGTCGCGGCCGCGGCGCGCGCTGAAACACGACGACACTTTCGCTGTGCTCGATAGTCACGGCGACATCGGCGCGTCCGCCGGTGGCCCCGATGGCCTCTTCAACATGGATACACGCTATCTGGCGCGCCTCGAACTCGCTCTGAACGACGTTCAGCCGCTCCTGCTCGGCTCCAATCTGCGCGACGATAATTCATCGCTCACCATCGATCTCACCAATCCGGATATCTATCGCAACGGGCGGATTGTCCTGCAGAAGGATATGCTGCATATCGTGCGCACCGTCTTTCTGTGGCGTGGCGCTGCCTATCAGCGCATCGGCCTGCAGAATCACGGGAACGAGCGTGCCAGCTTTGATCTCACGCTGTGTTTCGACAACGATTTCGCCGATCTGTTCGAGGTCCGCGGTGAAAAGCGAAAGCATCGCGGTGTTGCGACAAGCCGGCTCGTGGATCCCAGCCATGTCGCGCTGGAATATACCGGGCTCGACGGCAAGCTGTTACGCACGATGATGCATTTCGACCCGCGGCCGACGCAGCTATCGGCCAACAAGGCGACCTATCATTTCGCGCTTGCGCCGCAGGAAGTGACGTCGCTCTTCGTTGTTGCAAGCTGCAATGTCGGCGTCGATCATAAGCCGGTGCCGTTTCTCCGCGGCTTGCTGGCGCATCGCCGGGAGATGCGCAATTTCAGCAAGGGCGCGACCACCATCGAGACCTCGAACGACATCTTCAATGAGGTGCTGTGTCAGGCGATGGGAGATCTCAACATCCTCATGACCAACACGCCGCAGGGGCGTTATCCCTATGCCGGCATTCCCTGGTATTCGACGACATTCGGTCGCGACGGCCTGATCACTGCGCTGCAGATGCTTTGGATCGATCCGCGGGTGGCGAAAGGCGTGCTGTCGCGGCTGGCGGCATTTCAGGCCAGGGATGTCGATCCGCTCAATGATGCCGAGCCTGGGAAGATTTTGCACGAAATGCGGGGCGGCGAAATGGCGGCGCTTCGCGAAGTACCATTCGCGCAATATTATGGAAGTGTCGATTCCACGCCGCTCTTCGTGCTGCTGGCCGGTCTCTATGTCGAGCGCACCGGCGATGAAGAGGTGCTGCGCGAACTATGGCCGGCTATCGAGGCTGCGCTGAAATGGATCGATGGGCCCGGCGATCCCGATGGGGATGGTTTCGTTGAATATCAGCGCGCGACCGAGCAGGGGCTG
Source organism: Pseudomonadota bacterium (assembly GCA_023449855.1). GTDB lineage: Bacteria > Pseudomonadota > Alphaproteobacteria > Rhizobiales > Xanthobacteraceae > Tardiphaga. Next base: position 15,498 of record JAEXHR010000356.1, on the reverse strand, counting down.
CAGAATCAGGGCTGGAAAGACTCGTATGACGCGATCTTTCATGCCGATGGCAAACTTGCAGAGGGCAATATCGCGCTCGCTGAGGTGCAGGGTTATGTCTATGCCGCCAAGCATCTTGCTGCGCGCATGGCGCTGCGGCTGGAGCTTGCAGGACGTGCCGAGCAGCTCGAGGCGGAAGCCCGGCAACTGGCGGACCGTTTCGAGGCTGCGTTCTGGTGCGAAGAGATCGGCAACTATGCGCTGGCTCTGGACGGCGCGAAGTTGCCGTGTGTGGTCCGCTCGTCCAATGCAGGGCAGTTGTTGTTCACCGGCATTGTGCGCGAGGAGCGTGCGCGGATGGTCGCCGCGGATATGATGCGGCCACATTTTTTCACCGGCTGGGGCATTCGCACCATCGCCCGTGGTGAGGCGCGCTACAATCCCATGTCCTATCACGACGGTTCGATCTGGCCGCATGACAATGCGCTGATCGCACTCGGCCTTGCGCGCTATGGCCTGAAGCATTCGGTCGAAGCCGTGTTCAAGGGCTTGTTCGACACGGCGACCTATATGGATCTGCGTCGTCTGCCAGAGCTTTTCTGCGGCTTCCAGCGCGAGAAGCGCCGCGGCCCGACGCTCTATCCCGTGGCCTGCGCGCCGCAGGCCTGGGCGAGCGCAACGCCATTCACATTGCTGGAAGCGGCGCTCGGTATCGAGTTTGACATCGAGCGCGGCGAGATTCGCTTCCGCGATCCACGGCTGCCTTCTTTCTTGCAGCACGTCATCCTGCGTGATGTACGGCTTGGCGAATCCAGCGTCGATCTTTGCCTGCGCAAGCACCACGAAGATGTGTCGCTGGAAGTGCTTCGCAGCCGGGGACAGATCCGGGTTTCGATCGTGTTGACGCACTGATGCGTTTGCGTCGCTGATGTGCGTTGGCGCGAGCGACAGGTTTGAGCGAGGAGTTATCATGTCCGCAATCCGACTTGTTGCCGGAATGCTCGCTATGTTGGCCGCAAATTCCGTGGCTTTCGCGGCAGATTCGCCTGTGCCATCGCCTGAGTCCGATGCAAAAGCCGCGCAGTCGGAGTCCGCTCCGGCAGCCAGGCCGGACGCGGAGCCGTCGCAGCCTGCGGTCGCGCCGCCTCCAGCGACCGATTCTGTGAAGCCCGCTTCTCCGCCGGTTGCAGCAAAGCAGGATGCGGCCAAACCCGATGCGGCTCCTGCGGCAGTGCCGCCTGCCGCCAAGCCGCCGTCGGTGACGGTGATCGATGCATTTGATGCCAAGGGCATTCTCGGCCGCGATGTGCGCAGCCCCGCAAGCGAGAATATGGGCCGCATCGCCGATGTCATCGTCGATCGCGCCGGGCAGGTGCGCGGCGCCGTCATCGATTTCGGCGGGTTTCTCGGCGTCGGCTCGCGCAAGATCGTGGTCGATTGGGCTGCCCTGCATTTCTGGAATGTCGCCGACAAGACCGCGAGCATCACGCTCGATCTGACGCGCGAACAGGTTCGCGCTGCGCCGGAATACAAGGACGACCAGCCGATCGTGGTGCTCGGCGCGTCGGGCACGCTGACGCCGCTGAAGTTTCCGCCCATCACCATGCAGGAGCGATAATTGGCCGTTCAGGCGACCACGCGCGCTCCCGATCGTCACCGCCCCGAAAACGAGGTGGTGACAGATGTCGCCTGCGCGCCCGGGATCGCGCCGGACTCGCATGAGAAGAGGTCGGAGCCGGATGGCGCGCCCGAGCCGTCGAAGCAAAGTTTGCGCGGCCTCGATTGGTTTATCTTCTTCCTTGCCGATGTGCAGACCGGCTTTGGTCCGTTCGTCGCGGTCTATTTGACCACGCAGAAATGGACGCAGGTCGAGATCGGTTTCGTGCTGTCGATCGGCGGCGTCATCGCGCTGCTCGGTCAGATACCGGGCGGCGCCATCATCGATGCAGCGCGTTCCACGCGGCTCGTGGCCGGTGCAGCGGTGTGCACCATTGCCTGTTGTGCACTCGCTTATGCGGCGCTGCCGATCTTTCCGGTCGTCGTGACGGCGGCCACGCTGCATGCAATGGCGAGTTGCGTGCTCGGCCCGGCGATTGCAGCGATCAGTCTCGGTCTGGTCGGGCCGGCGCGTATCGGCGAACGCCTCGGTCGGAATGCGCGCTTCGCGTCGCTTGGCAACGGTGTCGCGGCTGCGGTCATGGGGACTTGCGGCTATCTGCTGTCGAGCCGATCGGTGTTCATCGTCACTTTCCTCCTGGCGATCCCGGTGCTCTATGCGCTGTCACGCATCCGCCATCAGGAGATCGACCCGGCACGTGCCCATGGCCAGTCAGCGGAGCAGGCGAAGAGCAACCCGCCGTTCCGCTTCCGCGATCTCGTGCGTCAGAAGGCGCTATTGATCTTCGCCTGCGCGGTGCTGCTGCTTCAACTCGCCAATGCCGCCATGCTGCCGTTGATGGCGGGTGTCGTCACCACGCGCTCGGCCGATTGGGCGCCGGCGCTCATCGCCTTCTGCATCGTGGTTCCGCAAGCTTTTGTCGCAGCGACCTCGCCGACGATTGGCCGCAAGGCCCAGCAGTGGGGGCGGCGGCCGCTATTGCTGGCCGCCTTCACGGCGCTCGCAATCCGCGGATTGCTGTTCTCCGTGGTGACCGACCCATTCGCGCTCGTTGCCGTACAGATCTTCGACGGAATCACCGCAGCGGTTTTCGCTGTGATGATCCCGCTCATCGTGTCCGACATTACTTTCGGTCGCGGTCGCTTCAGTCTCGCGCAGGGGATCGTCGGCACCGCAACCGGAATCGGCGCCTCACTCAGCACCGTCACGGCCGGTTACGTGGCGGACAAATTCGGCGCGCCGGTCGCCTTTGTCGGCCTGTCCTGCGTCGCCGCGCTCGGCTTCCTGCTTATCCTGTTGGTCATGCCCGAAACGCGGCGCGATCACGGTGAGGCGCGGCAGGCCTAGGGCGCCACGCTCTCGCCGAGATAGTTGACCGCCGCCGTCACGCCGCCCTTGCCATGCGGGATGCCGAGCGCCTGCAGGCCCATTTCGACAACGCCGAGTGTGCCGAGGATCATCGGTGCGTTGACATGGCCCATATGGGCGATGCGGAACGCCTTGCCCTGCAGATCGCCGATGCCGACGCCGAGAATGACGCCGCATTTCTCCCGGCAATAGGCGAGCAGCGGCGCGGGATCGGCCATCTTGATCGTGGTCACGGTGTTGGCGCGTTCCTTAGGCTCGGTGATGTTGAAGCTGAGCACACCGCCTTCCGCCCAGACCGTCACGGCGCGCCGCACAGCTTCGGCCAGCAAGCGATGGCGCTGGAATACATTGTCCAGCTTCTCGTCGAACAGCATGTCGAGGGCCTGACGCTGGGCGAACATCAGATGCACGGGGGCCGTTCCCGAATGCTTCTGATAGTGCTCATTACCGTCGCGCTCGGTCCAGTCGAAATAGGGCGTGCGCAGGCCGGCTGATTTGTGCACTTCGCGGGCGCGGTCGCTGGCCGCGACAAAGCCGAGGCCGGGCGGCGTCATCAGCCCCTTTTGCGATGCCGACATCGCGACATCGATGCCCCAGGCATCCATCTCGAACGGCATGCAGCCGAGCGAAGCGACCGCATCGACCATGAACAGCGCCGGATGACCAGCGGCCTTGATAGCCCTGCCGATCGCTTCGATGTCGTTGTAGGCGCCGGACGCCGTGTCGATCTGCACCGCGAGCACAGCCTTGATCCTGTGCTCGACATCCTGCCGCAGCGCAGCCTCGACTTCGACCGGACGAATGGCGCGATTCCAGTCGCCTTTCAGGCTCTGGACTTCGACACCCATCAGGCGCGCCGCATTGCCCCAGCCGACGGCGAAGCGACCGCTCTCCAGCACCAGAATCTTGTCACCGCGCGACAGCACATTGGTGAGAGTCGCCTCCCAGGTGCCATGGCCGTTGGCGATATAGATGTAAGTCTTGCCCTTGGTCGCGAACACCGTCCGGAGATCATCCAGCAGTCCGTAAGTGAGCTGCACCATGGCGTCGGAATAGATGTCCAGCGGAGGGCGATGCATCGCTCGCAGCACTTCGTCTGGCATAGTGGTAGGACCGGGGATAGCGAGAAACTCACGGCCTGCGCGAACGACCATTTTCTGTCCTTGTTGAATTTATTGGCCATCGTCGCATGGCACGGCGCGGAATCAAAATTGCGGCGTCCTCAATGTGTCGATGTGGGGCCGATCACATTCGCCACTGCGCGGAAAATCTGATCCTTGATCTCGGTTGCTGCCGGGCTCGGGATCGTTTCGGGCGGCTCGCTGCGCTTGGCGCAGCCGACCACGAGACGCTGGATCCAGATCTCGCCATCGGTGTAGTAGAGGTCGCCGCCACCATTGCGGCCGGCAATGGTGGGACCGACGCCGGTGACTTGATACTTGGCCTCTACCATGCCCGCCTTTTCGAGGTCGTCGGCGAGCAAAGCACGTTCGGCATCGACATCTGCAGCGATGTGATGAGTGATGGCGCCGGTGTATTTACTGATGCCGACGCTGCGGTCGAATGTAGCGTCGCCGAGCCAGACCGGGCGATCCTCCTGCCCCTTCTCTAGCACCAGCCACAGCCGCACATGATGGCGTCGATCGGGGCTGGTGCCCGATGGCTTCTCGAAAGCGAGGTCTTTACGGCGGCCGAGATAGACCAGCGGGGATACCGGCGCATTGTGATAGGGGCGATCGAGCAGCACGCTGCCGATGATCTCAATCGACGACTTCAGGGTGACTGGATCGGCTGGATACCAGCCTGCGGCGTGCATGGCACAGATCACGTCCTTCCGGTCGCCGATCAGGCCGATATTGATGGGGTCGCCGGGAATGCCTTGCGGCGTCATGGTCGTCATCGGCATGCCGGCCAGCGATTTCTGGTGCTCATAGTGCGTCCAGAGTTCGGGCAGGAGCAAATAGGCGATGCCGCCATAGATGATCGTGGCAAGCAGAGTCAGCCGCAGCGCGCGATAGGTTCGGCTGCGGCGCTGCTGCTCTGCTATGGGATGGCTGTCCGGCTGGTCCAAGATCTCGCCCACGGGGAATCGCGAGCGGACCCTGCCACGTCAGCGCCTTGATGTCATCGCCAAGCGGGCCGGATCAGCGACGAGTCTCGCGGCAACCGGCAGCTTCAGCCTCTTCTTTAGAACAAAACCAGCGCGTGCCCTTGCTGACGCGCATTTTTATCTTGGCATACCAGCGACTTTCCGGCGTGTGGTAGATGCAGACGCCAGCACGATTGACATTGCCCTTGATCCGGCAGGCCGGCGAGGGCGGCGTGGCGCCGGACGCGGACGCAAACAGGATCGGCAGTGTCTCGGGTGTCGGCTTGATCGCGCCCAGGGTGCCGGCTTTCTTGTTGCGGACGCGCCAGTCCCACGGCGGGACGAAGGCCCCGGTCCAGAGCCCGATCTGTGCGTCGCGCGCGGTTTTCTCGTCGGCATCGTAAGCATGCGAGAAGCGGATATAGGACAGCGCCCAGCCGCTCTTCACCAGCCATTGCGCGACATCTTCGCCGTCAGTCTCGCATTTGGCGACGGTGCGGCCGAAGCGATCGGTGCGTTGCGCGCGGCAGGTCCAGGTTTTATCGCTCGTCCGCGCCACCAGCGCATCATGGGCGGCGACACCGCAATTCCAGCGCTCGCCCTTGTCGTTGAGGCACAGCTGATCGAGGCCGGGAGCATCGGACCCAGCGAGACGGATACGTGTGCTGCCGATCGTGACCTGATTGGCATCGCGAATTTTCGGAACGCCGGTGATATCGGCGGCCTCTGCCAGTGTCGGCAGACAGAGAATGAGGAGGGCGAGACAAAACAGGCGAGACATGCGCATGAGGCCTTGGATTACAAGATCGTGACGACAATCCGAGGACAGTGCCGTCATTTCGTCGCAGACGCCAGTGTGCGATGGATAGATTGCCTCAACTCCACGCGAGCGGACCGATCAACGCCCCTGCATCGCATGTCTTGCCAGCGCGAGGCCCATGAGCACGAAGGCCGAAGTGACCTCGGGGCCGCCGACAAGAATACGGGTCGGTGTCTTCATTTTGTTCCATTCATAGGCCTTGAACGGGCCTTTGCGGCCGCCCTCGCCGTGGCTGCGGATGATGCATTGCAGCGCCGGGATGAACAGCGCAATGTCGCCGCCGAGATGGCCGAGCGCGATCAGTGCGAGGGCGGCATCGAATGCGTTCATCTCGCGGGCAATCAGTTCGTCAGCGACATAAGCGAGAACATGCGGCTTGATGAATTCGAATGTGTTTTCGGGATCGAGCTTGTGTTGCGCATCGTCGGGCAGTGCGCGGAATGCTGCGTAGCAACGGCCGAAATAGGCACAATAGAGTTCTGGCAGATAATAGATGTGCGATTTCGGGTCGGCGAAAGCGCCGGATTCGACGAGCCGTCGCTGAAAACCGATGATCCGCTGCACCGTCTCCAGACGCTTCGGTGTTTCCAGCACCTGCCAGCGCGTGCAGTTGCGGAACGAGACTTCCAGCACATCGAGATTCAGTGTCGGGTCGAGGTCGTTACCGTAAGGACGCTGGCCGGCGAGATTGTCGATCCAGGTGGCGATAGCGCCGTCATAGCTGATGTTGTCGTTGATCGGCACCGTGACGAGCGGCTCATTGGCGCCCTCATGGACCTGATAGCCGGCATAGAAGTCGAGCAAAGGTTGATTGAGGATGGGATCGTTCGATCCGGCCTGCGTCGCTGCGGAGAATGAGCAGGCCGTGGTGTCGCAGTCGGGCACATAGATGCCGAAGCCAAGATCCTGTTTGATCTGCGCGAACAAGCGGCTGAAGCGCGGATGCGGCGGCGGCGCCAGCGCCGTGATCACATGAACGCTGTTGCCGTCATGCGACTTCACCTCCTCGCGCGAGGTGACGAGGCAGAATTCGATCATCGCATCGATGGCGCGGCGCGATCTTGCGGTCTGCTCATTGGTCGATAGCCCGGTTTCACCGAATGCGAGCAGCGCCTCGGTGAAGAAGGCGTCGTAATAGGCCGAGCGATGGCGGATCTGCACCGGCTCCCACATTGGCTCGGCGATGCCGGTCCAGGGCGGATTGATCAGTTTCCCGGCCGGGGAGCGCGCGATGAAGATGCGCGCGAGCGTGAATAGCAGGGTCGAGTTCTTGTAGCCGCGGGCATTCAGCCCGGTCAGCGCCATCAGGAACTCGCGGCCGTGCATGTCGGGATCACCGATCAGGTTGAAGGCGGCATAGGTCGGGATGAAGCCGTTTTTCTCGAAGGAGGCCAAAAGGTGCCTGCCGCAGCTCCGGATGACGTCGTCGATCTCGCCGATCGATGGCGCGGAACCGGCTGCCGGTACTTTCGGCGGGGCCGGATGCGGGAGATTGACCGTGTCGAGCAGGTCGGCCACTGGCCGACCGATGGCCTGCCAATCCGGCTCCAGATTGTCCCGGGCGGCGATCAGGGCGTCCTGCAGGGCCTTGAAGCGGGCGGGATCGCGCAATTCGGGCAGGCCGGCCCGTCGCAGCAGCGGCCGGAGTGCCGGGTTGCCGAGCGCGGTATTGTAGAATTTGATGATATGGGCGTCGCCGGTACCGGAACGGCGGAGGATGGGGTCACAGAGGTCGTAAAGGGTCGGTCCATCCCTCCGGGCGGTCAGCGTTTCGAAGGCGGCGCGGGCCAGATAGGTCACAGTCATGGAGTATCTTTCGATGCGACGTCTGCGCACGCCTTGAAAATCGACTGCCGCCAAGTGTCCCGAAACGGCTCCTAGCGCCTGCAAGCCCTTGAAATCCAGCATGAATCAACTGGAAATTCAATTGTCGGGGGCGCATAGAAGGTTCCGTTGCGTCAGTAACCCTGTCTTAAATGGAGCCCTTTACCCGTTGCCCGGTTGATCCCGACGGGTTAACAGCGGGTTGGTTGCGGTGCCGCAAATTGAGCACATTTGGTACTCATTGGTTCGGCATCCCTTCAAACCTAGTCAGACGTCCACGCGACCAATGGTTGCGCGTGAATGATGAGCAGGAAACGACGTTATGCACGTAGGGCAGTTTCGCGTATCCCGACGATCGATCACCATGGCCGTGGCTTTTGCCGGTCTGGTCTCGCTGGCGCTCGGTGCCCATGCCGCGCTGAACAAGCATGTTATGGATTCCGCTCGCGCCGCCGTTGGCATCGCTTCCACGCAGACAGTGCCGAACAGTTCGCGCCTGGCTCTCGTCATCGGCAATGGTCACTATCCCGATGCTGGCTCGCCGCTGCTGCAGCCAATCAATGACGCGCGCGCCGTGACTCATGCGCTGCGTCAGGACGGTTTCGACGTTGATGTCATCGAAGACGCCACGCATGATGACATGACCCGCGCTGTCGCGCGCTTGAAGGACAAGATCAAGCCCGACAGCACCGTGATGCTCTATTTCGGTGGCTATGGCGTGCAGGTCGGCCGCCAGAGTTACATGATCCCGGTCGATGCCGCGATCTGGCGCGAGCGCGATGTGCGCCGCCAAGGTATGAGCATCGAGACCGTGCTCGATGTGATGAAGGAGCGCGGCGCCCAGGCCAAGCTAGTGGTGCTCGACGCATCCCGCCGCAATCCCTATGAGCGTCGTTTCCGCGCCTATTCGCGCGGTCTCGCGCCCATCGACCTGCCGGAGAAGGCGCTGATCCTCACCTCGGCAACGCCGGGCAAGGTCGCCGACGATACCGAAGGTCAGAACAGCCTGCTCGCGACCGAGTTTCTGAAGAGCCTGAAGGCCAAGCCGGTCAGCGCCGAAGCGGTGTTCACCAACACCCGCAGCGCCGTCACCCGCGCCTCGGACGGCGAGCAGGTGCCTGCCGTGTCGTCGTCGCTTATCGACGAAGTGAAGTTCGGTGCCGCCGCGACGGCTCGCGCCGGAAGCTAACCGCGATCGAAGCGAACGCCGTCGTAGGGCGAAAGCGATCGCTTTATTTCCTCGCATTGATCGTCACGGGGCGGACCGGGTCGCCTTCGCGCAGCATGGCACCGGCGCGTGCGACGACGATATCGCCCTCATTGAGCCCTTCGCGAATCTCGACCTGTCCGCCGGACAGCAGCCCGACCTCGACGCGGCGCGTTTCGATCCGATGGCGACGCACCACCTGCACGACCGTGCCGCCTGAGCTGTAGAGAATGGCGGTGAGCGGCAGTGCGACGCCGCAGCTTTCTCCCGTTTTGATCATCGCGCGCGCATAGGAATTGCTCATCAGCCGGCGCGGCGAGTTCAGCGCGATCACCACCTGGCCGAGCTGGCTGTTCGGCTCCACCGACGGAGCGACGCGGCGGACCTTGGCATCGAGTTCACCGATACCAATCACCTTGATCTTCGCGGGTTGATCGACCTTGAGTTTGGGTAGGTCGCGGACCGGCACCTGGCCGATAAAATCGAACTCGCTACGCGAAATGATGCTGAACAGCGCCTCGCCGCGCGCGGAAGCGATCGTGCCCACCACTGCGGTCGAGGCGCTGACAAGACCGGCGACGGTCGCCTGAAGCTGAACCGAACCGCCATCTAGCGCGGTCAGCCGTGCCAGAATCTGGCCCGCGGTAACATTCTCGCCGGCATCGACCATTACTTCGGCGACCTTCATGCCGGGCCTGTCAGGTCGGATCGAGATTTCCTCGCGGGGCAGCAGCAAGCCCGAAACATCGACCGTATCAGCGAAACACTGCTTGGATGCCGCCAGCACGGTGACAGTGGCGCCCTTGGCGAGATCGGCCTCGTCGGCGGCAAGGCCCGGTGTCGCGAGGCAACAGAGCGCGGTGGCGAGCAGGAGACGCTTCAACATGACGATCGTCCGTTGGGTGGAGAAAGGATGCGACGCGATCATCGATCAGCCTGCCCATGTCCGGTTGGCGGATGGCCGCGATCTTCTTCGCCGCTCGAAACCAGCAATTTGCGGCCGAAGCGCCACGACAGATTGCCGACATCGTCCATCATCAGGAACATCGCCGGCACGAAGATCAGCGACAGCAAGGTCGAGAAGATCAGGCCGCCGATCACGGCGAGTGCCATCGGCGAGCGGAATTCGCCGCCCGCGCCCCATGCCAGAGCCGACGGCATCATGCCTGCCGCCATGGCGATGGTGGTCATCACGATCGGCCGTGCACGCTTCATGCCCGCATCGATGATGGCGACATCGCGCGGCTTGCCCTCGCGGATCGATTCCACGGCGAACTCCACCAGCATGATGGCGTTCTTGGTGACGATGCCCATCAGCATCAGGATGCCGATCCAGACCGGGGTGGTCAGTTGCTTGCCGGTGACGAGCAGCGCCATGATTGCGCCGCCGATCGAGAGCGGTAGCGAGAACAGGATGGTGATCGGCTGCAGGAACGTGCCGAACAGCAGCACCAGCACCGCATAAACCATCATCAGGCCCGCCGAGATCGCGGTGGCGAAACCATCGGCCAGTTCATTCAGGCTTTCGGCATCGCCGGACTGCTTGACGCTGACATTCTTCGGCAGCGTCTTCATCACGGGTAGTTCGTAGATCTTTTTCAGGGCATCGCCGAGCGCTGCCGTGCCGACGAGATCCGCCGCCACGGTGGCCTGACGTTCGCGGTCGTAACGATTGATGCTGGTCGGTCCCTGATCGAGCTTGATGTCGGCGACGACAGACAGCGGCACGCCGCCGCGCCCGCCGCCGATGGGCACGCGGAGCTGTTCCAGCACCTGGATATCGGACCGCGCGCTGTCCTCAAGCTGCACACGGATCGGCACCAGCCGGTCGCCGGCATCGAACTTCGCCAGCGCCGGGCCGACGTCGCCGATGGTGGCGACGCGAATGGTTTCGGAGAGACCCTCGGTCGAGACGCCAAGGCGTGCTGCGAGGTCGGCGCGCGGCTGCACGCGGAGCTCCGGACGATCCAGCGAGGTTTCCGAGATCACATTGGCGATCAGCGGAATGCGCTTCATCTGTGTCGCCAGTTCGTTGGCGACATTGCTGACGATGTTGATGTCAGGCCCCGTCACGACGAGTGAGATCGCACGCAGGCCGTTTTCGTCGAGGAACCAGTAGCGGATATCGGGAACGCCCTGAAGCTCTTCGCCGATCGCGAGTTCGAGCTCGCGCTGCGAGATCTTGCGGTCGCCCTTTGGCGTGTAGTTGATGATCAGCGAGGCACGGCGGACTTCCGAAATTCCGGGCGGCACGCGCCCGCCATCGACAAAGACGCTCTTGATCTCGGGGCGCTTGCGCAGGCGCTGCACGATCTCTTCGGTGGTCTTTTCCGTGAAGGCGAGCTGCGAACCGGGCGGCAATTCCATCGCGAGCAGTGAGCGAGCCGTGTCCTGCGCCGGCAGGAATCCTTGCGGCAGGAGCTGGATGCTGAGGATCGAGAGCGCGAAGACGCCGATACCGAACAGGACCGTGAGATAATAGCGCTTCACCGAGAGAGTCACGAGCTTGTGGTAAAGCTGAAGAATTCGGCCCGGTGGCGGATCGTCGTGCTTGTGGTCCTTCATGAAATAGGCCGCGAGCACAGGTGTGACGAAGCGCGCAGCAAGCAGCGAGAAGAACACCTGCACCGACACGGTGATGCCGAACTGCTTGAAGAACTGGCCGGCGATGCCGGACATGAAGCTGGCGGGGGCGAAGATCGCGATGATGGTGAGGCTGATCGCGATCACCGCGAGGCCGATTTCGTCAGCGGCTTCCAGCGCGGCGCGGTAGGGCGATTTACCCATGCGCATATGCCGCACGATGTTCTCGATCTCGACGATGGCGTCATCGACAAGAATACCGGTGGACAGCGTGATGGCGAGAAAGCTGACGAGATTGAGCGAGAAGCCGAGCATGTCCATCACCCAGAAAGCCGGGAAGATGGAGAGCGGCAGTGAGACCGCGGCGATGACGGTGGCGCGCAGATCGCGCAGGAACAGGAACACGACGATGACCGCCAGTGCTGCGCCCTCGAACAGGGTGCTCATGGCGGCGTCGTAATTGCCCTTGGTGAAATCCACCGACGTATCGATCAGCTTCAGATCGACGTCGGGGTAGGATTCTTTCAGCGCGTTAATGCGCTTCTGCACGGCTTCTGCGACCACCACGTCGCTGGCGCCCTTCGAGCGCTTGATGCCAAGCGCCACGACAGGCTCGCCATTGAGGCGAGCGAAGGTACGGCGGTCGGCGATGGTGTCGGTGACGGTGCCGAGATCTTCCAGCCGCACTTCGCCGCCGGACGGCAGGCTGATCATGGTGCCGGCAAGTTCGTTCAGGGTCTTGGCACCGGCAAGCGTGCGGATCGCCTGGTCGTTCTTGCCGATTTCCGCGCGGCCACCGGCCAGATCGACGTTGGTGCCGCGCAGGCGGCGCGAGACATCGACGGCAGTGAGACCGGCGGCTTGCAGCCGGTCCGGATCGAGCGAAACGAGAATTTCGCGCTCGACACCGCCGATGCGCTCCACCTGCGCCACGCCGCGGACGCCTTGCAGGGCACGCTTCACGACGTCATCGACGAACCACGAGAGCTGTTCTGGCGTCTTGCCGGGCGAGATCGCCGCATAGGTCACGATTGGCAGGCCGATCACATCCACGCGCTGGATCAGCGGCTCGTTGACATTCTGCGGCAGGTTGGCGCGAACGCGGGTGACGGCATCCTTCACATCGTTCAGTGCGCGGTCGGTGTTGGTTTCCAGCGCGAACTGGACGGTCGTTACCGACAGGCCGTCAGTAATCGAGGAAGAAATGTGCCGAACGCCCTCGACGCCGGAGACGCCGTCTTCGATCGTCTTGGTGACTTGTGCTTCGAGTTCGGCCGGTGCGGCGCCGAATTGCGCCACGGCCACCGAGATCACGGGAATATCCGCGCTTGGCAGCCGGGTGATCGCGAGTTTCGTGAAACTCACCCAGCCGAGCAGCAGCAGGATGATGGAGAAGACGATGGAGGGAAGCGGATGGCGGATCGACCATGCCGAGATATTCATTGCCATTTAGCGCACCCGCGAGCGGTCGAGATCGTCGACGAAGATGGTCTGAACTTTGTCGCCGTCATGCAGCGACGTGCCGGCATCTGCGACAACGATGTCACCGACTTCGACGCCTTCGAGAATTTCCGTGGAATTGTCGGAGACGAGTCCGACTTTGACGCGGCGCGTCTCGATCACATTGCCCTTCACCAGTTGCACGGTGAAGTGCTCGATGGCCGAGCGTGGAATGGCGACGCCGCAGCTGCGCCGCGCATCGATATTGGCGCGCGCGAACATGCCGACTTTGATCGACGGATTGGGAGCGAGCGACAGCCGGACATGGCCGAGCTGGGTGGTGCGATCGATTTGCGGCGACACCACGCGCACCTTGCCGAAGATATCAGCGTGGCCGTCACGGCTGATCCGTGCGGTGGCTCCGGGATTGAGCTTGAGGATGTGAATGCTCGGCACTTCCGCGTCGAGTTCGAGCTCGTTGTTGATGGCGATCTTGAACATCGGCCCGGCCTGCGGCGAGGCCGGCGCGCCGACCTGGGTCTGCACCGTTGTGATCAGGCCTGCGGCGGGTGCGCGTAACGGCACCGCAAAGGGCCGCGCATTGCTCGCCGACGGGGGCGGCGTCACGCGTGCGAGTTCCTGGTTCTCGGTGACGATGTCGCCTTCCTTGACCAGAACTTCGGAAACACGCGAGCCTTCGGTATCGACGCCGATTTGTGCTTCGCGGCGCGGCACCACAAAACCGGTGACGCGTACCTGATCGGAGAAACATGCATTGGTCGCCTTGGCGACGGTCACCACCGCGCCATTGGGGGATCCGCTTGAAGCGGGGTCGGCGGCGACGGCAGCTGTCGCCAGCGACAGGATGGCAAGAGCCGGGACGAAGCGGGCAGAAGCCTTCATTGTCGAATGGGTCCACTTGGCAGGGCGGAGCACCGGTCAATGCGCGGTGCGTCGGCAGGGTGGGGCGATCCTATACGGGATGTGTATGATCGCCAAAGCAAACAGCGCTCCGTGAGGGCCGGAACGCTGTGATGCGGCAATCCGCAGCGGCGATGTGTACCTCAGCGCATCACTGCGACGAGGCGGTTGCCTTATTGGCCATATTCACCACCTGAACGCGGCGGTTGGTCGGGTCGGTCGGCGCGAGACCGCTCTTCGGCTTGGTCTTGCCATAGCCGACAGTTACAAGGTCGGCGCCGGCGATGCCGAACCGATCGATCAGGTAGCGCTTGATCGAATCCGCACGGCGCTCCGAGAGTTCCTGATTGTACTCTTCGCCGCCGACAGCGTCGGTGTGACCGGCGACCACGAAGGTCGAGCCCTTGAGGTCCGGGCTGCTCAGCGCCTTGCCGAGCGCCTGCACCGATGACATCGAGCGCTTGCTGATATTGGCCGAGTTGTAGTCGAAGTTGATTTCGAGATCGATCGCCGGCTTGGTTTCAGCAATGGTGGCGATCTGTTCGCGTTCGCCCATCGATAGCGACCGGGTGCTGCGGTTGCGAAGGGAATCCATGAACTTGCCTTCTGCGGCGTTCACGGCGGGCTCGGCCGGAGGAGCCATCGAGAGGCCGCGGGTAAGCGGCTTCTTCGGCGCGAGCGCGCGGAGGATCTGATCGGAGGTGACCTCTTCGGCGGCGATCACCGCGCCGGCAGTGAAGGTGACGGCTGCGCCTGCGATGAAGGCGGCGCGGATGACGTTGACGCTGAAGCGTGTGGACGATCTCAACATGACAGCACCCCTATTTCCGATCGCGCAACCGGCGCGTGGCTCAATCCGAAGTCTTTTCCTGGCCGGTCGGCACGATTGGTGTCCGGCTTGTGTTCAATAGTGTCCGTCTGTGTGGCGCCGGTTCAAATCGATTTGGCAAAATTGTGTTTTGTCTGCCGGAGACCGGCGGCGCCGTCTCAGCGCACGCCGTAGCTGGCAAATTCCTTCACGATATCCGGGTCCATTGCCTTGGCATTGTTGATGTCAAGGTCGCCTTCGGCGGTCTGGCCGAGGCGCCGCTTGGCAAGGCCGCGGCCATAGAGCGAGGAAGTCAGCTGCGGGTTGATCTTCAAGGCGGCATCGAAGTCTGTGATGGCATTCTTGCTCTGGCCGTTTTTGAGATTGACCAGGCCGCGACTATCCAGCGCATCGACGAAATTCGGCCGTAGCCGCAGCGCCTCGTTGCAGTCCTTGAGCGCGCCGGGGAGATCATTGGTCACGGCGCGGACCCAGCAGCGGTTGTTATAGGCCTCGACATCCTTGGGGCTGAGTTTGATGGTGGTGTCGAAATCCTTCAGCGCAGCGAAATAGGCGCCTTTGCTGGCATAGACCTGGCCGCGCCGGTAAAGCGCGCCGACGTCCTCGGCATTCTCGCTGATCTTGTTATTCAGCGATTTCACCGTGGGATCGTCGGCCAGCGCCAGCAGGATCTTGTTTTCGTCGCGCGGTGCGTCGGCAACCGGCGGCGCTGCGGGGGCGACTGCCGGAGCTGGTGCCGGCGTGGGTGCCGGAGCCGGTGCCGCGGCCAGCGGGGCAGGCGCTGTCTCATAAACACAAATCCCACCCCACGAGACGAAGA